>QMPA01000385.1 GCA_003650365.1 Bacteroidota bacterium | reverse complement strand
GTCCCAAATTAATTTGTAGGTTGCCATCAGTGCTTCCGAAATTCGATAATCATCGAAGTTTTTTTCAATACCGGCAAGTGTCTTATTCAATTGTGTCTGAAACCATTTAATAGCCAGTTTGCTGCTTTCGGGTTGGTCAATTTTCTCATTGACTTCCCATCCTTTAATCAGTCGCAGGGCGTTCCAAACTTTGTTGGAAAAATTACGTCCCTGTTCGCAAAGTGCCGGGTCAAATGGCAAGTCGTTTCCGGCAGGAGCTGTTAGCAACATGCCGATGCGCACACCGTCAGCACCGTAATGGTTCATCAGTTTGATGGGGTCGGGAGAATTGCCCAGGGTTTTTGACATTTTTCGCCCCAGCTTATCACGCACAATACCGGTAAAGTAAACATTCTTGAACGGGATTTCTTTGCGGTATTCGTTCCCGGCCATAATCATCCGTGCCACCCAAAAGAAAATAATATCAGGGCCTGTCACCAATTCGTTGGTGGGATAATAGTAATTGATTTCTTTATTGTCAGGGAAACGAATTCCATCAAAAACAGAAATGGGCCACAACCAGGAGGAGAACCAGGTGTCCAATACATCTTCTTCTTGCTTCAGATCAGCTATCCGAAGTGAAGGATCAAATTTTTCATGAGCAAGTTTCAGTGCCTCTTCCGCCGATTTGGCAACCACAAATTCCCCATCAGGAAGGTAGTAAACAGGAATACGCTGTCCCCACCACAGTTGTCGCGAAATATTCCAGTCGCGTACATTTTCCATCCAGTGGCGATAAGTATTTTTAAACTTCTTGGGATGAAACTGAACGCTGTCATTTTCTACAACTTCCAAAGCCGGCTTGGCCATTTCACCCATTTTCAGAAACCATTGCAAAGACAGTTTGGGTTCGATTACTTCATTTGTACGTTCCGAAAAACCAACTTTATTGATGTAGTCTTCTGCTTTTTCAAAGTTTCCTGATTTTTCTAAATCCACAAGAATTTCTTTGCGAACGGCAAAGCGATCTTTGCCAATGTACAATTCAGCTTTTTCACTCATCGTTCCATCATCATTAAAAATGTCGATGGTTTTGAGTTTGTGTTTCATTCCCAGTTCATAGTCATGAATGTCGTGGGCAGGAGTGATTTTCAGTGCTCCCGTTCCAAATTCCCGGTCAACATATTCATCCTGAATAATCGGAACTGCACGGTTTACCAGTGGGACAATTACTTTTTTCCCATGAAAGGGAATAAATCGTTCGTCTTCGGGATGTACACAAACGGCGGTATCGCCAAGAATGGTTTCAGGACGTGTAGTCGCAATCGTAATAAAACTGTCTTCACCCTCAACCTGATACTTCAAATAGTAAAGTTTCGACTGTAATTCTTTGTGGTTTACTTCTTCATCTGAAACAGCAGTCTGGGCTTTGGGATCCCAGTTCACCATACGGATTCCACGGTATATCAATCCTTTATTGAAGAGGTCAACAAAAACATCAATTACCGATTCGTAAAGAGATTCGTCCATGGTAAAAGCTGTCCGTTCCCAATCGCAGGAAGCCCCGAGCTTTTTCAGTTGTTCGAGGATAATGCCGCCATGTTTTTCTTTCCATTCCCAGGCATGGGCCATAAATTCATCACGGCTGATGTCGGCCTTGTCAATGCCGTCTTCCTTTAATTTGTTCACCACTTTGGCTTCAGTAGCAATAGAAGCGTGGTCGGTTCCGGGAACCCAGCAGGCATTTTTTCCCTGCATGCGAGCGCGGCGGATTAATACATCCTGTAAAGTATTGTTCAACATGTGGCCCATATGCAAAACACCAGTAACATTGGGGGGTGGAATCACAATCGTATAAGGCTCCCTGTCATCGGGTACTGAATGAAAATAGTTTTTCTCCATCCAATAGGCATACCATTTGTCCTCTGTTTTGGCCGGATTGTATTTACTGGGAATTTCCATGTTTTTGTGCATTAATTTTGAAGTGCAAAAATAGTAGAAAAATAGCCGCGAATGCACGAATAAATCTTTGCGTATTCCCTAGTTTTAAGTCTGTGACGCAAACTTACAATACTAAGAATTAGAAAGGAATAGGGTTAAGGAGATTAAAGAGTTAAGGATTAAGTTGCAAACTTAATCCAGTGCGTAGCCAACACACAAGCTAACGCTAAGACTCGCGCTAGTGGAGTTAACCCAGTACGTAGAAAAAAGCCGCGAATGCACGATTATTTATTCGCGCATTCGCAGCTATCAATTGCCATAAAAAATAAGATGCTAATCTGTCTTCACGATTTTATGGTTAAAAATCTTGCTATCCACACTAATTTTTACCACATAAGTTCCATTTGGAAAGTTTGTAATATTGATGTTTTTTTGCGTGATGCCGGGTTTTGAAGTGCCTGTTTCATTGAACATTAATTGTCCATAAATATTGTAAATAGTAACGTGAATACTTTCAGCGTTTTCTGCATTTAGGGTAAGGTTCAATTGCTTGTTAGCAGGGTTGGGGAAAACATTCGTCACCACATTTCCAGGCAATTGTTGCTCATCAACATCCATCAAGTC
>QMPA01000384.1 GCA_003650365.1 Bacteroidota bacterium | reverse complement strand
CCGAATTGTAAATATTCATCCGGCCTTATTGCCAAAATATGGTGGAAAAGGAATGTACGGAGCGCGTGTTCATGAAGCAATTATCGAAGCAGGTGATAAGCAATCAGGAATCACCATTCACTATGTAAACGAAAAATACGATGAAGGGCAGGTTATTTTTCAGGCGTCGGTTGATATTGATTCCACCGACTCACCGGATAGTCTGGCGGCCAAAATCCATGAACTAGAATATGCGCACTTTCCAGTTGTTATTGAAGAGGTTGTGAAGAGTTGGCAGACTTAAGACCTAAGACTTGGAGACCTGAGATACAAGATTTTCCCATTGTTGGCATCCTCACCAACGGTTTGTTTCGATGTATTTGGAGACAGAAATAGCATCAGTATTTATTCCACTTTACCACCTTTTCGGTGGCTTTTCTGATTTTTTTCCTGTGTTTGTAATCCGTGGGAGTATAGCCAATAGTAATAAGTAGCGGGATGCTTTTTTGCTCAGGAACACCGAGCAAAGCTTTAACAGCCTTTTCATCAAACCATCCCAACATACAGCTTCCTAAACCTTCTTCAGTGGCTTGCAGGCAAAAATGTTCGGCCGCAATACCGATGTCAATTAAAGGATATTCTTTCTCCTTAATTCTACCACCTAATTCCGTAATTATTTTAGGCTTCTCCATCACAATGGCCAGAATTACCGGAGCCTTTGGCGCAAAATTATTGAAACTCCTTAGAGGGCCAATACTCTTATTTCCAACTTTCTTTCTCAATTCGGGCTCATCAACCACAACAAAAGACCAGGGCTGCGAATTACTTGCCGACGGTGCAAGACGGGCTGCTTCAAGACAACGTTCAATTTTATCCCGTTCAACTTTTTGGTCAATATATTTACGGTCACTTTGCCGTTTTTCTATCAATTCTAAAAATTTCATTTTTCCCATCTTTTCATTTCAAATTCAATACTTTTCTTCCCCCTGCTGTTTTCCTTCCTGAAAACAAAAGTAGAATCATTGTCAAAATCAATCAAAATACGATTGGGGTAAACGGCAGCCGGATTCTCAAAAGTAAATGCACCGAACCATTTTTTCACCAAAGGGAATTTGTCTTTCCCAACTGCTTTGGCAGGGCGTAAAATAACAAACAGAATACTGTCATTCTTTCTTTCAATTCGGTAACGTTCCAAGATCAGTTGGTTCTCTCCCCTATTGCTGAATTGATATCCGGTCAAAAGAGAATCATTTTCCTGTACCCAGTTTTCATATACAATCACGCTTCCTGTTGATTTCCAATTGCCTTCTAATTGTTTCAGGGTTTCGAACGCCTTTTTCGGATTCGGTGAGCAAGCAGAAAATGACAGGATAAATACAAGGAATGCAAGATTTAGAAATAGGCTTTTCATTGAATAATGGGAATATTGTTAATCATTCATTGTTTCGCCCTTTCAGGGCTTATTCCATATTGCTTTTTTCACCCCGAATTGCATTCGGGGCTATTAACATTTCGTCCCTTCAGGACTTTTTGAACAAAGTTTATCCTATCCTCTTCCGAATGGCCTCAGTTTCTTTTTCAAATCCCGATTTTCCAAGCAGGGCAAACATATTCTTCTTATAGGCTTCTACACCAGGTTGGTCAAAGGGATTCACTCCCAGAATATACCCACTCACAGCACAGGCCATTTCGTAAAAATAAATGAGTTGCCCCAAAATGTCAGCTGTAATTTCCGGTATTTCAATTCTAAGATTAGGCACGTCACCATCCAAATGGGCCAATGTCGTACCTGTTTCTGCCTGATGATTCACTTCGTGTAAAGGTTTTCCTGCGATATAATTTAACCCATCCAGATTTTTGTCATCATGTGGGACAGTCAGTTTACTTCCCGGTTTTTCTACAGAAAGAACAGTCTCAAAAATATTCCTTAAGCCCTCCTGAATATATTGACCCATGGAATGCAAATCGGTTGTAAATCCAACACCAGCAGGGAAAATTCCTTTTTGCTCTTTTCCTTCGCTTTCTCCGTATAATTGTTTCCACCATTCGGTGAAGTAAAACAAGCGGGGCTCGTAATTCACCATGATTTCTGTTGTCTTTCCTGATTCGTATAATGCATTTCTTACAGCAGCGTAGGCAGAAACGGGGTTGTTTGCAATAGCAGTATTATTAGTTTGAAACGATTTCATTTTTTTCGCACCTTCCATCAATTCCCTGATGGAAAAACCGGCAACAGCAATGGGCAATAATCCAACCGGGGTGAGTACTGAATACCTTCCGCCAACATCATCAGGCACGACAAATGTTTCGTAAGCCTCTTCATTTGATAGCTGTTTTAATGCACCTTTATCACTGTCAGTGATGGCAGTAATCCGTTTTCTGGCCTCTTCTTTTCCGTATTTATTTTCCAAATGATTTTTCAAAACCCGGAAAGCAATGGCCGGTTCGGTGGTAGTTCCAGATTTGGAAATGACCGTTATACTGTATTCCTTTTTGTCCAAAATCTCCAAAAGGTCATTCAAATAATCTTCCGAAATATTTTGCCCGGCATAAAGTATAACAGGATTCTTG
>QMPA01000143.1 GCA_003650365.1 Bacteroidota bacterium | reverse complement strand
GTTGGCTGGAGTTGTGGAGCCACGTAAAGCTGAGTAACCAATGGCTACGTTCTTATTATCAAATGGAGTTGTGGTATTATTACTATTTTGCATCGCATAAGCACCTATTGCGGTTGCATTGCTTCCATTCACATTACTATTAAACGTCGTATATCCTAATGCAACATTTGCGGAACCAAAAAGATTGTCCGCTAAAGCATTTGCCCCTACAGCAGTATTGCCATCTGATTCGTTTAAAAATAATGCTTGCTGCCCAAATGCACAATTAAAATCTCCACTTTCATTCTCAGCAAGAGCATAAGAACCAAAAGCGCTGTTTTGATTCCCGTCATTGTTCTGATACATTGAGTGATCTCCGGAAGCCGTATTTCTTTCACCGGTAGTATTGTCACGCATGGCATAAATACCAATACCAACATTCAGATTATCTGTACCATCATCATTATTTCCAGCATCTACCCCAATAAACACAGAAGACCCATCGTCCGTACCATCGTTATCTGATTTGGCATCGCTTAGGTCGTTTAGTTTTTGTGCTCCAATAGAAGTGGTATTTACCCAGGAAATATTACCACTTGCATCGGTCTGCATAATCTGATCGTCTGTTCCTCTCGAAGCGGGAAACTGATACATATTAGACGTTGTGGTTCCTATATTTACATCACCTAAAAAATATGCTGCATAGCTGCCTGATTTGAGCACCTCACTATATACACCGTAGTGAGTTCCTCCGGCAGTACTGTTGATAATACTATATGTGCCATATTTATCACCTGAGCCACTTCCCGACAAATCATTTTTTATGGCATAATGTTCTTCGTTTCCGGAGTTGGAAATAAATTGATATGAACCATATTGTTTTCCTGTTCCTGCTCCGCTTAGGATATTGCTGGATGCAAAATGATCACCTTCTCCCTCTCCTGATAAATTATTATAGGAACCAAAATGCAATTGTCCACCGGAGTTGGTAATATTCTGTACTGAGCCATATTGTTGTCCGTCACCTGTTCCTGATAGTGTGTTATGCGATCCATAATGAATTCCATTTCCTGTATTAATAATTTCCTGACGAGAACCGTATTGAGCGCCAATCCCTGTTCCTGCTATCAAATTATAACTTCCCAAATGTTCTCCGGTTCCACTTCCTGACAGAACATTGGAAGAGCCATAATGCGTATTGTTTCCTGAATTTGAGATTTCATTTTTTGAAGCGACTTGAATACCTGTTCCTGCACCTGACAACTCATTATACAAACCCTGGTGTTCTCCGGAACCTTCGCCATCCAAAATATTCTTCGATCCGGTGTGAATACCATCCTCATTGTTTGAAAGATACTGTTGAGACCCAATTTGCGCCCCTGTTCCGTTACCACTTAATGCATTATACGAACCATAATGATCAGCACTTCCGGTGTTGCTTATTTCCTGAACTGAACCCATTTGTATACCTGTACCTGTGCCGCTTAATTTACTATACGAACCGTAGTGGGCAGCATTAGCTGTATTAGAAACTGCTTGATAGGAACCATACTGATCTCCTGTTCCAACTCCATTTATCTCATTTTTAGTGGCATAATGAACTCCTGATCCTGTTCCAGATAGAATATTATAAGAACCAATATGCTCGCCATCGCCTGTATTTGAAATTACTTGCTGGGAACCAAATTGTGCTCCTGCTCCCGATTCACCTAATGAATTATACGATCCAATATGCTGACCTGACCCGGTTCCTTCACAGGTGTTGAAAGAGGCAATATGATCACCATTGGAAGAATTGGAGATATAATTTTCAGAACCATATTGGCTTCCGGATCCTGTTCCATTTAATTTATTGCTTAAGCCCACGTGATCTCCTGTTCCTGAACCATTTGTTTCGACAGAAATACTATAGTGTAGTGCATTATCATTATTTGTATTCGCAATATTTAATACCCGGTTATTTGTTGAGCTTGTAATATCTAGTGTATAATTTGCCGTATTTTTACCAATAGCCACATTACCTAAAGTATATATATCATCATTAATATCATCAGGAGGTGTAGTTGTCCCTTCTTCAAAGAAATCGTGGTCTGTTGATCCGGAACTGCCGCCGTTTACCCACGCTAAATTACCGTTTCCATCGGTTTGCAATACCTGGTTTGCACCACCATCAGCTGTTGGAAATGCATATCTTGTTGCTGAAGTTAAACCCAATTGCAATTCGCCGTTTATTCGTAAATAATTGTTGTCAAATTCTCCATAAATCAAGGCGTTGTCTTCATCGGCATTGGAGTTTTCGATATAAAGTTTATTGCTTGAAGTTTCGGCTGAACCTGCTTCGTATCCCAGGAAAATATTACCACTACCTGATAAATTAGAGTATCCTGCTCCTTTTCCTAAAGCTGTATTATTGTCTCCACCAACCTTTGAAAAAAGGCAATTGTAACCAACAGCAGTATTATATGAGCCTTTATTTGAATATAATGATTGCAAACCATAGGCTGTATTATAGTCTCCTGTATCGCAAAGATTCAATGATCGAAACCCGTATGCTGAATTTCCCGCTCCTGTTGTGTTTACCCCTAATGCATAAGCACCTGTTGCGGTATTTGCTCCACCTGAAATATTATTAAAAAGGGCTTGCATGCCTATTGCTATATTCTCAGTTCCGGTAATGTTCGAATATAAAGTATTATTCCCCATAGCTGTATTTCTATTACCTGTAGTATTTTTAAATAATACTTCGTACCCAATACCTACGTTTTGATTATCAGTAGCATCATCGCTGAAACCTGCATTAACACCAATAAATACGGATGAGCCATCATTTGACCCATTATCATCTGATTTGGCATCGCTTAGGTCATTTATTTTTTGTACCGCAGTAGAAGCATCTGTTAACTGTATCCAGTCCGTACCATTATAAAAATAGAACCCAACGGTATTGTCGTTTTGATAAACCAGTAAACCGGCAGCCGGTGAAGTTATGGCGGCACGTTGTGTTTCACTCATTCTGGGTATCAACATACCAGTTGTTGTTGATTTAACATCTAACATTGCAGATGCATCAGGAGAATCGCCATTTTTGTTGATGGCTACTTGAGAAATCAGGCTGCCTGAGCCTAATAATAATACGATTAATAGTAAAACTGCTTTTTTCATTATAATGTGTTTTTGTTAGTTTAAAAAATAACCCGCCTTCTCTGCCACAGGCCGATTCGGCGGGTAAAACCAAATTTCCTACCTTTTGATTTATTTCAATAACAAAAATATCTATGAAAAATGAATTGGAATAGAGGGGATTGCGTAAATTGCTCTATGAAGAATGCGGATTTTTAATAGGTAAAATGCGTAGAAGGAAAAAATGCTAAAATGCTAAAATGATTGAATGGTAGCAGAACCAAAAAAACTAAACACTAAGTTCGATACCTGCAAAAAAGCCATTTCCGGCACTGCTTTTTATGGTACAATGCCCTCCTATTGAATTAATCCTGCTAATGGTATTGTCAAGCCCCATGCCTTTTTTTGTTGAGTTTAGCATGCTTTCATAATCAAAACCTTTTCCATTGTCTTTATAAGTGATAAACAATTTGTTGGCCTTTTGGGCTAACGAAATACTTATGCTGGTAGCTTCGGCATGCTTAAGGGTATTGTTGATCATTTCTGTTAGTATGCGATAAATGGTTATTTCAATAGTGTTTTTATAATGCTTTTTAAAACTAATTGACTGCACATCTATTTTTATGTTTCCTGATGCATTTATTTTATCACAAAAAGATTTTATCGCAACTTCAAGACCATTGTTTTTTAATGCTGCCGGCATGATGTTGTTTGAAATGTTACGGGCATTGGCAATGGCATCGTCGAGCATGGCATTGCTTTGTTGTATCAATTGTTTTCTTTCTTCTTTGTTGCTGTCTTCAATTTCGTTTATGTAGAGTCTGGTTGTTGAAAGCAGTACCCCCAAGCCATCGTGCAAGTCTTCGGCAAAGCGTTTACGTTCTTTGTACTCGGTTTCAATTACGGTATCCAATACTTTCCGTTCGGCATTTTGACGGATTTTTTGACGCTCGATTAATTGCTTGTGTTTGTACGAACGGTAGGCTATTACTACTAAAACAATAACTAGAACAAGTATAATAATTATTGCTGAAAATACTATTCTGTTAGTTGTTGCTGTAGCCTTGTTCAACTTGGCCGTTTCTTGAAGTAACTTTATTTCTTCTTCTTTTTTTACCGATTGATATTTTGCTTCCATTTCAGCAATTTGCTTATTGCTCTCTTCCTGATAAATACTATCTCTTGATGCGTAACTTAAAACAGAATAGCCGAAAGCTTTTTTATAATTACCCATATCTTCATACAGATTCGACAATTCCAATTGTATCTTGTTTTTATATCTAATTCCCTGATTCTCTGTTTCTTTTATTAGTTCCAGATAATAACTCTCTGATATTTTGTATTTCTTTAATACTCTGTATATAAAAGCGAGGTTGTATTTAGCTGCTATCTTTTGTTCAACATACTTCAAATTGCTGGCAACATTATATGACAACTGTGCATAATAGAGAGCAGAGTCGTAAATTTCTTCTTGTATAAATACATTTGAAAGATTTATATATAATTTTGGAAGTGCATTTTCAAAGTTTTGTTTTTCAGCAATCGTTTTACTTTTATGTAAGTAATAGTTGGCGCTATCTAATTTTTCCAAACTCAGATATGCGTACCCCAGGTTATTATAACTTTGAGAGAGAGCAACTAAATCATCGTTTTTCAGTGCAATAAAAATTGATTTCTTATAATATTCAAGAGCCTTATCAAAGGTTTCCAATTCAAGGTATATATTTCCAATATTGCTTATGCAAATAGCAAGCCTGTCCATGTTGCCATTTTTTTCAGAATAAAAGATTGCGTTTATAAAAGACTCAATCGACTTTTCATAAACCCCCTGATAATAATAATTTAAACCCATATTTGTATGTATTTCCGACAGGGCCTTGACGACTTTATAACTAACAGTATCATTGTAATAAAGGTTTTGTAAGCCTTTTAAACCATATAACAAATGTTTGTCGGCAGTAACATATTCTGCTTTAACAATATAACATGCGCCAAGTGTTTTTCTTAGGTTTGATATGTGAAAAGGATAATTTTCCTCTGTGGCAAATTCAATTGCCTTTTCAGTATAATAAATACCACTGTCGGGATCTTTAAATAAGTATTGGGAAGCCAGATTCTGACAAACTTTAATCCACACAGTGTCCTTTGGATTTGATTTGTACAATACCAATAAACTGTCAATAGTGTTATTTGATGGTGCAGATTGAATCTGGGCCGGAAAAGGAAAAAGGAGGACGGACAAAAAGAAGATAAAAAATATTATACGGCTTCTACTTTTAAAAGAAACCCCATAAGTTAGTAATCTTAACAGTTTCATATTATTGGAAGTTTAATAAGTGATACAGCTTTGTTTTAAGGGGCAATCGAAACAATTTTATTTTTGATGGCATAAATCAATAAGCTTACCACATTTTTTGAACCTGTTTTGGAGATGAGGTTGTTTTTGTGGGTATCAACAGTACGGATGCTAATAAACAGCCTGTCGGCAATTTCGTTATTGGAAAGACCTTCGGCAATAAGCTCCAATACTTCGAGTTCGCGTTTTGTTAATGCAATATCCTCATCAGTGTTTTTAGGGTTGATAAATTTATTTGTAAAAAACGGGAGCAGTTCGGGTGAGAAATAATTCTGACCTTCATGAACAAGTTTTATGGCTGAAAACAAAGTTTCCTTGTCAACATTTTTTAATAAAAACCCTTTTGCCCCAACATTAATTATTTGATGAAGAAACTCTTCTTCACCAAAAGTGGAAAGCACCAGGGCCTTAATGTCCGGATTTTTTTTAATTGCTTGTTCAGTTGTTTCAATGCCATTTAGCCCATTCATTTTGATGTCCATCAGTACAACATCAAAATTAATATTGTCCATTAGTTGCAAAAACTCTTCACCACTTTCGGCTTCGCCAACAATATCAATTTCTTTGTTTTTGCTAAAAACAAGTTTTAATCCATTGCGGAATATCTCGTGGTCGTCAACAATAAAAACTTTAATAATCTTTTCCATTCATTCATTGGTTTGATGTTCTAAAAATAAATGTTTTATTGATTCAAAGATTTTTTTTTGAAACTGATTGGATTTTACAAGTTCAGGGCTGTATTTTACGAAATAACCACTTACTAATGCGCGAATTTTTCGCGTACTTATTGTTACGCAAAAAAACCCCACGCATTTGTCACGCGAAAATTCGCGTGCCAGTTGGGAAAAAAATAGCCACGAATGCACGAATGTATTTTTTTATACAATCATTCGTGCATTCGTGGCTAAAAAAAAGGAATGAATTCCCTAAATCAAATTCACATCACAAATCACCTCCAACAAAGCCGGGCCATCATGGTCTTTAATTTTTTGCATGGCGCTTTCAAGGTCTTCTCTCTTTTCAACCCTGATTCCCAGGGCACCACAATTGTTGGCAAAGTCGGCAAAGTTGGGGTTGTGTAAATTCGTTTGCCAAACATCGAATGTTGCTGTTCTTTGTTCTTTGGAAATCTTGCCCAATTCCGAATTGTTAATCAGGATGTGTTTGATGGGCATATTGTATTTGACAAGCGTTGTGATTTCGGTAAGATATTGCCCCAAACCCCCATCGCCGGAAACTGACCAAACCGGACGCGTATTTTTCACAGCGGCCCAGGCTCCCATCGCCGCAGGCAACGCAAAACCTATCGAACCGAGATAACCCGACATGAGTACGGATTGATTTTTACATTCAAAATACCTACCAAACGAATAGGTGTTGTTCCCGACATCTACCGCAATTACTGCATTTTCGGGTGTGGTTTTGTTCATCGCATCAAAAACTGCGATGGAACTGATCCCTTTTCCCTGCTCATCTTTTAAGCGGTTGTTCTTTTCAGCTTTCCAGATTTTCCAGCGGGTAGCTACTTCTTTTCTTTGGTCAAGTGTATTTGTTTTTCCTGATAATTTCTTCTGCATGATTTTGCAAGTTACCTCAATTTCACCCCAAAGTGCCACATCAATTTTGTGGAATTTACTTAATGCCATCGGATCGAAATCAACCTGGATAATTGGTTTCTTGGGAGTGATACCTGTATGGTTTGAAAAAGAAGCACCAAAAACAATCAGCAAATCACTCTCATTCATAAACCAGGATGCGATGGGAGTTCCGCTTCTGCCCAATACGCCACATCCCAAAGGATGGTTATCAGGAATCAATCCTTTGCCCTTGAAAGTAGTGATGACAGGTGTATTCATCATTACAGCCATTTTGATAATTTCTTTCATAGAATATCTTGCCCCGTGCCCAACAATAATTATAGGCCTTTTGGATTTGCGAATCAAAGCAACTGCATTGTTTAACATTTCTTTCGGAGGGGAAATGGTGAAAGGGGTAATCCTGCCTTCCGGTGTTTGTGCTTCCTCGGTTTCTGGTTTTGCAATTACCTGTACTTCATCGGGAAAAGTAAGATGTGAAACCTCTCTTTTAATAACCGCATGTCTGATGGCTTGTGTCATCAATTCGGCGTGCTTGCTATTTTCGTGAACAGCATGATTAAAATCAGCAACTGTTTGAAAAGCTTTGACCAAATCCACTTCCTGGAAAGCACCGGTTCCCAATACCTGCGTATTGACCTGCCCCGACAATGCCAATAAAGGAACCCTGTCCACTTTGGCGTCCCACATTCCGGTGAACATATTGGTAGCACCCGGCCCTGCAATGCCAAAACAGGCTGCGGGCTTTCCGGTGAGTTTGGCATATCCGCTGGCCGCGAAAGCCGCCGCACCTTCGTGCCGGATACCAAAATATTGCAATTTCCCTTTTTCTTCCAAACGTCGCATGGCATCGGCTACGCCGAGATTGCTGTGTCCGACCATCCCAAAAACAGTATCCACACCCCAGTTGACCATGGTTTCCATCATCACATCAGAAATGGTTTCCTGATGGGGCTCTTCTTCCAATAGGCCAACAAAGACGGCGCCATTTTCTACTTTCACTTCGTAGGGCTCCACGCCATCGTCAAAACCTGGTGCTTTGCCGGTGCAGGGATGGTAATCCCAACCATGCCAGGGGCAGCGCAAAATACCGTTTTCAATACTACCTTCGCCAAGTGGCCCTCCCTGATGGGGACAACTGTTGTTGAGGGCGCAAATTTTTCCTTCGAAATGAGAAAGTGCAATTTGCTTATGTCCGGCGGTCACTGTCATTACGCGGTTTTCGGGTAAGTCTTTTTTGCTATTTAATACTTTGTACCAAACTATTTTTTTACTCATCGATAGTTTATTTAAGTGTAATTTTTTTTGGGGATAGTCAAAACAATTAAAGATTCAAAGAAAAGATATTCTCAAATGACCCACCCCCAAGCCCTCTCCTTCGACTTCGCTCAGGAGGAGGGGAGTTAGATATTCAAGTATCATAGATATTGATAGTGCTTCAACCAGTTTTAAAAGCCTGCATCAAGATTTCAATTCCGGACTGATAAAATGATTTCACCAATTTGTGTTGCTCACTTGCTGAATCCGCTTTTAATATTTCTGAATGTTTCAAAACAGCACCGTTCCAGTCAGGCATCAGCCATTGTCCCGAAGGTAGGGAAGGAAGTTCATCAAGCCCTTCGGTTGCATCAGCCGACCAAAAACTCAGGTAATAATAAGGCTCGTTAATCATGCTGTCGGGGATGGCGAAACCAATACCAATTGTTTGGGCCATTTCCCCTTTTTCGTTTTTTGAAATCACATAAAATGCACCGGTATCAAAATGGTGGGGCCAAATCCTGATGGCTTCGTCCTGCTGAAAGGCTTCTGCAATTTCATTAAGTACAATTTTGGCATTGT
>QMPA01000383.1 GCA_003650365.1 Bacteroidota bacterium | reverse complement strand
CAAAGGCCTTAGCTCATCTTCCAACTCCAGAAATAGTGCTTGCTGTTCTGACCGGTGGTGCCCCAATAATTCACGATTTTGTTGTGCATGGTGGCGTAAGATTGGGCGTATTTTTTCCATCTGGTCCGGTGTTGGATCCAAAACCCGTATAAATGCACGATCTGCACCTTTCTCCGTATAGAAACTTTGCATTTTGTCAATCCTCGATTTTACCAACCGGCCATTGGTTAAAAAGCCAATTACAAATCCAATAATCAAAGTGCCAATGATGATTCCTGTGAATTTTAATTTATCATTCATTTCTTGTGTTTTTATAGATTGAAAAATGATACAGCAGCCTCGTCGGGCGCATATTCATAAAGACCATAGAGGGCATCTAAACTGAGGCTGCCATCGGTATAATAAATACTGATGAGCATGGCGATAATTGCTGCCGCTCCGGAAAGTGCTACCCTTTTGAAAACAGTGTAAATGGGCAGTGCAGTTTTTGATTCATTGGTTTCCAATTTCTGCATTAGCCTGTCTGAAAATCCGGCTTCAAATTCAGGGGAGAAATTTCCCAATGTTTTACGTATGGATTCAATGGCTGCTTTTTCATCCCTCAATTCGGGAGATTCCAAAAGCCCTTTTTCGAGCGCTTCTTTTTCTACCGGACTCAACTCATCGTCATACGAACGGAGCAATAGTTTTTTTAGGTCTTCCATTTTATATTTTGTTGGTTTACTTCTTCTTCGTCCGACCACTAATAATACTGGGCAAAATAGTGGTCAGACGACTTATCACAATTCTATTTTTTGTTCAATTCAAGTGCTTTCTTTTATTTTTCTAAATCCAAAATTATCACCCTCAATTTTTCTTGTGCCCTGCTCAATCTTGATAAAACCGTTCCCAATGGCAATTCAAGAATTTGGGCTGTTTCTTTAGTCGAAAACCCTTGCATCAGTCGCAGAACTATTACGCTTCTGAATTCAGATTCTAGTTTCTCCAATGCTTTGTTTACCAACTCGGCAGTGTCTGATTGTTTAAAAGCATCTTCCGTTTTGGGATGGCTGTTGAATTTATCTTCAAAACTCAGCCACCTTTTACTTTTGCGTTTTTTCAGTTCATTCAGCGAAAGGTTGATGGTAATGCGCGAAAGATAAGTTCCCAATGATGAATCGCCTTTGAACTGTCCGACCGATCTGTAAAACCGGATGAAAGTTTCCTGTCCCACATCGTCCGCATCTGCTTTGTTACCCAGCATTCCAATGGCTACTTTTGCAATCATCATCTCGTATTTTTTAACGATTTTTGCAAAAGCCTGCTGACTACCATCAGCAACTGCCGCTACCAGTTTCTGGTCTTCGATGTATGGTTTTAAATCCCTTCCCAAAAAACGTTTAATTAATTGACAATTTGAATGAGGGTTTTATTCCCTGCTTTGGATATTTTGAATAATTTGAATTTCTTAAATCAATTCATAGGCATAACAAATAAACTCACTGTCACCATCCTGGTCGAGTCTGTTTAAGTTACAAAGAATCTCTTCATTCGGGTCTTCATTCTTTGTGCAGGATAAACACAAATCGGGTTTGGGGATTAAATCCGGGTTGAGTTTATTGCCATCATCATCAAAATATCCGTTCATTGTTTTCTATTTTGGTGTTATTTGGTAGCACGAGCTACAAGCTCGCACTAATTGGGGACGGTAACGCAAAAACAAATTAAACTGAATTCCGACCTACTAAGTCCAAGTCGACTTAGCAGGTCAATCACCTCTGGCATTCAAAATTTAGTATTCGATATTGAATAATCAATATTCATTTCTAAAACTTCGGTACCCTCCCCGGCGTATGCGGTGCACCCAGTTTATCCAATTCTGCTTCTAAAGTTTTAAGCTCTCCGTCAATAGTGCTTAATTGTTCCAGCATAGATGGTAGTTCTTCCATTAGGATTTCATAATTCATTTTTTGTGTTGCAGTGGGTCCGGCAGTGGAATTCCAGGAAGCCCAAATAATATTTGAGAAGCGGTTTCCCAATGGCATTTGCTCTGGTGGCACTTCTTCCCAACTGGCTTTGGCAGGTGTGCCTTCAAATTTGAATGCGATGGCATCCAGTTCTTCTTTGAGTTTTTTGGACTGATTTTTCATTGCTGAAGTAGCGCCAAAAGTTTGTTGCAATGCTTGCCGGATATAGGCAGTTCTTGTTACCAATTCATCGAAATAATCATCACCGGCATCCATTACCCGCCACAGTTTGGCCACACTTTTATAGAAGTCATCCAATTCTTTCCTGTCGGTTGGTGGAAGACTGGAATTGTTCAATACCTTGGCATTAAATTCAACAGGCTCAGCAAGCAGACTGTCTGCGCCATTAATAAATATGCTCATTTCCACGGTGTATTTTCCGGGGATGGCAGGCAGTCCGCTACCAACATTTTTGGTTGGATTAAACTTGTCCTTTTTTAGTTTTACCGAGCCGGTATTCATATATTTCAAATTCCAATTTGTCCGGTGAATTCCTTTTGAAGCTTTTTTGAAAATCTGTCTGACAATTGTGCCACTGTTATCCTTGAT
>QMPA01000382.1 GCA_003650365.1 Bacteroidota bacterium | reverse complement strand
CCGTTTTTTACATTGCTGTATTTATCTCCGTTTTTAGTGGGACAGGTTTTTCCCAAACCCAAAGACCAATTGATCACTCTGATTACGATGACTGGAAAACACTATCCAAACAAACTATTTCATCGGAAGGGAAGCTTATCTCGTATGTAATTAACCCATTTAAGGGCGATGGTTGGATGTATCTGTATCAGTCTGAAAGTGGAGAACTTGATTCGCTTTTCCGTGGTTCAAATCCAAAGTTTTCATTCAACTCAAAGTTGTTGGTTTACCATATCAAACCGCAATTCGATACGGTACGGGCGGCAAAACTAAAAAAGGTGAAAAAAGAGAAACTGCCCAAAGATTCGTTGGGCATTTGGTTGATTGAGGACAATCGACAAATCAAATTCGCGAAACTTAAAAATTATCAATTACCCGAAGGAGAGACGGATTGGATGGCTATCTTGTTAGAAAAACCAAAAGATAGTAAACCCGATTCTCTTATCTCTGATAGTCTTGATAATGCAGAAAAATCAAAAGAAAAGTCTGGCGACCGTTTGTTGATTTTCAATCCAATAAGTAGTGATTCACTCTGGTTGGAAGATGTAAAACATTATACATTTTCAAAAAATGGGAAAAGCTGCGCAATTGTTCAGATGCGAAAGGATAGTATTGATTCTGTTCTTGTTTCGGTTTTCGATACGGAAAAGCAAATCCTCGATACTTTGTTTTTTCGGGAAGGTGCGTCTGAAAATATTTCACTTGACCAAATGGGCAGTCAACTGGCTTTTACTTACTCACAAGATACCGGAAGTGCCAAAGTGTTTAATCTGTATTATTTCGACCTAAAGAATAAAAAGGGTGAGCCTTTGTGTATCAGTTGTGATAATGCTACTGCAATTGCAGAAGACTGGTCAGTGAGTAAAAATGGCAAATTGTATTTTAACGATGCCGGTTCGGAACTCTATTTTGGAACTGCCCCTAAACCAGAACCCGAGCCCAAAGATACTTTGACAAATGACGAAAAGGTAAGTCTTGATATTTGGAACTGGAAGGATCCTTATTTACAACCCCATCAGTTGAAGCAATTGGAGGACGAACAAAAGCGGACTTATACCGCTGTCTATTTTCCGAAAAGTGATGTAATAAGGCAACTGGCTTCCCCTGATATTGAAAGAATTACCATTCATAAAAAAGCCGAAGGTGATTATTCACTAGCATTTAGTAACAAACCATATCGTCAGGAACTTAGCTGGGATGGAAGTGGATACCGTGATTATTATCTGATAAATCGAAGTACAGGAGAACGCCAAAAAATTCTTGAGAAAGTAGCCTCGATTGTTAGTTTGTCTCCCGATCAAAAATATGTGGCGTGGTATGCAATTGCTGACAGTTCGTGGAATATTTACAATGTAAAAGATCAGCAATCTGTAAACCTGACTTTAGATATGGATTTTGCCTTTTACAATAAAGAAAATGATGTGCCCAATGAGGCTCGTCCTCATGGTATGGCAGGCTGGACTGAAGATAAGCAATTGGTGATTTACGATAGATATGATTTGTGGCAGTTTGACCCGACCGGGAAAAATGAAGCAAGAAATCTTACAAACGGAATGGGTAGGCAAAAGCAAATTGAATTCCGGTATATAAAGCTCGATAAGGAATTGCAATACCTGCCAAATCAAATGTTGTTGTATGCTTTTGTTGTGAAGAGCAAACAAAGTGGATTCTTTAGTTTGGATATGAAAAATGGTGAAATGCAGGAACTTCTTTTAGAAGACTATTTTGTACACAGACCCCTGAAAGCAAAAGATGCAGAAGTGTTTATTTGGCAAAAAGAATCGTTTCAAATATACCCTGATCTTTATGTTTCTGACAGTAGCTTTAAGGAAATTAATAAAATCTCAAATACCAATCCCCAACAAAAAAATTATTTATGGGGAACAGTTGAGTTGGTTGATTGGAATACTTTTGATGGTGACAGCCTTTCAGGTCTTTTATATAAACCTGCCAATTTCGATCCCAATAAAAAGTACCCGATGTTGGTTTATTTCTACGAGCGTTATGCTGACAGACTAAATGTTTATCATCAACCCAAACCCATTCGTTCTGTTATTAATTTCACTTACTACACCAGCAATGGATATTTGATTTTTGTTCCGGATATTGTTTATAAAACCGGTTACCCCGGGCCAAGTGCATTTGATTGTGTTGTCAGCGGAACGCAGGCCATGCTCAATAAATACAGTTTTATCGATGGAGAAAATTTGGGTATTCAAGGGCAAAGCTGGGGCGGTTACCAAACAGCGTATATTATAACGCAAACCAATATGTTTAAAGCTGCGATGGCTGGTGCGCCGGTTAGCAATATGACGCGTGCTTATGGTGGTATAAGGTGGGGGAGTGGTTTGAGCCGTGCTTTCCAGTACGAAGAAACCCAAAGCCGTATCGGCGGGACTTTATGGGAAAAGCGAGATTTATACATTTTAAATTCCCCCTTGTTTTTTGCCGACCAAATCCAGACTCCATTATTAATGATGCACAATGATAAGGATGGAGCAGTGCCATGGTATCAGGGAATAGAATT
>QMPA01000381.1 GCA_003650365.1 Bacteroidota bacterium | reverse complement strand
GGAAATGAAATACCTATAATTGAAGGGGATGTGCTGAGTATTATAAGTGGAGATTTGTTAGCGCCCGAACCACTTGCTACTTCCGTTTCTCCTGATGCTGAATATAAAGCGCGTGGGCATAATTTATATTTGCCGATACCCTATTCCAAGCATTGTAAAATTACCTATGAATGTGATGCCGTAAGGTTTGAAGACAACCAGTGGAAACCAAGTGTATATTACAATATTAATTACAGAACATACAAACCGGATGTTAAAGTTAAAAGCTTTACAAAAGAGAATCTAATTGCTTCGAAATCGTTGATAGAGAAGACCGCGGCTACATTATTAAACCCTGAAACAGTAACTTTAGAAGAATTTAACGAATCGAAAACACTGTCAGCTTCAGATTCTCTTTCAATAAAAGTTTCAAAAAAAGGAGAAGCAATTTCTAAGATAAAAATACAGCTTGATGCACAGGATTTAAATCAAGCACTCCGCTCTACTGTTTTAAAAATCTCTTTCGATGGACAGGAGACTGTTTGGGTACCGGTTGGAGAGTTTTTTAGTACGGGATATCAAATTTTTTCGTCAAAAACATGGTATACTGAAGTTGATGAAAATGGACAGATGGAAGCGACGTGGTTAATGCCTTTCAAAAAATCTGCAAATATTAGTATAATAAATTATGGCAGTCAAGATGTTGAGGTGGCACTTGATGTTTATACTTCGGAATATAAATGGAAAAGGTCGAGCATGTACTTTGGCGTATCGTGGCACGAACTAAATGGAGTTAATACAGCTTCGAATCAGAATCTAGATAACGATGAATGGCATTACGATTTAAATTTTATTGATTTGAAAGGCGAGGGAGTTTATGCTGGAGATGCTATAACTGTTTTTAATACCGTAAATATCTGGTGGGGAGAAGGCGATGAAAAGATTTTTGTTGATGGAGAAGATTTTCCTTCGTCCATTGGAACCGGCCCCGAAGATTATTATGGCTCCGCTTGGGGTCGTCCAAAAAAGTTACGCATCCGTTTATTGCTCAACCAACAGGAGCTGGTAATTGGAATTCAGCAATGACGATAAATTTGCGCTATCGATCGTTAGATGCCATGCCATTAAAAAAGAGTTTAGCTTGAATATGGAAATGTGGCACTGGGTGGCAACAAAAATGAATTATGCGATGACCGCATATTGGTATGTTAAACCGGGTTTTAAAAGTAGTGTCTCACCTAATGTTGAATCAGTAAAAATACCAGTGGCTTTGAAACGTACCGATGTTATTAAGCCTGTTGTTGATGAAGAAGGCAAAATTGAAGGTGAAAGCTTGGAAGTTATTGCCTGTGATTCAGGGCATAACAGCACTTTGCATGGCTATGGAATGAGTGGAAATACTCAGCTTGGATGGCAAAAAGCAGACATTGGCCACCAGTTAAAAACACGGTTTATTCTAAACGAAACAGGAAAATACAGTATTACTGCACATCTTACAAAGGGACCTAATTATGGAAAAGTACAGATAAGTTTAAATGGTGAAATTATTGTAAAATCAATTAACTGCTATAATGAAAACGGTGTTATAGTTGTTCCAATTGATATTGGCACGTATACTTTAAGTGAAGGAGAAAATACTTTCTCTATAAAAATCATTGGCGCTGATAAGTTTGCTAAACCAGGAAATATGGCAGGTGTTGACTATCTGAAATTTGAGAAAATATAGTAATTCTCACTTGTGTAGAGATTGTTTTAAAATTTCTATTTCTATAATAAATAGGTAATAGTTTTCTGAATTTTTAAGAAAAAAATAAACATATGAAGATCAGGATTTTAATAACAGTAATGGTTATTTCTAATTATTTAGCATTAAATGATGGGAACGCCCAAACCAGTGTAACAACAGGAACATTGTTTGAAGATATGGTTGATTTGGTAAAATTAACGAAGACTGCCGAACCGTTTTACCGAACGGTACAGTTTTCTTCTTACGACCGGACCAGTAAAATCCCAAACGGCCCCGGATGGTTTGCTAATTCCGACGGATTTGGAGGTGAACCAACACCTAATTTTGAAAAAACATTAAAAGAACCAGGGGCTGATGGTGTTGGTGAATACCTGATGCTGGATCTAGAAGGGCCAGGGGCCATTGTAAGATTATGGACAGCCAGTATCAACGGAAACCTGAAAGTTTATATCGATAATATTGATAAACCGTTGTACGAAGGAAGTGCAGAGGAATTTTTCCGATTTACTTATAATGTTTTTCCTCAAATACAAAATATCAGTTTGAACCGGTTTGAAAAAACGATATATCAGCGTGATGCATCTTATGCTCCTGTAGCATTTAAAAAGAGATTAAGAATTGAATGGACTGGGAAAATCGAGAATTTACATTTTTATGAAGTACAGGTAAAATTATTTGATAAAGACACAAAGGTTCGCTCTTTCAATCCTGAGGATATTTCTGAATTCAGTGAAACAATCGATAAAGTAACTGAAGTTCTGCTAAATCCTGACAAGAATTACAATTTAACTTCCGATTTGCCAGAAAAACAATTTCAAGCAATCATTAATCCCTTAGAAAAAAAAGAAGTTT
>QMPA01000142.1 GCA_003650365.1 Bacteroidota bacterium | reverse complement strand
TTAAAAGAGAACGACAGTATTGTGTTAACGGACAACTATGAAAACCTGGTTGACAAATGGGAGCAATCAAATATATTACTGCAAGCCTTTGCATACAACCGCAATGTCGATTATATCTCGATGAACAAGCAAAAAGAACTGAGTAATTTGCAGGTTGATTTGCAGAAAGCGGCCTATATGCCGACACTGTCTGCCAATATCAACATTCAAACACAAGCGCAACGAGATGTGTGGAATTTCTTTGATTTCGATCAAAGCTGGTACCACAGTTCTGCCTTTCGGGTCTCCATGAAAATCCCCATACTTTCCGGCGGCGAGCGCAAAGCAAAAGTTACACAGGCCCGAATAGCCTACGAGCAGGTTGAGGTGCTCGAAATGCAATTGGAAACACAATTGAAATTGCAGTACAATACCACACGCAACGAATACCTGAATGCATTCAGTGTTTATCAAAACAAGAAAAAAACCAGGAAGATTTCAGAAAAAATCTACCTAAAAACAACGGAGAAATTCAAAGAAGGAATGGCCAGCAGCCTGGACATTTTGAATACCCAAAATCAATTTTTAACGACGCAAAGAGATTATATCAATGCCATCAATGCACTCTTAAAAGCCGGATTGGATCTTGAATTAATTCTGATAGATGCAACCCAAAATCAATAAACCATGAAAGACAGAAGGGAAGAAATAGCCGAAAAAGTTTGTAAGCTGTACAGAAATTATGGTATTAAGAGTGTAACCATGGACGATGTTGCACATCATTTGTCTATTTCCAAGAAAACACTTTATGCGCTATTTTCTGATAAAGAAGATTTGGTAAAAGGAGTCATGGAATCAATAGCACGCAACAAATCCGTTGATTTAAGCGTCCCACAGAAAATGACGGTCAACGCAATCGAAGAGCTGTTTTTTTATTATAAAGTCCAGGTTCAAATGATTAGAGACCACAAGCCTTCTTTTGTTTACGACTTAAAAAAATATTACCCCGATTTGTACAAACAATTTCAGGAGGCAAAGAAAAAACGGATTCTCGACAGCGTTCAAGATAATCTTATCAAGGGAAAGCGCGAAGGATTATACAGGGATGATCTGGACGAAAGTGTAATTGCCCGTATCAATATGATGCGGATTGAAGGCATTATGAATTCGGGTACTTTCAGTTTTGAAGAAATGATTTCTCCTGATTTTTTCTCAGAAATATTTAAATACCATGTTTACGGCATTGTCAGCGACAAAGGCCACAAATTATTCGAACAAGAACTCATTAAATTAAACATTCAATAAAAATGAAAAAGATATTTATTTTTCTCATCGTAAGTGGTTTCCTGTTTTCATGCTCTAACGACGGAAACGATAAGGAAGCAATAAAAAAACAAATTGCTGATTACAAAAGTGAGATTTCAGATATTGATGCGAAGATATTGAAACTGGAAAAGCAGCTGGCCGAAAACCATGGAGTGAAAACAACCCATACATCAAAAACAGCAGTTAAAACAATGCTTGTGAAAAAACGAGCTTTCTCGCATTACTTTGAAGCCACCGGTGAATTGGAAAGTGTAAGCGCAGCTTTCATCAGCCCCGAAACCAGCGGACAGGTTACAGAAGTAAAAGTGGTAGAAGGCCAAAAAGTAAAGAAAGGCCAACTACTTGCCAAGTTAAATACAAGTATTATTGAGAAAAATATTTCGGAAGTGAAAACCCAGCTCGAACTGGCCGAAATTATCTATAATAAACAAAAGGAACTTTGGGACAAGAACATTGGTTCCGAACGGCAGTACCTTGAAGCAAAAAACAATTACGAATCGCTTCAAAATAAACTTAATACGCTGTGGGCACAATACAATATGTCGATTATTAAATCCCCAATCAGCGGTTTTGTTGAGCAAATAATATTGAAAGAAGGAGAACTTGCTTCACCGGGTATGCAACTCATGCAAATTGTAAATATCGATGATCTTTATGTTACTGTTAAACTTTCTGAGGCTTATTTGTCAGCAGTCCAAGTGGGTGATATGGTTGAAATCCGCTTTCCGTCATTTCCAGAATTGACCCTGACAAGGCCTGTTTACCGCATCAGCAATGTAGTCAGCAAACAAAACAGGACATTCGTGGTACAGGTAAAAATCAAGAACCCTGATGAAAAACTGAAGCCTAATCTTTTAGCCAACATTCGGATTAATGATTATAATTCGCAGGCAAGTATTGTCGTTCCTACTATTCTCATTAAGGAAGACATGAAAGGTGATTATCTTTTCGTTGCAGAGCAAAACAGCGAAAACTGGGTAGTCAGGAAAAAATATGTCGAAACGGGTATTTCGTACCAAAGCAAAACAGAAATACTCACGGGTTTGGAAGAAGGGCAGCAGATTATTACAGATGGTTACAGCAATGTATCGGCTGGAATGGCTGTGAGGGTAAATTAGTTGGTTTAAAGTATTAATAATTGCATTATCTAATTCGTATAACCTCTACGAGGTATTTTATACTTTGGGCAAACTTATTACAATAATTGATCGCCTATGGCGAATTATGTATTGAGAAAAAAAGGATAAAAAAATATCCGTCTTTTGATTTCCGCGTAGCGGATAAATTATTGTAGAAGATTAATATATAAAATAGTATTGTTCCCCGAAGGGGATAAATTTTTCAGACTACAGCTCATCCAGATTTGTAATCTGGACGCATAGGGAGGCAGATTTTAAATCTGCAATAAATGGATTAAAAATCCAAAACTTTTAACTTTCAGATTATAAATCTGAAAGAGCCCTAACATTGATAACGAATTAAGAATTCGCAACATGAATACAAAAAATGACAATAAAGTTGTTCGGAATTTCGCCATTTCCACCTGGGCCATCAACAACAAAAACACGGTTTATTTAATTATTGGCGTCGCCTTTTTCTTTGGGCTTTATTCCTATGTTTCCTTGCCCAAAGAATTGTTTCCCGAAATCAATATCCCAACGGTGATGGTGCAGACCATCTATCCCGGTAATCCTCCAGCCGATATTGAAAACCTGATTTCAAGGCCACTCGAAAAAGAGATTGAATCGGTGAAGGGAATCAAAGAACTGACCTCTGTTTCCAGCCAGGATGCCTCCAGTCTTTTTATCGAGTTTCAGACAAATATTGATATTAAGGTGGCACTTCAGGATGTGAAAGATGCTGTTGATAAAGCCAAAAAAGATTTACCCGACGATTTACTGGACGACCCACTTGTCGAAGACATTGACCTTTCAGAATTTCCTGTTGTCAATGTCAACCTTTCGGGAAGTTTCAGTGTTAGCGAATTGAAAGATTTTGCCGAAGACCTGAAGGAAGAATTCGAGACTATTTACGAGGTATCAAAAGTAAATATTACGGGTATTACTGAGCGCGAAGTTACCATCAATCTCGACCCGTTTAGAATGAGCTCACTTGAGGTGAGTTATACTGACGTAGAAAATGCTGTAAAGTTTGAGAACATCTCCATGTCAGGAGGCGAAGTCAAACTGGGAAAAATCAAACGCACCATCCGTTTGATCGGGGAATTTGAAACGCCCGATGAAATCGAGAATATTATTGTAAAAAGTGAAAAAGGAAATATTGTTTACCTGCGCGACATTGGCAGTGTTGAGTACGGTTTTAAAGAACGTGACAGTTATGCTTACCTCGACAAGCATCCCGTAGTTTCCTTACAGGTGGTGAAGAAAAGCGGAGAGAATCTATTGTCCACCGTTGCACAAGTCGATGACATTTTGAAAGAAGCACGCCGCACAAAAGTTATTCCCGAAAACCTGGTCATTACCATCACCAACGACCAGAGTGATATGATCAAGAAACAGTTGACCAATCTGGAAAACAGCATCATCATGGGGGTGATATTTGTGGTATTGGTGCTGTTTTTATTCCTGGGAACACGCAACTCGCTGTTTGTGGGTTTTGCCATTCCAATGTCGATGTTGCTTTCGTTTTTGGTAATGGGAATGATGGATTACCGCATCAATATGATCGTGTTGTTTTCCTTGATTCTTGCATTAGGAATGTTGGTTGACAATGCCATTGTGGTTACTGAAAATATGTTCCGTTTTACAGCCAAAGGCTATTCGGTAATGGAAGCGGCACGACAGGGTACGGGCGAAGTGGCCATGCCCATTATTTCGTCAACGGCAACCACTTTGGCAGCATTCGTTCCATTGCTGTTCTGGCGGAGTATCATGGGCGAATTTATGTCGTATATGCCACTCACCCTGATTATTGTGCTCACTTCTTCTCTTTTTGTTGCATTGGTAATTGTGCCTGTAATTTTCATTGTATTTTATAAGAAGGGTGCAAATACAAGTCTCCCAAACCCGAAGTTTACATTAATTGCAGCCGGTTCATTGTTGGTGTTGGCCGCTTTGTTTTTTATCAGCGGGACTACCTGGTTGGGGACTTTGCTGGTTGTATTCGCCATTATCGGACTGTTAAATCTGGCCTTTCTTTCCCGACTGGCTATGTGGTTTCAAAAAGTTGCATTGGTATGGCTTGAGAATACTTATTTGAAATTTATCCGCTTTGGTTTAAAAAAATCTACCCCTTACCTACTTATCGCCGGAACTTTTGTGCTGATGTTTATTACCATCATATTTTATTTTTCAAGCAACCCGAAAGTTGAGTTTTTTCCATCTTCCGACCCAAAACTCATTAATGTTTTAGTTGAAACGCCAATCAGTACGGATATTGAAGTTACTGATTCTGTTATGCATGTTATTGAAAAGAAAGTATTCGAATTGCTTGACCCAAATATAGACTTGGTTTCCTCTTTATTGACTATTACCGGTAAAGGTGCAGTTGGCCAGAATGAAGGTTTTACAGGAAGAGGGGGAGGTTCGAACAAAGGAATCATTACCATCAACTTTGTTGATTTTGAAGAAAGGGGCGACGTGAGTACCCTCGATATTCTTGACAATTTGGCTGATAATTTGGTGGGTGCTTATCCGGGTGTTATTATTGAAATTGAAAAACAACGCGAAGGGGCACCTACCGGAAAGCAAATCAATCTTGAAATAAGTGGTAAGGATTTTAAAACACTATTGTATTTAACCGATACCATCCGTGCTGTATTTAATGATTCTGATATCGAAGGCATCGAAGGCTTGCAAATTGATTTGGATGTGGGCAAGCCCGAATTGCTGGTGAATATCGACCGTGAAAAAGCAAGGCGTTACGGACTTTCAACAGGACAAATTGGCGAAGCCATCCGTACGGCTTTGTTTGGAAAAGAGATTTCCGATTTCAAAGATGGCGAAAATGAATACAAAATCAGGATGAAACTGGATGATAAATACCGTTACAATATTTCCAACCTGATTAACCAGCGCATTACTTTTAGAAGCCAGTCTTCCGGAAAAATTGTTCAGGTTCCCATTTCGGCAGTTGCCGATTTTGAATACAGTTCAACTTACGGTGCCATTACCCGGAAAGACCGCAAGCGTGTAATTACTATTGCATCTAACGTATTGCAGGGTTATAATGCCAATGAAATTAATGAGGATTTGAAAAAAATAATGAGCACTTTCGACATGCCGGTAGGTTACCACTATAAATTTACTGGTGAGCAACAAGAGCAGGCAGAGTCGATGGCATTTTTGACAACAGCATTGCTCATTGCTTTGTCGTTGATCATGATTATTCTGGTTTCGCAGTTCAATTCATTTGTGAAGCCTTCAATTATTATGTTCAGTGTTGTGCTCAGTACCATTGGTGTGTTCGGTGGATTGGCTACCTTTAAGATGGACTTTATCGTCATTATGACCGGTATCGGGATTATTTCACTCGCCGGTGTGGTGGTCAACAATGCCATTGTTTTAATCGATTACATTGGTTTGTTGAAGAAAAGACGCAAAGAGGAATTGGGCATCGATGAAAATGATGAGCTGAGTATGGAAGAAGCAAAAGAGTGTATTGTGCAAGCCGGGAAAACTCGATTGCGCCCAGTATTGCTGACAGCCATTACAACCGTACTTGGACTTTTACCACTGGCCACCGGAATGAATATTGATTTCATTTCTTTCTTCAACACCTTCGACCCCCACATTTATTTTGGCGGCGACAATGCTGTTTTCTGGGGGCCAATGAGTTGGACAGTCATCTTTGGTTTAAGCTTTGCAACTTTCCTTACTTTGGTAATTGTACCTGCCATGTATCATGCACTTTATGCCGGGAAGTTGGGATTGATTAAATTGTTTGGGAGAAGTAATTAAGCCTTCTTCTTAAACCCCAAAAAGCGGTAATTTACAGAAACTAGGAACGATTTCCTGTCGCCAATCAAGCCGGCTTCGGAGCGGAACTGCCAGCGTTTGTTTAATTGAAATTGCAGGCCAACAACTCCATTCCACATTTGCGAGACTTGTTTGTCCATTCCATAACTAATTACTGCATCACCATCTGCGGCAGCCAGTCTGTCAACTATTTCAGGAACTGCGGTAGCATCAACTATTGCTTTTTTCGCCGGAGGTAAGTCGGCGTACCAGACATTGTAATCTTCAACAATTTCATCTCTTTTATCCCAGATTTCGGGTGGTAAAGCATCTTTCATTGCTATATTACCTTTTGTATCTGTACTCATTTTAACTCGCATGCCCCCTACCCAAACGGCAATATTACGATCGGGCCTTTTCTTAAAGGTAAAAGTATGCCCAAGTCTTAAGCCGAATACACTAACCCGAACCGGTTTATCTAAAAGCTCAGGTTTGTTCCATGTCCAGTTGGCATCAATTGACAGCCAAACCGGGCCAATACCAAATGCCCCCATAACACCAATACCGGCGGTGGTGATATTTTGATCAACGACTGATTTAAGCGCAACTGGTGCTACCAGATTAACTTCCGTATGCGATTTCCCATAACCAAACAACCCATAAACATTCAGGAAAGGGAAAACCCAAATATCGGGTCTGACATTAAAGGCATAGGAAGTATTTCTATTCTCCCCAAACTCAATAAAATCCACTGGTGTTAATGGAATATCCTTATTGTCAGTTTTAAGGCCGAGTTGCAGATTGGTAATGTCAATTCCCTGGTCCATCCAAATATAGTTAGCCATAATACCTATGGGATATGGGATATCGAAACCCTTTTTATAAGCCCCTTGTCCCCATATTGGGAAAACATAATTGTATGTTACGTTTTTTAGGCTGTCAGTATAAAGCTCATGTTTGCTTCTTACTTTTTTAGAAGCATACTGCGCCTGGCTTTGCTGTGCAAATAGAAATATGATTATGAGCGAGAATGTGATTTTGATGAGTGATTTCATTTTCTGTTTATTTTTGATTTATTTGGAGGGTAATAAAGGTCTAAGGGCAATATGGGGAATAAAGGTAATAAGGTTCTAATGGAATAAGGGCTGAGTATGTTGTCACCCCTTATGCCCCCTATTTCCCATATATCCCTATTTCCCTTTTTTTTTCTTCTCCAATTTTTTTGCTTTCTTCTTTGCAGCTTTTTCAGCAGCCTTTTTCTGGGCTTCTTCTCCGGCACCAATGGGGATATTCAGTTTTAAGAAAATTGAACTATTTTTTGTTCCTGACCGTTCCTTATAGACATCCACAAAACCATAGTAGTATTTGGCACCCAAAGTCCAGCCGGTACCTTTGAAAAGGGTATAGCCCAATCCGACCATAATACCCACATCGAACTTGTTTAACTTTTCTTTGTTGAATTCTTTTATTATTGCATCTCTTCCTTCTATATCTGCTTCGAATTCAATCCATGATTTATATGTCAGGCCAAATTGTGGACCCAATTCAGCATACAGATGGTTTTTAAATTTATACTTGACAAGTACCGGCACTAAAAAGGTGCTCATCTTTTGGCTGTAATCGCCAGCCGCTCGCTGGGTATTATCATCAATGTCTTTATAAATAGTTGCCTGAAGGAAAGATAAGTCATTATCAGTTAGATTGTCAACACCCATATTCGATTTCACCAAAACACCGGTATAAAGCCACCATTGGTTTTTCAACCGAAAATTGAAATAAAACCCTAAATTCCATTTGGTGGCAAAATTCTTGGTTTCCATGCCGGAAACCCTTGTCCAGTTTACACCGCCATCAAGGCCAAATTCCAGGTTAGGGGAGTTCAGCTTATCGCCCAGCAAAAGGGTTATTAATACTTGTGATTGTACTGTATAACCACCAATCAGAAATAAAAGGATGAATAAAATCTTTTTCACGGATTATTATTTTAAATGATGGCCAAATGTATTAATTATGTACAAAAATTACTTGGCAAATAATTCTCTGAAACGGAGATTAAAATGGAAACTATATTCAAAACAAATCTCCCGGTATTTGAGATTTGACTTTTAATGCCTAAATATTTTTATGTACTGAAGGCGTGCTGTGCACCAATGTGGAGATTTAATGGGCATAATTGCTCAGGATTACCCATCTTTTGTTAAATTAGCACACTCCTGTGGGGGATGGCTTACACCGTATAGCCGTTGTTAATCTAAATTTCAGATTATATTTTTTATAAAGTTGATTAATCATGCAAAAGCATGATTAATCAACTAATAGTTCTATTTTTTATTTCACCAGTTCCGGATCGCCGGGATACCATTCTTTGTCGAACCATGGGTCAAGCGGGCCATAAACACGGAATAACATATTCCATCCTCTGTTAGGTATGGTTTGAATCCAGTTGTTCTTTTGTCCTTTTGGAGGTTCGGGGCCAAAATAAATATCAACGGAACCGTCTTTATTTACCTTCAGTCCTTCTTTATTTTGATCCAATCCGGGGAAACGCTGGTCTGTTTGCAACATGGCACGAGTCTGGTTGTTATAAAGTGTAAAAGACCAGAAATCTTTTGCAGGTACATTTGCAGGCACATGAACTTTATAAGTCTTGCTACCATCTAAAGGATTCATGTCTTTGTCGAGATAGGCCGTTGCATATTTAGAGCCTTTACCTATAATTTTCTTAGCCATGGCTGGTGTGATTCCTGTGGCAAAAAAATGGAATGCTGCACGGGCGTCA
>QMPA01000141.1 GCA_003650365.1 Bacteroidota bacterium | reverse complement strand
TGATTGTTTTGAAACAACTACCGGTACATTGTTGCGCATAGCTTCAAGTGGCACAAGGCCAAAAGGTTCTGACACCGAAGGCATCACAAATACATCGCTTAGGGCAAACATCCTGTCAACGGCCTCACCTTTTAGAAACCCGGTGAAATGGAAACGGTCGGCTATCTTCAATTTGGCTGCCCGCAATATCATCTTGTTCATCATATCCCCAGAGCCGGCCATAACAAAACGGACATTCTTATCTTTCTGTAAAATTTTATGTGCTGTTTCCACAAAATACTCAGGTCCTTTCTGAAAAGTTATTCTTCCAAGAAAAGTAACCACCTTCTCTTTTACCGCTTTTTTAATATTTAGTGCTTCAGGCTTATCAATTGGGTCGATAGCATTATGTACGGTAACTACTTTTTCAGGGTCGATACCATATTTATCGATAACGATTTTGCGTGTAAGGTTACTCACTGCCATCACCTTGTCAGCAGCCATCATCCCACGTTTCTCAATATCATAAACAATGGTATTTACATTTTCACCTGTCCTGTCGAACTCAGTTGCATGCATGTGTACAACCAAAGGTTTTCCACTGGCTTTTTTGGCGGCCACACCGGCAAAATAAGCCAACCAATCGTGAGCATGAATCACATCAAAATCATTATTGGCACCGATAGCAGCACCAACGAGTGCGTATCGGGCAACCTCTTCCATCAGGTCTTTGCCATACTTTCCGGAGAATTTATACTTTTTCGAATAAATGGATTTCTTCCGTAGCTCTTTACTGAGCTTTGTTTCATGGCTATACTTTTTAAACTCTTCTGGATCGAGATAAGGGATCAAATTGGAACCCACCTCCATATAGGTCAGGTTTTTGGCCAGCTCAAGAAATTCAGTATCCTGAACGTCAATCTGGATATCACTTGCATTGATAAGACGTACAGCCCTTTGGTCTTCATCGCCATAAGCTTTTGGAACCACGAATAGAATCTCTGCTCCACGTTTTAACAGGCCTTTGGTCATTCCATAAGAAGCTGTTCCAAGTCCACCGGTAATATGGGGTGGAAATTCCCACCCAAACATTAAAACTTTCATATCTTATTTTCTGATTGGGTTTCGTATTTATTTATCAAATAATCTATCCTTAACAATTCGCTAACATTCCATGCCTGCGAAATTGCACCTTTCCCTTTGTGGGGTGGATCTCCATAATACAACTCTGAAATTGTACCGAGGCCATGTTCCTCCATTTCTTCTTCAAAGGCGAAATATATTTTCTTTATCAATGATAATCCACTTTTACCATGCAGCTTGAGATAGCCTTCAGCAAAATAACCCAAAAGCCAAGGAAATGCAGAACCCTGATGATAAGCACGATCCCTTTCAAAAATATTTCCTTTGTAAACGCCTTTATAATCAGGGTTTTTTGGAGAAAGACTACGAAGCCCTCTGGGAGTTAACAATTCCTGCTCAACTGTTTGCAAAATCTCATATCTGATATTTTCATCAACAGGGGAATAGGGCAGCCCTGCAACTATAACCTGGTTTACCCGTGTGGAAAAATCCTTAAAATCACCCCTCACAACATCAGCCAATAATTTATTCTCGGAATCCCAGAAGACATGGGTAAAAGATGCCTCAATGTCTTTTATGATCTTCTCCCAGATATCAATATCCTTTGCTTTCTTATTTGCAGCCAGCTCAATATAAAATTTAATGGCATTATACCAAAGAGCATTTACTTCAACTGCTAGGCCATTTCTGTTTATCACAGGTTTGCCATCAATTAAAGTATTCATCCAGGTAAGCGCCTCATCATCCTCACCAGCATGCAATAAGCCATTTTCTTGCATATAAATATGGAAGGAAGTCCCATTGCGATATTCATTCAGGATTTTGCTGATTACATTTCCATACTTTTTCCAAATAAGCTTAGTGTCACCTGTAAACTCCACATATAATTGTAAAGCTCTGATAAGCCAAAGTGAAGCATCCACAGAATTATAATGAACCTGACTTCCATCATTGGTAATAGGTATAAACCCTCCTTTCATTCTTGAAATCATTGTATCTGTAACACTTAAAAAATGTGCCGTATCACCTTGTGGCAATGTAAGTCCTGGCAATGAAACAAAAGTATCACGTCCACTCATATTAAACCAATGATAGCCGGCTATGATTTCTGTTTTTTTATCTCGCTCAATAAAAAACTGTTGTGCTGCATTGGTAAGACTATGTTTGAAATTATCTCGGGGAATCCGTTGATTCCTCTCCTTAGCAAATACCGTTTTTAAACTTCCAGCCTTAGTTTCACTAAGACCAGCTGATAGAATCAGGACATCTCCTTTTTTTAACAATATCTCAAACGAACCGGGAGAATAAAGGTCTTCCTTAAACTCATATCCCCTTGTCCTTTCTTTAGGGTACTCAATTTCATAATACCAATCGGGCTGATGGTTATAATTAATCTTTCGGGAAAACTGTAAAAAAACCGGTGAATAATTCTCATACATTTGAACTCTTATCCCATTTTCAGAAGATTGATACGTTGTGTCAGCATAGTCATTCTTTTTACTCAGGGAATGCACACTCCGAAAGCCTAATAAAGGCCGGAAACGCAATTTAACCGGCGAATTGGCTTCTTCAATTTTGTAACGGATAAGAATCCTGTTTTCATGTTGTACGAAAATACGCTCCTTGGTAAGTACCGCCCCTCCTACCCTATAAGTAACCATAGGAATAGGATCTGAAATAAAACTGCGGATATATTTGTGTCCTCCGGGTTCATAAATATTTTCACCATAGTTATGTATGCCCAGATTAAACTCGGCATTCCGTTGGATTAAGGTAACATCTACATTTGAAAGCATTACATGATGTCCTGAATCTATCTGGGGTTGCAAAGCGACTAACAAGCCATGATACTTCCTCGTATTACAACCAACCACAGTTGTACTGGCATAAGAACCAGCACGGTTTGAACGGAGCAACTCCTTGTTAAGGGAAGTTTCAAGATTCACAAGCTGGGATTTATCAAATAGTATATTACTCATAATAGTTATAATGTTCTTATTATTCGGTTTGCAAAATTAGATATTATTGTGTTACACTATTCGTGACAATTAAATAGTTTACAGAAAATTAACATTGAACAAATATAGTATTATTTGGTTAATTCCTGATGACAAATAATTATTCAAACTTTGATTTGTAATTATGAAAAAACCAAAAATAGCAGGATACTGGCCAAAAAAAATGGATATGGAGCCAGGTATATATTATTTTTGTACTTGCGGCAGAAGCGAAAATCAGCCCTTTTGTGATGGTGCACATAAGGATACCGAATTTTATCCTTCAAAGGTATCTCTTGAAGAAAAAAAGATGGTTCCCTGGTGTTTATGTAAAATTTCTGAAAAAGGACACATTTGTGATGGAAAGCACAGGGAATTAAAAATGGAACATTAAAGTTCTTGCTCTTTGGGCAGAGCATTCATTTCTTCTTCGATTTCATCGTTATCATCAACTATAATCAAGGGTTTCGACTTCCCCTTTCTACGAAGCAAGGCCACAAATCCAATAATTATATAAATGAGGCCGATGGCAAACCAAAGCATGGCAAGGTATGGACTATCGGCAAGTTGAAAATCAACTCCAATGGCAATAGCAACTACAGTATAAATAAAATTCAAAATAGCAAAAACAAGATTTCTTACAGGTATTGCAAACAGTGCCCATATAATATTTAAAAGGCTGGCAGTAAACAAAATAACAGCAACCAGGTTCCTGTCTTCCATTAAATAAATTACCCCGATAACCGCAAAAAGTACAACATTGGCTATTAAGCTAATTTTAGTAAAAACAGAAATTTGTCCAGGGGTTTGTGAATTCATTTTCCTTGTAATTTTTTTTCAAAAGTAATACTCTTTGATAAAATGAACCTGGCAAACTTGAATTATTCTTACACATTGAAAGTACACCCTCATTGAACTTGACACTATTTATTCAAATATTAGACTTTATTCCGACTAAAGTTGTATGGCACTATTTATATTTTTCCGCTATCCTTCGTTATTTTCATTTTCCATAGCTATGCAAATAAATAGAGAAATGCCTTTTACTCATTAAATTACAGCGGAACCAATCATCTAAGTACTTTTTCAATTCCGGGTCAGGATGAAAATTCAAGGAGTATGTAACCCTTTCTATTACCTTAAAACAATATCTGATCCCCACAAAAGAACCTTCCTGAAAACCTTCTGCAATTACAAAATTGTCAATCCTGTGAGTCCCTTAACATTTTTTTGAAATCATAAGGAATGTTAACTTTTCTGTTTGTATCAAATCATGGCGGCCAGAAATTGTCGGTAAATTTCACATTTGTAAAAGCTACCGGCATAACAGGATAATCTTTAATATTATCATCCATGTTTTAGCACCATACTGTTAAAATTGTAGAGAATAATAATGAAAGTGATTTTTTCATAACTCTATTTTTGATTTTACTATAGTTAAACTAACTACCAAATACCACATTCACTTCCCGCTCTAAATCCACATTAAACAGCTCTTTTACTGATTGTTCAATTTTTGCAGCCAATTGAATAATTTCCAAACCAGTGGCATTTCTATAGTTTACCAAAACCAGGGCTTGCTTTTCATGCACCCCTGCATCCCCTTCCCTTTTTCCTTTCCATCCTGCCTGGTCGATAAGCCAACCAGCAGCAAGTTTATGGCTTCCATCAGGTAATTTATAGGAAACGATTTTAGGATAAGTTTTTTTCAAAGACTGATAATGATTTTCGGTAATGACAGGGTTCTTAAAAAAACTCCCGGCATTGCCAATATCTTCAGGGTCAGGCAGCTTGCTTTCTCGGATAGAAATTACAGCATCCCGGATTGCCTTTATGGAAATCGGCTCTATTCCAATACGTTTTATTTCTTCCTGAATGGCACCATAAGCCGTTTTAAAAATAGGTTTTTTATCCAATCTGAAAGTAACAGAAAGAATAACAACTTTACCTTTTTGTTCATTTTTGAAAATACTGTTACGGTAGCCAAACTGACAATCGTCATAAGAATAAGCTTGGACTTTACTATTTTCCCATTGAAAAGCTTCCAATTCAACAAAATGGTCTTTCATTTCAACACCATAAGCACCAATGTTTTGAATGGGTGAAGCTCCAACACTTCCGGGAATGAGTGAAAGGTTTTCAAGGCCCGCTAAATTATTTTCCACACACCAGGAAACAAAATCATCCCAGTTTTCACCAGCCTGGGCTTTTACATAAACATGATTTTCGTCCTCTCCCAGAATTTCAATTCCACTTAAATTATTACTAACAATAATTCCATCATAATCATTCATAAACAGAATATTACTACCTCCTCCTAAAATCATGAATTGACAATTATTCTTAACAATAAAATCTTTCACTTCCAATAAATCTTTCATGGAAGCAACCCGTGCAAAATATTTAGCATCTACATTTATAGCAAAGCTATTGAGTGCTTTTAACGAATAGTTTTTCAGAATTTCCATCGTTTCAAAGATATATTAAATCGTTTAAAGATTGACGTATTAATTACTATTTTCGCACCCTTAAAAAAGAATAGAATTTGAAAAGAGCAATTGTGTCGGTAATAAATGACCTGGTAACAGATCAACGGGTGAACAAAACCTGTGTAACCCTCACTCAATTGGGCTTTGAAGTTTTATTAGTTGGAAGAAAGAAAAAACATAGTCCACCACTCGAAGAACGTGCCTATAAAATGCACCGCATGAATTTGATCTTTGAAAAAGGCCCTTTGTTTTATGCTGAATTCAATATCCGACTCTTTTTCTTTTTACTGTTTCACAAAAGCGGGCTACTTGTTTCCAACGACTTAGACACCTTACTCCCCAATTACCTCATTCACCTTTTTAAACGCACCCCAATTGTTTACGATAGTCATGAATATTTTACGGAAACCCCCGAAGTAATCAACCGGAAATTTGTAAAAGGCGTTTGGAGAAGTATTGAAGGCTGGATTTTCCCAAAGCTGAAAGATGTTTTTACAGTAAGTGATTCTATCGCAAGTGCTTTCAAAGACAAATACGGTGTAGATGTAATTGTTGTTAGGAACATCCCACCAAAACTTAAAATCACAGAGTTTAAAACACGGAAAATATTAGGATTGCCTGAAGATAAAAACATCATCCTTTTACAAGGATCGGGCATTAATATCCAAAGGGGAGCCGAGGAACTAATTGAAGCTATGGAGTTTATCAACGACACGTTGCTACTTATTATTGGTGGTGGCGATGTAATTTTAATCTTAAAGGAAATGGCCAAAAGAGATAAACTAAAAGATAAAATACAATTTTTACCAAGACAGTCTTTTATTGATTTATTCCAGTACACAAGGCTTGCTGACCTTGGGCTTTCACTGGACAAGAACACCAATATCAATTATCGTTTTAGTTTGCCCAACAAACTTTTTGATTACATACATGCAGGGATTCCCGTTTTGGCTTCCCCTTTGACAGAGATAAAAAGAATAATTGAGAAATATCAAATTGGGGATACAATTGAAAATCACGAACCCAAACACATTGCAGGAAAAATTACAGAAATGCTTTCCGACAAAAAACAGATAGCCATCTGGAAAGAAAATCTTAAGTTTGCGGCCGAAGAACTTTCCTGGGAAAAGGAAGAAGAAAAATTGAAAGAAGTTTATAAAAAATATGCCTGACAAACATTTACATATCATTGCTTTCGATATCCCCTATCCTCCTAATTATTGTGGTGTGATCGATGTGTTCTATAAACTAAAAGCACTTCATTCAAAGGGCATTAAAATCCACTTGCATTGTTATGAATATCAAGGACGTCCGCAAAGTGAGGAGTTGAATAAATATTGCGAAGAGGTAAATTATTATCCACGATTAACAGGGTTAAACTCAGCACTTAGTTCCAAGCCCTATATCGTATCCAGTAGGCGTTCCGATGACATGATCAACAGGCTGATAAATGACGATTATCCCATTCTTTTTGAAGGCCTCCATTCTTGTTTTTATCTTAATGACAAACGGATAATGGACAGATTTAAGATTTACAGGGAAAGTAATATTGAGCATCGTTACTATTTTAATCTTTTTAAGGTTGATAAAAAAGTTGGTAAGAAAATCTATTTTCTGGCTGAAAGCCTGAAGTTGAAAATGTACCAGAAAGTACTGAGCCATGCCGATTTGATGCTTGTGGTTTCTGAAGAAGACACTCGTTATCTGCAAAAACATTTCCCTGGGCAAAAGGTTGAATTCCTTCCCAGTTTCCATGCAAATGAGAAAATGGAATCCCTCACCGGAAAAGGGGATTATGCACTTTATAATGGCAACATTGAAGTCCCTGAAAATGCCCATGCCGTAAAATATCTTATCAATGAAGTTTTTAGCGATTTGGATATTCCATTAAAAGTGGCAGGGATGAACCCACCACAGGAGATTAAAGATTTAGTATCAAAACATAAAAACATCAGCCTGATCCCAAACCCATCGGATGAAATCATGTTCGATCTTATCCGTAATGCGCATGTGAATATCCTCGTAACTTTTCAAGCAACGGGCTTGAAGTTAAAGCTGTTAAACACTCTTTACAAAGGAAGGTTTTGCCTGGTAAACGACAAGATGCTTAATGGCACGGATTTACAGTCATTGTGTTCCATAGCCAATACTCCGAAAGAATTAAAAACAAATCTAAAGGAATTATTTAGGCAAGACTTCAAAGAAGAAGAAATTAAGGCCAGACAAGAAAAATTAAATCTCCGTTTTTCAAATAATCAAAATGCCAAAAAACTTATTGGGTTGGTCTTTAAGTCTGCTTAGTCACGGCTTGACTTCGAGTCAAACCGTGACTCAAAATCAAACTGCGAAACTATCAATCCAACCAACATCAATCCACAACCTATAAGTGCCCTTGTGGTAAAACCTTCGTTTAAAATCAGCCATCCTCCCAAAAGCGCAAACAATGACTCAAAACTCAAAATGATAGCGGCATGGGATGCAACTGCTCTTCGCTGTGCAACAACCTGCAATGTAAAAGCAACCCCCACCGACATCAACCCTCCATACAAAATAGGAATTGCAGCTTGTTTCAAAGTGCTAAATACAATTTCCTCGGTAAAGAGCGCAACGACCAGACTTAACAAAGAGCAAACTGCAAATTGAATAATAGAAATTTTTATAACATTGACTTTATCAGCATAAAACCCAATAATGATTACATGGACAGCAAAAAAGAAAGCACTAATAAGAACCAAACTATCACCCTTTCCCAAAGAAAAATCACCTTTGACTGAAAGCAAGTATAATCCAATAATCGCCAAAAATACCCCAACCCATGTTTGCCTATTAATTTTATGCTTTAGGAAAAGCCCCAATACCGGGACAATAATAACATACAATGTGGTGATAAAACCAGCATTCCCGGCTGATGTATAAACAATTCCCACTTGTTGAAAAGAAGATGCGATAAACAAGACAGAGCCTGCAAGCAACCCACCTATTATCAAAGGTTTTGTTTCCCGTTTAGGATAATTTGATTTTTGCCCTTTTAGAATGTAAACAAATGGAATAAGTGAAATACTACCCAAGGCAAATCGAATCCCATTAAATGTATAGGGGCCAACAAACTCCATCCCTGCACGTTGTGCCACAAATGAAAACCCCCAAATTATGGCAGCCAGGAATAAAAGTAAATTTGCTTGAAGTTTTGTCATGTGCTTCTTAAAAAACAAAGGCCAAAAATAAGCTTTCAAAGCATATCAACACAAATAAATGGTACTTTTGTGAATGAAAAAGTAACTTTTTAATAATTGATAAATTCCGTAGTCAATTCAAAACATTTATATGACAACAATCTTTTCAAAAATAGGTGAAATAAAAAAATCAGGACAAAAGGCGGCCCTTTGTGTTATTGTGGAAACAAAAGGTTCGACCCCCAGGAAAACCGGTTCAAAAATGATTGTCTTTGAAGAT
>QMPA01000140.1 GCA_003650365.1 Bacteroidota bacterium | reverse complement strand
CTACGAATCCTTAATGGCAGCCATTCAGGGAGGGGCAAACTCGGTTTACTTCGGGATTGGCAATTTGAATATGCGTTCCAAATCTTCAAAGAATTTTACTTTGGACGACCTGGTGGAGATTTCTAATATTTGCCATCAAAACGACATTCGTACCTACATCACTTTAAATACAGTGATTTATGACAAGGAATTGGAGCAAATGCGCCAGATAGTAGATGCTGCCAAAGCCAATAAAATCACGGCCATTATTGCTTCCGATCAGTCTGTTATTCAATATGCTTTTTCCGTTGGGATGGAAATTCATATGTCAACACAGACCAATATCACAAATATCGAAGCGGTGAAATACTATGCACAATTTGCTGATGTGATGGTGACTGCCCGTGAGTTGGAAATAACGCAGGTAAAGTCAATTACAACAGCCATCAAAGAACAAAACATTTGCGGGCCATCTGGTAATCTGGTGCAGATTGAAGTGTTTGCACATGGTGCACTTTGCATGGCTGTTTCGGGAAAATGCTACCTCAGTCTCGACAATTTGAATTCTTCTGCCAACCGGGGTGCCTGCCTGCAACAATGCCGTCGGAAATACACAGTTACCGACAAGGAAACCGGCGAGCAATTGGAGATTGACAACGAATACATCATGTCGCCCAAAGACTTGAATACCGTGGCATTGCTCGATCACATTCTGGACGCAGGAGTAAAAGTTCTGAAGCTTGAAGGTCGTGGACGATCGCCTGAGTACGTGAAAACCATTGCTTCAGTTTATCGCGAAGCCGTTGATTCCTGGTTTGTTGGAAACTATAATCAGGAAAATATTGATAAATGGAATGAACGCCTTTCAACAGTTTACAATCGGGGTTATTGGGAAGGTTATTATATGGGCAGTAAGTTTGGCGAATGGACAGAAGACTATGGAAACCAAGCTACCCAGCGAAAAATGTATATCGGTAAGGTGACCAATTATTTTAGTAAGATTGGAGTAGCCGAACTGAAAATTGAATCCCACGATTTAAAGCCGGGCGAAGAAATCAAAATCATCGGGCCTACAACCGGTGTTTATGATGATATTGTTGAAGAATTACGTTTGGAACTCGAACCGGTACAACAAGTTGTGAAAGGAGATATTTGTTCGTTGCCGGTGAAAGAATTGGTGCGCCGCGGAGATAAACTTTACAAAGTCGTGAAAGCCGATAAAAAAGTGCCCAATTTGGTTCAGCAATAATCGCTGACAATATTTCATGTAATAAAATCAAGATAATTCTCTTTGTTGATGACTTGAAATTGTCCATTATAAATATCGGCCCAGGTTTTTGGCACTTTTGGGATTTTCTTTCCATATTTTATTTCAAATCCCGTTAGCATTCCGTCCCGCTCCTCTACGTAGTCTAATTCAGATCCCGTATAGGTTCGCCAGAAATAGGTATTGGTTAGCATACGATTATTGGATAAATATTTCATTCTTTCCGAAATAACGAAATTCTCCCACAAAGCTCCCTGATCATTCCTGAATGCCAGGCTTGAAAAGTTATTGATCAATAGATTTCTGACTCCATTATCCCAGAAATAAAATTTATCCATTTTAGTGACTTCCTTTCTCAGGTTCCGGCTAAAACCGCATAGGCGGAAAACGATAAATGTTTTTTCAAATAGCCTGATGTAGTTTTCTACAGTTTCCTGATTCAGCTTTAATGTCCGGCTCAATTCATGGATAGAAACCTGTGAGCCGATTTGAAAGGCAAGCAACCTCAGCAAGTCACGTGCTTTGTTGGGATACTTAATATTCGTCATCTCAATTACATCTTTGAACAGATAGGAATTGCCAATTTCTTCAATAAGTTCTTGTTTTTGGGCGTGGTTTACCGTTGTTGAAACCGCTGGGTAACTTCCATAAATAAGATATTCGTTTAAACTATCTGAAAGCTCAAATTTGTTTTGATTAAATAGTAATTCTTGCTGTGAAATAGGAAAAAGTGTAAAGACTTTTTTTCTTCCGGTTAAAGGCTCGGTGATTTTTTTTGCCAAATCGAAAGAGGAAGAACCTGTTGCAATTATCTTTAATCCGGCTTGCTCATCATGTAGTATTTTCAGGTTAATTCCAATTTCAGGAACGCGTTGTGCCTCATCAATAAATAACAATTCGTAACCTTCGGTTAACGCCTTCAGTTGGCTTAAATCACTACTTGAAAGAACGTCTATATACTTTTGCTGATCAGCATTAATTATCAATGTTTTCAAGCCAGTTTGACGGATAAGCTCTTTGGAAAGTGTTGTTTTTCCTGTTTGTCTTGCCCCATAAATAATAATTACCTTATGTGTTTTTTTCAAGGTTTCGGTTAAACTGTTTTGTATAATTCTGGGTATAATCATAACATCTATTTTTTACAAAAATATAAATATTTCTGGTTAATCATAAAATATCACGTGAATATTTCTGGTTAACCGTAAAAATTCACGTGAATATTTCTGGTAGGATGAAAAATATATCGTATGTGATCTAACTTTTCTCTCCCCATTGCTGGTGTCCTTGCCAACAAACATTTACTAACTTTGCCCCCATGCTCAGTTACAATCTCCACCAGCACAGCCTTTTTTCTGATGGTTACGAAAAACCTGAAGCCTACGCTACAAAAGCTGTGGAATTGGGGTTATCGACTATTGGATTTTCCGAACATTCCCCTTTGCCCTTTGACAATCCGTTTTCCTTAAAGGAAGAAAATGTTGATGATTACATCAAAACGATTGATGGTTTAAAGTTAAAATTCAAAGGAGAACTGACTATTTACAGGGCATTGGAAATGGATTTTATCCCGGGTGTATCAGAAAAATTTTCCTATTGGAAGAACCGCTGTAAAACCGATTACCTGATTGGTTCAGTCCATTTGGTGAAACCCGATAACTCTGAAGAACTCTGGTTTACCGATGGCCCTGATTTTAAAATTTACGATGAAGGCATTCAAAAATATTTTGGTGGAGATATTAAAAAGGCTGTTAAAACATTTTACTACCAAAGCAATCAAATGATCGAATCGCAGGATTTTGATATTGTTGGTCATGTCGACAAAATAAAAATGCACAACCGGGGTCGTTACTTTTCTGAAGACGAAAAATGGTATCAAAATTTAATTAACGAAACTCTGGAACTCATCAAACAAAAGGATTTAATTGTAGAAGTAAATACCCGTGGATTGTACAAAAAACGCTCTGACAGCCTTTTTCCTGACGATTATGCACTACAAAAAGTACAACAGTTGGGAATTCCTATTTTGATTTCTTCCGACGCTCACCACCCAAATGAAATAAACCAGCTTTTTGATTACGCCCAAAAACGCTTAATTGATTTTGGTTTTCGCGAACTGATGTTTTTCGAAGAAGGAAAATGGCTTGGGAAAGCGCTCACTTCTGCTTAGCAGTAAAAAGCAATCTGCAAAAATGTCATTTTTCTTGATAAATGTCCCTCAAAATCCTGTCAAAATTTATTCAAATAACTGTCAAAAATTCAGTTTAACAGCTTGGCACTTAAGTTGTATGCTCTGTTTTGAAATGTATGTTTAACTTAAAAAATGGAGGATTGAATCATGAAACTTGTAAAAAGAAATGACGATTGGGGTCTTCCGGCCTTATGGGGAGACCTTTTCAACAACGAAATGTTTAACCTGCCTTCGGTTGCGGCAAGAGGAACAACAATACCTGCTGTAAATATTACTGATAACGAGAATGACTTTACAGTTGAAATGGCTGCACCGGGAATGAAAAAAAGTGACTTCAACATCAATCTGGATCACAATGTACTGACCATTTCTTCTGAACAAAAAGAAGAGAAGGAGGAGAAAACCAAACTCTTTACCAAGAAAGAGTTTAGTTACCAGTCGTTTGAACGGTCGTTTACTTTGCCCGAAGCCGTTGATCAGGAAAAGATCTCGGCAAAGTACACCGATGGTGTTTTGCAGGTTGTTTTGCCGAAAAAGGAAGAGGCAAAAGTAAAACCGTCCAGACTCATTAAAATTTCTTAATCACTTTTTTAAGGGGCCGGCCTGCAGCGCCGGCCTGCTTTATTCAAGAAAGGAGGTGCGATAATGAAAAAATTATTGTTTTTACTGCTTGTGCCGTTGTTATTGACATCCTGCAATGCGCAGGAATCTAAAGCTAAAAAAGAAACCGTAAAGGAAGTAGCTGTCAACGAACCAGAAGTTAATGTTAAAGTCAATAAACAATACGATGAAAACGGCAACCTGATTGCGTACGACTCAGTCTATGTTTGGTCGTATTCCAATTCATCAGGAAATCCGGTGGATGTAAATACCGATTCGGTTTTATCCCGGTTCAAACCAATGATTGACCTGGATTACTCAGATTACTTCAACAGCCACCACAACGATTATTTTGGGGATTCGCTGTTTTATCGTGATTTTCTGATGCCCGATTATTTTATGAACAGATGGCAACAGCAACTGCATTTAATGAATCGGATGATGCACGAAATGGATTCGATGAAGCAATCATTCTTTAGGGAAGAATATCCTAACTTACTAGAACAAGAAAACGGAAAAAAAAATTGAGAGGATAAAAAAAGACCTCCCGGCGTTTTATAAATGCCGGGAGGTCTTTTTGTCTATGGTCAAAAGACCTTACGTCTAAAAGACTACTTCGGATCGTAAGCCCATTTCAGATAAATAGAACCCCAGGTAAAACCGCCACCAAAAGCTGAAAGGATGATATTATCCCCTTTTTTGAGTTTGTGTTCCCAATCGTGTATGCACAATGGAATGGTAGCGTTGGTGGTATTTCCGTAACGTTCGATATTGATGGTCACTTTTTCCTTCTCAAGACCCATTCGCCTTGCTGTTGCATCAATAATGCGCATATTGGCCTGGTGAGGTATAAGGTATTTAATGTCGTCACTGGTGAGGTTATTGCGTTCCATCATTTCTACAGAAACATCTGCCATCCCCTTAACTGCAAATTTAAAAACGGCCTGACCTTCCTGGCGGATAAAATGCTCCTTCGCATCAATAGTTTCATGAGTAGGAGGATAAGCAGAACCTCCGGCAGTTTGGTATAGATATTTACGTCCGGAACCGTCAGTATAAGTCTTGGAATCTATAATCCCATAACCTTCTGTATTGGGTTCAAGCATAACAGCACCACCGGCATCACCAAATAAAACGCAGGTTGTACGGTCGGTATAATCCGTAATGGCCGACATTTTATCGGCACCCACTACAATTACTTTTTTGTACTGACCAGATTCTACAAATTTAGAGGCAGTTACCAAAGCAAAAAGAAATCCTGAACAGGCTGCATTTAAATCGAAACTCCAGGCATTTTTTATCCCGACTTTATCACAAATGATATTGGAAGAAGCCGGAAAAAGCATATCGGGGGTAACAGTGGCCATAATCAATAGGTCGACTTCATCAGGTGAAGTACCGGTTTTTTCGAGCAAACCTTTTACGGCTTCGGCGCCTAATACAGAAGAGCCTTGATTTTCGCCTTTTAGGATGTGTCGTTCTTTTATTCCGGTACGGCTCATGATCCATTCGTCAGTAGTATCGACGATGGTTTCTAGTTCTGCATTTGTAAGAATATAATCTGGGACCCAACCATGTATTCCGGTAATTGCTGCATTTATTTTTGACATTTTAAGATTTTTTATTTGCTTAATTCAGCCCGTAAAATTAATATTTTTTGACAGAGCATTTTTTAGTGACTAAAAAATATTGATCAGGCACCTGAGAAAACACAAAAACTCCTGACCAATTACAGCCAAGAGTTTGTATTTTTAATTGCACACGCTATGTTGCGTGGGTATAAAAAGTAAAGCAATCAGAAGGATTTACTCAGCTTTGGAATCTTCCATTACCAACTTTCCTTTGTAATAAAGGTCGCCATCAACATAGTAGGCACGGTGGTAAACATGCACAGTTCCTGTTGTTGGGCATGTTGCCAATTGAGGTGTTGTGGCTTTGTAATGCGTCCTTCTCTTGTCTCTTCTGGTTCTGGAAATTTTTCGTTTCGGATGTGCCATTTTCTTTATTATTTAAATTATTTCAATTTTAGTTTTTTCAATACTTCCCATCTTGGGTCTTCTTTTTGCTCTGAATGCTGGGTAAGCCGCTCAATCATTTTCGGATCGCAACCACTATCCCCATTTTCTTTATCAGGGTGAATTTTTTGAAGTGGCAGCAACATATTGATGTATTCAAAAAAGTACTGTCTTAAATCGATCTGGCTTTCTGTTAATGGAAAAATAATGACTTCATCTGATTCTTCCTCAAAGGTTTCTCCAAATTTGATAATAAGTAAAAACTGCCCTTCTATCGGATAGTTAAAACGGTCAAGGCATCTGTCGCATTGCAGACTCACTTCTCCTTGAAGATGAAAGTCTAAATGCATCAAGTTCGATTCTTTTAATAAATCAATATGTACATCAAGTTTTCCACTTGTCCCTTCAAAATATTCAAAGCTTTCAAAGAACGTTTCCCCGACTTTAAAGTCAAATGAGTGGCTTCCAGTACTTAATCCTTTAAAAGGTATATTAAAGTCAGCCTTCGTCATCTCCTAAAAAATTGGGGCGGCAAAAGTAAAACTTATTCCTTTGATAAGCAAATTTTTATGAAACGGGGTTTTTAAGAAGATTCAATCATTGTGTGCAAACAGGAAAAGGAATAAATGAAAGAGGTCTGCGAGGAATAATAATAATTAAAAAAACGGGTATTAGTTAAGTTAAAGTTCAATTAATCAGCGTACTCTAAGAATTATATTTAATGAATAAAAATTTAGCAACCAATGTTAATTTATTAACAATAAGAATTAATTTTGCTTTTTTATATCGTAAAACTAAAGCCGATGATGTGGTTTAATAAATTAGTTGCAGCCATTTTACCCCTGTTGCCAAAACAGTTTGTATGGTTCTTTTCAAAAAGATACATTGCGGGAAAATGCTTGCCGGATGCAGTAAAGGTTGCCAAAAACATGAATGCCCAAAATTATATGGTAACTACCGATTTGTTGGGAGAGTTTATTACTGAGCTTTCTGAAGCCGAAAAAAATAAAGATGAGTATCTGACGATTATCGAAACGATGGAAAAAGAGGGCGTTGATGGAAATTATTCATTAAAACCCACTATGTTTGGATTGCTTATTGACAAGGAAGCCTGCTTTGTTTACATCCGCGAAATCGTAAAAAAGGCTGCATCATTCAACAACTTTGTCCGTATCGATATGGAAGACTCCCAATGTGTCGACATGGAGATTGAGATTTTCAGGAAGTTGAAAAAGGAATTTCCGGAAAATGTTGGGTTAGTACTCCAGTCTTATATGCGGCGTACTCTGGATGACATTAACAATATGCTTGATTTACACACTGATAAAGTAGCAGTAAACTATCGTTTGTGCAAAGGTATTTATGTGGAGCCCGAAAATATTGCTTATAAAAAATACGAAGAAATTAACCAGCATTTTCTTGAAGACCTGGAATATATGTTTCAAAAAGGGATATATCCCGGTATTGCCACACACGATGTTCCACTGGTTGAAGGTGCTTATAAATTGATTGAAAAATACAAAGTTCCGAAAAACAAATACGAGTTTCAAATGTTATACGGAGTCACGCCTCACCTGCGTCAAAGTATTATTGACAAAGGCCACAAATTGCGTGTGTATATTCCTTTTGGTAAAGACTGGTTTGCTTATTCAACCCGACGACTGAAAGAGAACCCGGCGATGGCACAGGATATTATTAAAGCGATATTTGTAAGGGGTTAATCCTTTCTCCACGCGTTTTTTTCCTAAGTAGTTGATCTGAGTTTCCTAATGCAGGACCGTTTTCTTATTATTTTTGCGAGAAACTATTCGTTATGAAACTCATCTCCACAAAAATTTGCAAAACCGGCGACATCGGTGTAAACAACAACCTATTTGGTGGTATTCTGCTTTCCTGGTTGGATGAATCCGGAGGGATATTTGCGGCCAATGTTTGCTGCGACAGCAACGTTATTACATTGAAAATGGATGAGGTATTATTTAAACTTCCGGTAAAAGTTAAAGAACAAATCAGGATTTATGGAAAGTTGGACAAAATGGGAACCACTTCTGTTTCCCTTTACCTTGAAGCCAGGCGGGCTGACCTCGTTAACGAATCGGAAGAAGTTGTCTGTTCAACAAAAATGCTTTTTGTAAGGGTTGATGAAGATGGAAGGCCGGTGGCTATTAAATCGTGTTGAAGATGCTGATATAAGTGTTACATATGAAGTATTAAGAGATTAGTTCTTCATTGTTATTGATCTAAAGAAAAAGCAAAACAATAAAGGATGAGTATAAAATACATCTTGCTATAACTGTAAACGGGATATGAAATAGAGTAAATTAAAAAACCAAAATACATGGTAAAAATTTTAATAGCCATTATTACTACAGCAGTCTGCATAAATCTTGCTGCTCAGGATGTAATTTATATGTCAAATGGTAATACTATTAATGCTGTTGTATTGAAAATAAGCGAAGAACTAATCCAATTTAAAAAAGAAGAAAATAGGGATGGGCCAATATATGAGAAGTCACTAAAAAACATTGATTCTATTAGATATAAGAACGGTTTTGTTGAAAGTTTTACTGCTCAATTAGTGTTAAATTCTTATCTGGAAGAAACAACAGACAAAATTATTTTTAACTCAATCGACAGTACTTCTGTGGATGAAATAATTATAGATGGTATTAGATTTTTAACCATACCATTATTTATAAATATAGATCAGGAGTATTCAGACGCCTTTAATAATATGTTCTGGGTACATCTTCGCTCGGAGTTCTAATTTGATCTTTGAGCCATTATAAACCCGATTGTGTGTGTAAATGTGTGCATAAAACAAAAGGGCTACAATTCATATCGAGAGACCTTTGCAAAACCAGCCAATTTATTCTTTGATCAATTTTTTATTCATTTGATGCCCATTTTCTGATTTTTGAGCAGTATTTTTGCTATTTTCTTCGTTTTTCTTTCGTCTTAAAGGCTG
>QMPA01000139.1 GCA_003650365.1 Bacteroidota bacterium | reverse complement strand
GATTTTATCCACCAGGAAAAGCATTTGCTGCTCCCGAAGTTTGAAGGCTTCAGAAAGTTTGCTGTAAATTTTCAAAGCGTGTGATCTCATTTCTTCCTTGTCCTGACCGGGGTTCACAACAAAATCAATATCGGCAGGCTTTAGTTGAATACTGGACAAATGAATATTATAAACCCGCACCGTATCGCCATGAATAATAAAATCGGTAGAAATACCAAAGGTCCGGCTACCGTCGAATTTAAGTTTCCCCATACCAACAGCCCTGTATTTTGAAAAAATAACCAAACCGGTAAGTTGTTGATATCGGGGGTTGAAATAGCTTTCATAATAGTAGGAAATAGCTCCCAGCTCTTTTTTTATTTCCTGAAGCGGCTCGTATAATGTTTTTCCCTTTCCATGATACTCCTGCAAACAGATAATTCCCGGATTTTCATCTTTTAAAAATTGCAGTACATTTTCTCTGGTACTTCTAAATCTTTCTTCGGAAACAGACAGCCCAAATCGTTCAACATTATAGCTAATTAGGTGAATTGCATGGTCTGGTACTTGATCAGATTTTGGAAATGAAATTTGTACATTTTGCAATAAATTGCTTAAACCAAACAATACAACAAGAAGTGAAATAACAAACAATTTGCTTCTAAATAAAATCCAGAATATGATAAACAAGACATTAACAATCAGAATAACCGGATAAAGCAAGCCAAATACTGCAAATAATGTACTCACCGAAGGTGGGATTTGGTTGGCGAGCAAAGAGAATGCAAGGGCAACAACGACCGCAATGTTTAAGCTTACGATGAGGCTTTTGGCAATGCCGAAGCCATTTCTCTTTTTCAAAGCTGTTTACTTTTTATTACTCGTTTTAAAAAGCAGTTCTTTTTCCTGACTGCTCAGGCTCGAATAACCCGAACGGGATATTTTGTCGAGAATACGGTCAATTTCATGCTGCGATGCTGCCCGTTTTTTACTATAAGTATCATCATCCATTGGGCGGCCTGTTTTTGGACGCGATGTATCAAACTTTGCACTTTTCGATTTACGCTCAAATCCTGTAAATTTAATACCATCAAAAATTTTGTAAAAGTCGTTTCCTTTCTTCAGATACCAAGCATAAACAAATCCCCAGGCCGCACCACCAAGATGTGCAATGTGTCCTCCGGGATTACCAGATTGAATACTCAGAACATCAATAATGATCAATGCAATGGCAATGTATTTAAGTTTAACCCTTCCAAACAAAAACAATTGAATAGTGTAGTCGGGAACGTAGGTGGCCACGGCAATAATAATAGCCAGTACCGAAGCCGAAGCCCCGAGGGCAAAGGCAATTCCTTTGGAGTCACCAAAAACAGGAAAAATATTAAAAGCAAGAATGAAAAATACAGCTCCGGAAAATCCGCCAATCAGGTATGTCCACAGTAACTTCTTTTGACTGAGGTATTCCAGGAAAATCATCCCACCAAAATATAGCATGATGAGATTAAATAAAATATGCATAAATGATTCATGCAAGAACATATACGTAAACAATGTCCACGGATGAGTTGCCAGCGAACCTAAGGATGAAGGTAGTGCCAGGAATTGACCAATTGAACTAAGCAATTCAGAATTCTGCTGGCCAAATAACCACGAAAACAAATTAAGTAAACTTACCAAAAGGTAAACTGCAGTATTAATCAGGATGAGCCTCGACAAAACCGTCTTGCTGAGAAATATTTTTCTCAATACTTCACCCGTATTGCCATGTTGAAAACTGTTCATTTAATTTTTCTTTTCTCCTAAAAACTCCAAATCAGAATGAGAACTTTGTTTCTAATTATAACTTTAATTTCTTGATGGAATTGTTTTCCACTAATGATTTCATTTGAGTAATGGCAATTCTGTTCAATTGTAATAGCCTCTTATGTTGTTGTAAGCCCTGGTCAATTAGTAAAGCGTTGATGCTCTCCAAATTACTAAGTACGACCAATTGTTCAAGTGAAGCAGTGTCTCGAATATTTCCTTTTTCCAGATTGGCATCTATCCATTGTTTTGCTGTAATACCAAATAACGCCACATTTAATAAATCAGCTTCATTAGCATACATGAAATTTTCTTGCTGTCTGGTAATTTCTTTTGGAATTAGATTTGACTTGATAGCGTCGGTATGTATTCTGTAATTTATTTTCGATAATGTTCTTTGTAAATTCCAATCAAGTTGTTTTTGTTTGCTTTCATCTTGCTTTAGGCGTTTAAACTCTGTAATTAAATACAGTTTGAATTCGGATGAAATCCACGAAGCAAATTCAAAAGCAATATCAATATGGGCATAAGTACCACCATACCTGCCTGATTTTGAAACAATCCCAATAGCACTGGTAGTTCTTATCCATTTTTGCGGGGAGAGTACAAAATAGTTATTCCCTGCTTCATTTCTAAACCTGTCGAATTCGATAGGTTTAAAAACAGGATTGTTTAATTTTTCCCACAAACCAATAAATTCAATAGTACTTCTGGTGCGCATCCAGTTATTGATTACTGAAAAGGGTTCTTCCGAATTTCTATATTTAGCAATATCAGTCAGAGAGATAAAATCACCAATTTTATGATTTAATAGTCTAACCTCTTCGTCTTGCACCGATATTATGGTAATCCGTTTTGCCATTTTTTTGATACTAAAACAATAATCTGCTATTATTTATTATACTACTTCCATTAACGAACAAATACTAATTACTTTTCTTAATAAAGTGTTCCTTTTTTCTTCCAGTATTGTATAAGAAAGAAGCCAAAGACCATACCGCCGAGATGTGCAAAATGGGCGACATCATCACCAGTACTGTTTGCAATTCCTGAATAAAGCTCGAAGGCACCATACAGCATTACAAAATACTTTGCTTTAATAGGGATGGCAAAATAAATGTAAATGACCGAATTTGGGAACATCATTCCAAAGGCCAGCAAAATTCCAAATACAGCACCCGAAGCACCTACTGTTTGTGTATTTATAATGATGTTAATAGCAGCCATGGCTTCGTTCTGGTAGTTCATTCCCCTTTGCAAAACATCATAACCTTCTGTATAAATCAATTGTAAATCTTCCGGAGAAAGGCCTGTTTTCAATGCAGCAATCCGAATATAAGCAACCATTACCTGAACCAGGCCGGCGCCAATTCCGGTGATTAAATAATAGTTTAAGAAGCGTTTTCCACCCCAAACATTTTCCAGCGTGTTTCCAAACATCCACAGGGCAAACATATTAAGCAGAATATGATAAAATCCACCATGCATAAACATATATGTGACGAATTGCCACACACCGAAATCATGGGAACCGGGATAGTGGAGAGCAAACAGTGGACCAAGATCGTATTGAAAAGATGAATCCAAAACAATCATGGCCAAAAAAAACAGGGCATTGATAATTAAGAGGTTCTTCACAACTGGGGGAAGCATCGTAAAGCCTTGTGGACGGTATTGTTGCATGGTTTATTTTAGTTTTTAGCGTTGTGTAAATTCATTGTTCTTAATTGATGATGGTTCTCTTGCGATTGAGGTTTGTGGAAATAGGGGAATAAAGGAATAAGGGAAATAGTATACCATTATAATTAATAACATTTTAAACATCGTGCTTATCTATACTTTACAATTTATTTTGCTACACCCTTATTTCCTTTACACCCTTATTCCTTAATTTCCATTATTCCATTCACTACTTCAAAAACTTCTCAATTTCATCTAACGAAATGATGGCGAGAATATTTTTCCCATCAGGCGAAAGCTGCGGAACTTTACAGGAAAACAGACGTTGAAAAATATCAGCCATTTCGCGTTCTTCAAGTTTAATTCCTGCCTTTACAGAATGGTTTGCAGCCATAGCGCGGGCTAAAATAATATTTTTATCAGATTTAATATCTTTGGCTTGTTCCTTATGGTTTTGCACGATTTTCTCCAAAAGCGCGGCGACATCGGTTTCCTTTAGGCCAGAGGGTACTCCTTTTATAACAAAACTATTGGCACCAAAAGTATCCATAAGAAAACCTAACTTCTCGATTTCGTTTTTTAGTGACCTGATTATTTCGGCATCATCAGGTGAAAAATGAATAGTTTGTGGAAACAGTTGCTGTTGTGAAGCGGGAGTATTTCCTGAAAGCTGCTCCAGAACTTCTTCGTAAAGAATCCGTTCGTGGGCCTTTTGCTGGTCAATCACCATCATTCCTGTTTTCACATTGGTTAGAATATATTTTTGATGCAATTGAAAAAACGGAGAAGCATGTTCTGTTTCCAATAAAGAACTGTCTGACTCCTTTTGGTCAAACTGTTCATCAGTTTCGAATTTCTGACTGACAGGATGCTCTGTATAAAGCTTTTGCCAATCTTGGGGAACTGGTGCTCGATGACTCCCAAATCCTGCTGCACTACTTTGTTTAAAAGGGTTATAATCGGGATCGAGTGTAACACCAGGTTGTTTCAGGTCTTTTCGTGGCAACACATTAAAAGCTGCTTCAACAGCCGGGTCCACATCAAAATCGATGGTAGGTGTCAGACTGTATTTTCCAATCGACTGTTTAACAGCCGCACGCAATATGGCGTAAACCAGGCGGGCATCTTTAAAATTGACTTCGGTTTTGGTAGGATGAATGTTGATGTCAATTTCCTGGGGGTCAACTTCAATATTTATAAAATAGGAAGGGAAAGCATCGGAGGGGATTAACTCCGTAAAAGCATTGGCTACTGCATGGTTTAGATAAGCATGTTTGATGAAGCGGTTGTTGACAAAGAAGTATTGCTCACCCCTTGTCTTTTTTGCGAATTCAGGTTTCCCAATAAAACCACTGATCTTCACCTGGCCGGTTTCCTGTTCAACACGCAGCATCCTTTCATTATAAACTTTTCCGAAAACACCTACGATCCTGGATTTTAAACTACCAGCATGGAGTTTGAAAACAATTTTATCATTGTGCAACATACTGAAAGCAATCTCGGGATTGATTACAGAAACACGTATAAATTCTTCAATAATATGCCTTGTTTCTGTTGTATTCGATTTTAAAAAATTCCGACGGGCGGGAACATTATAGAAAAGATTTTTAACTGCAATGTTTGTTCCAACAGCACATTGGCAGGACTCCTGGCTAATCACTTTTGAGCCTTCTATCTTCAAACAGCTTCCTAAATCATGATCATGGGGGCGTGTTTTCATTTCCACTTGGGCAATAGCTGCAATGGACGCCATGGCTTCGCCCCTGAAACCCATGGTGCGTATGGCGAACAAATCTTCAGCTTTACTGATTTTAGACGTTGCATGGCGCTCAAAACACATGCGTGCATCCATCGGTGTCATTCCGCTGCCATTGTCGATGATTTGAATAAGTGTTTTGCCAGAATCTTTAACAATAACCTTTATGTCGTTTGCCCCTGAATCCACCGCATTCTCCAACATTTCTTTCACCGCCGAAGCCGGCCTTTGGATGACTTCACCTGCAGCAATTTGGTTTGCTACGGAATCGGGCAATTGTTTAATGATGTTTGACATAAAAAAATTTCAGGTATTGTAATTTATTAAAATCTTGGTCTAAATTCCAATTACTCACCCAGCCGAATGCCAAACAATGCAATCAGCTTATAAACAAAATCAGTAAAAAAGATCAGGTAAACACCACCAATAATTACTGTGCTATAAACGAAATAAGAAATAAATTTAGATAAGTTACTCTTTTCTTCAACATCTGCACCTTTGTGCCATTTTCGCGACATTTGCAGTCGCAAACCTTCCTGATGCGTAACTTTTGCTTTGAGGCCCATAGCCGCTTTCTTTTGTTCCAGCGCTTCTTTGTCCTCATCATAATAACGGGGCTTGTAGTTAAACTGCTTGGGCTTGGGTGTCTTGAAAGAAACAATACGCATAAGTCTGTTTTTTTTAATAGTGCAAAATTAGCGCATTTTGGCAAACTTTATTAATTGTGTTTGAGCGTTGAGGCTTGGCACTTTAATATCTAAAGCCTGAGAATTTCCAATTTGAATTATTAATTGAAAATGTATTTCTATTCTTATTATAGAATAAGGACAGCAAAAAAACCTTAACTTCTTACAGCGCGCCTACCGGTGACTCATTTCATAAACTGGGGTTCCCATCTTGACTAAATGCTGAATTTGCTTATATTCCAGAAAAATATTAGTGGTACCTTGCGAATAGGGTGCAATCTCGTAGCTGTTAAATAAAAAACCGATACCATTTCCATCTATATAGATATTGTCATTTGGTTCTACATCGGCAACAAAAAATCCGGCTTGCTTTAAGGTGACTTCTTCAGGAATTTTATAGTCCTCTCGCAATTGTTTGGTGAGTAGAACTGAAAGTGCTGAATCCGCTTCTTGTACAAAAACATCAGAATAGGTCAAAAGTTTTCCCTTGTCAAGTTGAACTATGTTGTAGGAAATATTCGTCATACCATGCGATCCACCAGCGTAAGCATAACGCAGGTATTCGAGACAAAGTAAATAAGATGAATTGTAGATAACCGACATAGCAAGCGATTTTTCCCAATTGAAAGAAGTACCACTTGCATGCCAGTTTTTATTTTGCTTTACGTAATTATCAAGGTATTCCTCTTCAAAACTGATGAGCATGCTATCCGGTGCCGACAATTTAAAATCAGCCCCAAAAAAACCATTTGTAATTATTTGCCTTACCGAATCAATTATCTTGGGATCAAAATAAGCTTGCTCTGGGAAAAGCAGTGTCAATTCAATTTCAGCAACTGGCGATTTGGCTTCTTGTTGATTTAGTTTTCCTTCCGACCGAAGATAATATACTTCAAATTCCATACTACCCTTTGGATAGTATTCTTTCATCATGAAAGGTACTTTTTTGTTATCGGGGGCATGCCATGTTCCTGTAAAAATATCATCCTCCATTTTTCCATTAAATGTAAACTCGTCCCTGCCAAATTCTTTCAGTCTTGTTGCTTTATTTTTGTCAATTTCACCACTTACTTCTATGGTCTTACCATAATACATTTCTCCATTTTCTTCTAAATAACTGTATTGATAATTTCCACTCAGCTTTTCAAACAAACGAATAATATTTGCTGTTACATTAATATCGTTTCCAATGCTGCCTTCATACCTTTTATATTGAATTGATTCTCCTGTTTGTTGCCCAAAAGAAACAAGTGTAGAAAAAACAATAAGAAATATTGTTATAATTTTGAAAATCATACTTTTAACTATATTATGTCTATCATTAATTATTGATGCAAAATTAATGAAAAGAGTGGCAAGAGATGTACTATTTATACTGAGGTGAAAAATATTTATTAACCATCTATTCTGCAAAACTTTTCCTCAAAAGTGTGATTATCTTTAAATCTATACTTCACTAAGTTTTTGTCTTTCTCGCTATCATTCCTCTTGCTTTTAGAAAATCATTGTGTACGCAATAGTTTTGTCACAATACTGTCTATATTTGTCGTTTTACCGATTACTTTGGCTTAAAACAATGGAACAAGATTTTTACAAAACGCTTAGCCGTGTATCTGAAGGTTTATACAAGGAAAAGGGAAGCAAATTTATTGCGAAAATATACCCCATTGAAACGGAGGAAGAATTCAAATCAGCACTTGCTTCTGTAAAAAAAGAATTTCATGATGCACGACATCATTGTTTTGCTTATCGGATTAATCCGGAAAAAGAACAATTCAGAAGCAGTGATGATGGTGAACCTTCTGGTTCCGCAGGCAAACCTATCTTAAATCAAATATTGTCTTTCGAACTGTTTAACGTTCTCGTTGTTGTTGTCAGGTACTTTGGAGGAACAAAGTTAGGTGTTAGTGGTTTAATTAATGCTTACAAAACAGCTACCCGCGATGCAATCTCCCAATCAAAAATCGTTACAAAATATATTTACAGAAATTTAAGTCTGCATTTTGAATATCCCTTAATGAATGATGTGATGCGGATCGTTAAAGAAGAACATTTAGAAGTAATGGAACAATTATTCGAGCTATCGTGCATTTTAAAAATAAAAGTAAAAAAAAATGATTTTGAAAAAGTGGCATTTCGTCTAAGTAAAATCAGAGCTGTTAAGGTAAAAGAATTGAAAGACAGTTAAATAATAAAAGTCATTTTTAGCCCTCCTTAGATACGGCAAAAAAAATTGATTGTCAATAGTAAAACGTATTTTTTTTCAAATATTTTTACACGACTTTTGTTCACATCAATTACAACTATCCGTACTAAGCTAAAGTTCTTTGATCTTTAAAAGGTTACACACTTATCAACACATTAAAAAAGTATTTATCGAAAAACATTTTACCAAAAATGGGGAAAAAGCATGTTGAGGTTTGGGAGAGATGCCTAACAGTAATCCGGGACAATGTGCCCAATCAAAGTTTTAAAACCTGGTTTGAACCAATTGAACCGGTTAGCTTAGATGACAACATTTTAACACTACAAGTGCCTAGTCAGTTTTTTTATGAGTGGCTTGAAGAGCATTATATTACTTTGTTAAGAAAAACGATTAAAAAGGAGTTGGGAAATGGTGGGCGTTTGGAATACAGCGTAATTGTTGACAACGCAACCAATGAGACTAAACCATATGCTGTCAATCTTCCTGCTTCCAACAAAAAAGATACATTAAACAGAGCTGTTTCCATGCCAATTGATTTAAACAGGGGAAGGTCTCGGGAAATCCCAAACCCATTTATCATTCCAGGACTTAAAAAGATAAAAGTTGATTCCCAATTGGTAGACACCTATTCGTTTGATAATTTTATTGAAGGTGACTGTAACCGTCTGGCCAGATCGGCAGGATGGGCAATAGCAGAGAATCCTGGAAAAACTGCTTTTAACCCACTCCTTATACATAGCAATGTTGGTTTGGGAAAAACACACCTTGCACATGCCATTGGTTTACAGGTGAAAAATAATTTTCCCGAGAAGATTGTACTCTACGTGAAAGCAAACGAATTTATTAATCAATACATCGATTCGGTTAGAAATAACAACCAAAACGATTTCATTCATTTCTATCAGATGATTGATGTACT
>QMPA01000380.1 GCA_003650365.1 Bacteroidota bacterium | reverse complement strand
TGACAATGTGATCGATGTGGGCTTGCTCGAATTCAGTGTCCGTGAAGACCTGAACAAAATAGCACCACGCGTTTTTGGGGTACTTAATCCGATAAAAGTCATTATTACGAATTACCCCGAAGGAGAAACGGAACAGATGGAATTGGTGAACAATCCGGAAGACCCGGAAGCTGGAAGCCGCTTGGTTCCCTTTAGCAGGGAAGTTTATATCGAACGCGATGATTTTATGGAAGACCCGCCAAAGAAATTCTTCCGCATGGGCCCCGGACGTGAAGTCAGGTTGAAAGGAGCTTACATTATTAAATGTGAAGATTTCAAAAAAGATGCGGATGGAAATCTGACCGAAATTTATTGCACCTACGATCCCGATTCAAAAAGTGGTGGAAGCGGTGCAAACCGCAGGGTAAAAGGAACCTTGCACTGGGTTTCGGTTTCGCATGCTATTGATGCGGAAATCAGGCTTTACGATCGTTTGTTTTTAGATGAAGATCCGCTTGGACATGAAGACAAAGATTTTAAAGACTTCATGAATCCTGATTCGTTAAAGGTGTTGAATAATTGCAAACTGGAACCTTCTTTAAAAAATGTTGAAGTAGAAGAAAAATTCCAGTTTCAGCGCCTGGGTTATTTTTGTGTTGACAAGGACAGTAAACCGGAACATCTGGTTTTTAACCGCACTGTTCCCTTGCGCGATTCGTGGGCGAAAAAAAGAAAGTAATACATCGTCAGGGCTTCACTAAAAAGTGAAGCCCTGACTTTTTATTCGTCATTTGCTCCCTTTAGCAAGTAGCTGTATAGCCCTTCACCGGCATCTTCCAGTAAATCCAAAACCAGTTCAAATCCGGCTGAGCCACCATAATACGGATCGGGAATGTGATCGTAATCAAAGGCCTCCGAAAAATCCGTCATTAAGTACAGCTTTTTCAAGTCATCGCCATTGCGGGCAAACTGACGCAAATTCAGTAAATTATCCTTATCCATAGCGATAATCATATCGAACTCATCAAAATCGGTTTGCGGATTAAAAGCCCTTGAAATAGAAGTTAATCTTAAGTTTCTATTCACTGCATGTTTCATCATGCGTGCATCGGCTTGCTCTCCGGCATGATAGGCATGTGTCCCTGCCGAATCAATTTGAAATTGATTGTCGAGATCTTTATCTTTGACTAGTTTCTTAAAAACAGCTTCGGCACTTGGCGAACGGCAAATATTTCCCAAACAAACAAACAGTATTTTCGTTTTTGTCATCGGTGTTAATTATTTCATTTCTACAAAAATAAAACACATCATTCAATCCGCTTTATTTTATAATTTTGACAGCCATAAAAATAAGTAATTTTTTAGTCCTAAAATACTATAAACCATGATTAAACAACTGTCATCTTTAGTTGACCTTGCAAAGGATAAAAGAAAACGAAAAATCGCAGTGGCTTCTGCCGGCGATCACCACGTACTGGAGGCTATTGCCAATGCCGTAGCCAAAGATATTGTGGAGCCTATTCTGGTTGGGGATAAAAATATAATTAGAGAAATAGCCGAAAAAATTGGTTTTGATATTAGCAACATCGAATTGATAAATATTCCCGATAAGCAACTGGCATCAATAAAAGCAGTAGAACTCATTAAAGAAGGAAAAGCCGAAATACTGATGAAAGGTTTGGTAAGTACCGGAGTCCTGCTAAAAGCCGTTCTGGACAAAGAGCACGGATTAAGAAAAGGTGCATTGCTAAGCCATGTTGCCCTTTTCGAAACTCCTTATTACCATAAATTACTGGGAGTGACCGATGCGGCCATGAATGTAAATCCTGATTTGATGGATAAAATCGGAATCATCAAAAATGCCGTTGAGGTTTTTCATGGACTCGGGAATCCAAATCCGAAAGTTGCCATTGTCGGGTCGGTTGAAACCATCAATCCGAAAATGGAAGCAACCATGCATGCAGCAACCATTTCGATGATGAATTACCGCAAGCAAATAACAGGTTGTATTATCGATGGCCCGCTTGCTATTGATGGTGCTGTCTCGAAAGCGGCATCAGAACTTAAGAATATTACCAGCGATGTTGCCGGAGATGTAGATTTGATTTTGGCACCAGATATTGACGGGGCAAATATTTTGTATAAATCGATGAACTTTTTGGGAGGGGCAACAGCAGCAGCTGTAATTATGGGAGCCAAAGTACCCATTGTACTTACATCAAGAGGCGATACCGAAAAAAGTAAGTTTTTATCAATTGCCCTTGCGGCAGCAATAGCGTAAAACAAAGGAAGCACCAAAAAGCAAATACTAAAACCCAAATAATATTTAAATATCAAATGTTTGAAATTTGTTATTTCAATCTGACTTGAAAAAAATATTGTTAATAAACAAAATCAAAACTAATTAAGATTCTTCCTTCATGGATACAATGCAGATATTGGCAATTAATCCGGGTTCAACATCAACTAAAATAGCGGTTTTTGATGGAACAACCCCTGTATTTATCCAAACCATCCGGCATACTGCCGAAGAATTAGCTCCTTTTAAAGTCATCACAGAACAGTTTCAATTTCGCAAAGACCTGATTCTGCATCAGCTTAAAGAAGCCAACATCCAGCCCGAAGCAAT
>QMPA01000379.1 GCA_003650365.1 Bacteroidota bacterium | reverse complement strand
TCAACTTGTCCTCTAACAGTACGGGCACATTGTTCACTTGCATTCCAATACCTTGGCTGGATAGTTTGTCCTGTTGATAGCCGAAGCCTTTTTTTGCTATAACTAAACGATAGAAAGATCAGGTTTTCCTTTTTGGAATTTTTGATTTGTTTCAAGTAGAATCTTGCTCTATGCATAACTTTAATATATTCGCGATGAGTATTCAGAACTACTGAAAATATACAAAAAGGTGACATATAGGTGATATATTTATTTGGTTTATTCTTTTTTGGATTATCTGAACTTAACACAAAAAATTCATATAACACATAAATACAGTACTTATAAGCATATATTAGGAAAGATAGAAAAAGTTAAATAAAGTATATTACAGTCCCGGAGGGACGATATTACAAAGGCCAACCAATTTATTGGTGGTTGTTTTTCATTGCCGTGGAATAATAGTCCCAGAGGGACGAAATATTTATAGCCCCGAATGCAATTCGGGGTTTAAAATGAGTAAATTTAAGAAGCCCCGTAGGGGCGAAATATTAGAGTTTTTAAAAACAAATTAGAATCATGCTTTCCTTTCTTAAACTCATCCGCTGGCCCAATTTGCTAATGATTATCATCAGTATGAAATTGATGCTGTTTTTTGTCATTTCCCCTGCCTTGGGACTATCCTGGTTTGGAGGCGGAATGGATGTCCTGGAGTTTTTCCTCTTGGTGATGGCAACACTATTCATCGCAATTGGTGGTTACCTCATCAACGATTTTTTTGACATGAATGCCGATACGGTGAACAAGCCCGGTGACAATCAGGTAGGAGGGAAGTTCTCGGTTATGCTTACCCAAACGCTTTATTGGATCTTTACGATTAGCGGAGTGCTTTTGGGAGTGCTACTGGCGTATCTGCTCAACCAAATTAATTATGCACTTGTCTTTTTGTTTGTTGCCGGATTACTTTGGTTTTATTCTGAAAAATACCAGTGTCAGCCTTTGGTGGGCAATGTAGTTGTTGCCATATTGAGTGGGCTTTCTTTTGGGCTGGTTTGGCTTTTCGAGTTTTTTGCACTCAGCAATCATGCAGAAATATTCACCGGAGTCCAGTCTGATTTTGGTTTGGTAAACAGGCTGGTTTTAATTTATATGGGATTTGCTTTTGTGGTGAGTTTGCTCCGCGAAGTGGTGAAAGATATCGAAGATTTAAAGGGTGACGACCGTTTTGGCTGTCGTACTTTTCCCGTTGTTTATGGAAAAAACAAAGCAAGAAACATAGCTGTAGTCATTGCAATCGCAGGGCTGTTGTCAGCTTTTTGGTTTCAGTATTATTTCTTTTCGGCCTCTTTCATTATGCTATTTGCTTACTTTTTCATTGTAGACATTTTGTTTGTTGGCATTATTTTTTTCTTGCTAAAAGCTGAAAAGAAAAGTGATTATTCAAAACTGGCAACCCTAATTAAAGTACTGATGCTGGCAGGGGTTTTGTCGATGGCTTTGTTTTACTTTGAGTTTTAACAGACCTTCCAGCGTGCTTGCACCTGGAAGCGTCTGACCTGATAAACGCGTCAGAAAAAAAGATAAATATGCTAAAACCCCAATTATCAAAATTCGACATCATTCTTGCATCTGCTTCCCCGCGCAGGAAACAACTACTCGAAGAAATAGGAATTCCTTTCAAAGTGCAAACAAAAAATGTAGAGGAATCTTTTCCTTCTCATTTGAAACCGGATGAAGTAGCAGCTTATCTGAGTACATTAAAAGCCAAGGCATTTTTGGATGATGAATTCAACGAAAGAACACTTGTCATTACAGCTGATACTATTGTTACATTGAATGGTAAAATATTAGGAAAGCCCACAGGACGACAAAACGCCATTCAGATTTTGCAACAACTATCAGCTAAAAAACACCGGGTAATTACGGGAGTGACAATGCGCTCAAAGCACAAACAGACTGTTTTTTCAGTAACAACTGATGTGTATTTCAAAGCGCTTTCTATTGACGAAATTGAATTCTATGTGGACACTTTCAAACCCTTTGATAAAGCAGGTGCTTACGGCATTCAGGAATGGATTGGCCATGCTGCCATCGAAAAAATAGAAGGCTCGTATTTCAACGTAATGGGTCTGCCTACGCACAGATTGTATGAGGAACTGATGGTGTTTTAAGCCTTTTCCATTATTGAATTTCCGATTGAAAAACAAGCCCTATCTTTGCCGTGATTTGAACTTAGCAGTTTTTCCTATTAGAAAATCACACTGCTATTTTTCTAAAAGTAAAAGATGAAAAATAAACCATTAATATTAGTCACCAACGACGATGGCATCCAGGCCACAGGTTTGCGAAAACTCATTTCAATTATGCGCGAATTGGGTGAGGTCGTGGTCATTGCATCAGAATTTCCCATGTCGGGGATGGGTCATGCTGTTACCATTCAAACACCTTTGCGACCCCGCTTGTTGCTGGAAGAAGGAAACTACAAAGAATTCATTACCAATGGCACGCCTGTTGACAATGTAAAATTGGGAAAACATACCTTGCTCGACCGTTGGCCCGATTTGGTGGTTTCCGGTATCAACCACGGTTCCAATGCATCTATCAATATTATTTATTCTGGAACAATGGGTGCGGT
>QMPA01000378.1 GCA_003650365.1 Bacteroidota bacterium | reverse complement strand
TACCAATAACAAGTGATGGGAGGCTCACACTAAACTGGGAAGATGAAGTTTTCGATGATTTGCTTTGGAGCTTGTTTTTGATTTGTTTCCAAAAACTGTAAGCCAGAAGAAGAACAAGGATGACTGCTGTGCTGTTTTCAAACCATTCTGGAAGAAAGCCGTGAACATGTTCGCCGCTCATCAGGGCGAGGGGAAGAAACCATGAACCCGGCAGGAAATAATCGATTAATAGCCCGAAAAAGATAGCGCCAGTAATGAGTGAAAACAGATAAATCAACAGTGTTTTTCTGCCAAGATTATTTCCCACAACAGCCATAGTAGCCGCATTGGTTGCCGGACCTGCCATCAGAAAAACAAGCAGTGCGCCGGGCGAAAGTCCTTTTAGCAAAAGTACTGCTGCAATTGGAACTGATGAGGTCGCACAAACATAAAGTGGAATGGAGACAATCAAAATAATTAACATTCCCACGATACCATTAATCTGAAATTCATGGAAAAAATTATCCGGGATAAGCACAGAAATCAAAGCGGCAATCAACAAGCCAATCACTAACCATTTGGCAATATCAGCTACCATTTCCACGAAAGCATATTCCAAAACTGCTTTCAATGAATACTTTTGCTTTTTTACTGATTCCTGTTTTGCTTGGATGACTTCTTTTTTCACTTCCTTTTTTTCCAGTCGATTGGTAAGTAAACCTCCTGTAAGTCCGGTTACTAAAGCAGCAATTGGCCTGATAATGGCAAACGGTAATCCAAGCATCGACCAGGTAACCAGTATGGAATCAACACCGGTTTGGGGGGTTGAAATAAGGAAGGAAACTGACGATCCTTTGGAAGCCCCATTTTTATAAAGGGAGATTCCTGCCGGTAAAACACCGCAGGAGCAAAGAGGAAGGGGAATACCCAACAGACTGGCATTTAATACAGAATTGAAACTACTTTTCCCAAGGTATTTTGTGAGCATGTCAGGGGGAAGAAAAACTTTCAGCAAACCGGCAAAAAGAAAGCCCAGCAGAAGGTAGGGTGCCATATCTGTTGTTAATTCCACCAAAGCTGTAAAATAATTTAGCAGGTAATCCATGCCGGCAAAGTTAAAGATAATTGATGCGGATTCTAAAAAGTATGCTTTCTTAAGAGTTTTTTAACAAAAAATACTGTCATTACACACACTCTTCCAGATTTCCGAATCTGGAAGTTTAGGGATTTGAATTTGTAATTCATAAGTTTTGAATAGAAGTACATTTTGGAAAAACCATGAGCAAGTCACAGCAAATATTTCAAAACCTTTTCAATCTCGCGCTCTTCCAGATTTCCGAATCTGGAAGTTTAGGGATTTGAATTTGTAATTCATAAGTTTTGAATAGAAGTACATTTTGGAAAAACTCAAAGCCTGTCACAGAAGATATTCCAAAACTTTTTCAATCTCGCGCTCTTCCAGATTTCCGAATCTGGAAGTTTAGGGATTTGAATTTGTAATTCATAAGTTTTGGACAGAAGTGCATTTTAGTAAAACTCAAAGCCTGTCACAGAAGATATTCTAAAACTTTTTCGAGATCAACCTTGCTGTCGGAATGCAATCGCAATACATTTTCGCGCTCAGATGCAATCTTACCAAATTTCAGGTAATTATTCCAAATATGTTCAATATACCATTCCGGTTCTTTTCCCCAACGCAAGTCGGCCAATTTGCGTTTCCAGAAGGTCTCCCTCTCAATCATGAGAAAAATCCTTTTGTCGTAAAGCGAACCAACGCGTTCATCATTAAAAGCAAACAAGCCTTCTGAAATAATAATCTCGTTGACTTTTCTTTCGCGTTGTAAGGCCTGGAAATACATGTCATGGTCAATGGAATCAGGACATTCCCAATCAATGTGTTTTTTAATCCGCGGAATTTCCGATTCGGGAAGAATAAAATCATCCTGGCAAAGTATCTTCACTTTTGCTTTGGGTGAAAAGTGTTTCCTGAGTTGAAAAGCAAGACTTGATTTTCCAGCGGTACTAACGCCGCCAATGCCAATAATCATTTCGGTAGATTATAATTTCGTGCAAAATAGGTAAAAAAATGAAAGGGTTGGACTGTTTGATGGTTTGACTATTTGATGGTTTGGAGAAAGGATGGAAGGATGAGGGGATAAAAGACCTTCCAGCGTACGAAACTCCTGGAAGAGTATGGGTGCTGTTTTATTTTAAGACCAAATCCTCTGTTGGTGTCCTCACCAACAGATGGCTGCATTTGAAGTTAGTTAAAAGGTCTAAACTATTTCAAAGTCCTAAATGCCTTCCCAATTTGATCAATCAAATCTCCTGCCAGCATCGCTTCCATTCCGTGTTTTTTTGTGGAAATATCACCAGCAAGTCCGTGAAGATAAACACCCATAACTGAGGCTTGACCGGGAGTGTATCCTTGTGCCAACAGTCCTGTTATCCATCCGGTAAGTACAGCACCCCTTCCGGCTGTCGCCAATCCGGGATTGCCAGTAGAATCGAAATAGCCATTACCATCGGGGAAACAAATTCTGGTATGTGCCCCTTTTAAAACTAGATAAATGCTGTATTTGATTGCAAAATCCCTTTGCATTTGTAATCTTTCAAAATCATTATTCCATTTGCCGGCCAAAC
>QMPA01000377.1 GCA_003650365.1 Bacteroidota bacterium | reverse complement strand
GATAGGGGGCGCAAGCGATTATGAGGTGGATATGGATAAAATCAAAAAGAATGATATAATCCTGTATGCTGAAAAGGGAATGGGAAATGGCCTGGTGAAAAATATACGGGACATTATTTATGTGGATAATGAATTGTTCGATAAATCGGAAACCGAAGAAATGGTGAAAGAGATAGAACAGTTAAATGATAAGATGGTAGAGGCAGGTAAACAATATGTTTTAATAGGGCCGGGACGATGGGGGACACGTGACAAATGGATCGGTATCCCGGTTGACTGGCCACAGATTTCCAATGCAAAAGTAATTGTTGAAACCAGTCTTGAGGGTTATCCATTGGATGCATCTTCGGGATCCCATTTTTTTCACAATGTAACTTCTGCCAATGTGGGCTATTTTTCTGTTCAACCCGAAATATCGGGAAGTTTTATCACCTACGAAAAACTGGAAGAACAGCAGCTTATCGAAAAAACAAAGTTCTTTCGTCATGTCCGGTTTAAAAAACCGATAAAAGTGAGGATGGATGGCAAGAAGAGGATTTCGGTGATTACCCAGAAATAGAAAGCTTCGTTAAAATTCAAATCTGTCAGGACAGAAAACCCAACGAGGCATACTTGTCAATTTCCTTATTTATAAGTTAGACCAAATATAAATAGGGTTTGTATATTGCTGAATAGCAGTAACTATAAGCTCTAATTTTGTTTCATTCTTTTATATCTAATAAAATTACATACATTTGCCGTTTTTCAAAATTAAAAGGCAAAAATTATAATGAATAAAATTGTAGAAAAGGAGTTCTTTTCAGAGAATGTAGCAAAGATTGTTATTGAAGCTCCTGAAATTGCAAAGTCGCGAAAAGCGGGACATTTCGTCATTATCCGTATTGATGAAAGAGGCGAACGTATTCCATTGACAATCGCTGGTGCTGATATCGATAAAGGAACGATTACCCTTGTCGTTCAAAAAGTTGGGGTGTCTTCTGCCAAATTATTGGCATTGAATGAAGGCGACCAGATTTTGGATGTTGTTGGCCCACTTGGTAAAGCTACCCATATTGATAAACGTGGAACCATACTTTGTGCTGGTGGAGGTGTAGGTGCTGCACCTTTGCTCCCAATTGTAGAGGGTTTTAAAAAGGCTGGCAACAGGGTAATTACAATCCTTGCAGCCCGCAGCAAAGACCTGATTATCCTCGAAGATGAATTGAGCAAGTATTCAGATGAGTTAATAGTCATGACGGATGATGGTTCCTTGGGAAAAAAGGGATTGGTTACAGCTGGGATGGAAGAAGTGATCCAACGTGAAAAGGTAAATACCTGTATGGTAATCGGACCGGCAATTATGATGAAATTTGCCGCACTCACGACCAAGAAATACAATATTCCAACAGAAGCCAGTTTGAACACAATTATGGTTGATGGAACAGGAATGTGTGGTGCTTGCAGGGTTTCGGTAGGCGGAAAAACAAAATTTGTTTGCGTTGACGGGCCTGAATTTGATGCCCATGAAGTTAATTTTGAGGAAATGATGTCAAGGCTTGGTGGTTACAAGGAACTGGAAGTGGAAGCCTATGAAAAATATTTAAAAAACGCTCAATAAGATGGAAAACATAAAAGAATATTTAAAAGCAGAACGTAACAAGGAGTGGCGTACCGAATTGCGAAAGTCCATGAAACCGAAAGAACGGACAGGTCGTGAAAGAAACGATATGCTCGAAAGGGATCCAAATGTAAGGAATAAAAATATTGATGAAGTTAACCTTGGGCTTACAGAAGAATTGGCCCTTGCAGATGCAAGGCGTTGCATTGATTGCGCAAACCCAACATGTATTACAGGTTGCCCGGTTGGAATCAATATTCCTAAATTTATTAAGAAAATTGAATCAGGTGATTACCTTGGAGCTGCTGTAGTTTTAAAAGAGACCAATGCATTACCAGCAGTTTGCGGTAGGGTTTGTCCTCAGGAAAAACAGTGTGAATTGAATTGTTTTTATACTATAAGCTTGAAAAAACCTGCTGTTGCTATTGGCAACCTTGAGCGATTCGCTGCTGATTATGAGCGTAACAGTGGACAAATGGCAATTCCTGAAGTAGCTGAACCCAATGGAATTAAAGTTGGTGTTATTGGTTCAGGGCCAGCAGGATTAAGTGCTGCCGGCGATCTTTGTAAGCTTGGCTATGATGTTACTGTTTTTGAAGCACTGCATGAGATTGGCGGTGTACTGAAATATGGAATTCCTGAGTTCAGGCTCCCAAACGAAATTGTGGATGTGGAGATTGAAGTGATGAAGAAAATGGGTATTAAGTTCAAAACTAATTTTTTAGTAGGGAGAACTGCTACAATTGATGAATTGAAGGAACAAGGTTATGAAGCTTTCTTTGTGGGGAGTGGTGCCGGATTGCCAAAGTTCATGAATATCCCGGGTGAAAACTATAATGGGATTCTGTCCTCCAATGAATACCTTACCCGTGTAAACCTGATGAATGCCGCAAATCCTGATTTTGACACACCTGTTTTGATTGGAAAAAATGTGGCCGTAATTGGAGGTGGAAATACCGCAATGGATTCCGTTAGGACTGCCAAAAGATTGGGTGCTGAAAGATCGGTAATTATTTACAGGCGTTC
>QMPA01000376.1 GCA_003650365.1 Bacteroidota bacterium | reverse complement strand
GCCTTAAGCTCTACAGAGCTTGGCATTCTGTCAGGTGCTATCAGGACACTTGCCAAAAAAGCTGATGTTGTAATTCATGGTATTGGAACTAAAAAGAAAGGCTCTGATTTGCAGGAAATCCGTTTGAATTATTTAAAAAGGCAAAAGAAAACGACCATCCAATGAAAAATAAAATAGTATTCTTAACCATACTGTCGCTTTGCTGGATCGGTCTCCTCAGTGCGCAAAACAGCAATCAACCCAAACTGATTCTGCAAATCACCGTTGATCAATTGCGTGGTGATCTGCCCGAAAAGTTCATGAAAAATATGGGTGACGGGGGGTTTCGCTACCTGAAAGCACAGGGGGTTTGGTACGCCAACGCCCATTACGGACATGCCAATACCGAAACGGTGGTGGGACATACTGTGCTGGCTACTGGTGCCGACCCGGCAGTAAACGGCATGATTTCGAATGTGTGGTTCGACCGCGAAAAAGGACGGCTGATTTACAATATTGAAGATGCACGCTACCCGATATTAACTGAAAATGCAGATGTGGATGCAAATACCGAAATTGACAAATCACAGGTAATTGCTTCAACAGATGGCCGCTCTCCAGCAAACATCATCACTACTACTTTCAGTGATGAATTAACATTAATGACCAATGGAAAAGCCAAAGTTTTTGGTGTTTCGGTAAAAGACCGCGGTGCCGTTACCCTGGCCGGACATACCGGGAAAGCCTTCTGGTTTTCCAAGCCTAAAGGTGAGTTCATCACCAGTTCCTACTATTATAAAGAATATCCAAAATGGGTGAAGCAATGGAACAAACGCAAATTCCCCGAGACCTACAGCAATCAATCGTGGAAGTTAATGCACAAGCCATCAACTTATCTGTTTGGCGATAGGGATGACCAGGAATGGGAAATGGACATGGCTGGTTTTGGCCGGACATTCCCGCATGAATTTGGCCCATCCGATAGCCCCTATTTTGGCAGCTACCTTACTTTTAGCCCTGCCGGTGATGAAATTACCCTTGACTTTGCCAAAGCTTTAATTGAAGCTGAAGACATCGGGCAGGATGATATTACCGACTTCCTGGCCATCAGTTTTTCTTCGACCGATTATGTAGGACACTTATTTGGTCCATCAAGTCTGGAAGCCGAAGATAATATGTTGCGTCTGGATCGAACCCTTGCTGATTTGTTTGCTTTTGTAGACGAAAAAGTCGGGCTCGAAAACACCCTGATTGTATTGTCAGCCGACCACGGTGGTCCTGATGTTCCGGGATATTTAGAATCTTTTGGCATTGAATCGGGTTATGTATCGCCCGACAAATGGGACAAAGAACCATCCATACAAGCACTTAAACAAAAGTTTGGCATTGGTAAGGAACTGATTCACGATTTCTTTCCGCCCTACCTTTATTTAAATGAGAAAATTATTAAAGAAAAAGGACTCGATCTGGAAGAGGTAGAAAAAGCCGTTGCCAAAGAACTGATGGGGATTAAAGGAGTAGCACTTGCTGTTTCTTCTTTTGCCCTGCAAAAAAACCAACTCCCCGACACTTACCTGAACAGAAAAGCTTTGCGAAATTTCAACCGCAAACGCTCGGGCAACCTGCTCATACTTTTCGAACCCCAGTATTTCATCAACGATTTTAATGGCGAAAAAGTGGCTGTAAACCACGGTGGTCCCTGGCTGTACGATTCTTATGTTCCGGTCATTTTTGCCGGGAGCAATTTAACAGGACAGCGTATTGTAAGAAAAACAGAACCCAAAGACATCGCCAGCACCCTGGCCAATATTTTAGGAACCAAACCCCCTTCGGGTGCAGATGGGGAAGTATTATATGAAGTAACAAACCAATTAAACAATTAAAAAAATACAACAATGATTAAAAAAACAATTTTACCAATCCTTCTTTTTACCCTTTTGGGCTTTATGAATTTACAGGCACAAGAAGAACAACAAGCACAAGAAGAAAAAGTAGACCTTGAACAGGCCATGCAAAATCCAATTGCAGCAATGTATGTTTTGCCTTTTCAAAATAATACACAATTTGGAGTTGGCCCGTATGACAGAACACAAAACGTAACCAATATTCAACCGGTAATTCCTGTTGGTCTCGGCCAAAAAGTAAATATGATTGTCAGAGCAATTATTCCGTTAATTAACCAACCCATAGCCGAAGACAGTAGCAAGTTTGGTTTGGGAGATGTTGCCCTTTCCTTATTCTTTACGCCACGAAAACCCGGTAAATTGATATGGGGTGTTGGGCCCGCTATCGGAATTCCAACAGCTACCGACCCGGTATTGGGAACAGGAAAATGGTCCGCCGGGCCGTCGGTAATTGCCTTGATCCAACCTCATGGATGGACTTTTGGTTTTATCGTTCAAAACACATGGTCGTTTGCTGGTCAGAGCGACCGACAAAATGTTAATTCATTCTATTCTCAGGTTTTTATTGTTAAGAACATAAAAAAAGGTTGGTATGTTAATTCAGCACCAATTATCACAGCAAATTGGGAAGCCGAAAGCGGACAGCAATGGTTGGTCCCCATTGGAGTTGGCGCGGGTAAATTATTCAGAATTGGGAAATTACCAATCAATGCGCAATTAGGATATTACAATTATATAGTTAAG
>QMPA01000138.1 GCA_003650365.1 Bacteroidota bacterium | reverse complement strand
GACCGGCCTTTTTCTGCATTTTTAACTGTCGGGCAGTTCCGGGAAACCTACAACTTTGAAAAGAAACTACATATAAAAAGCGCATTGGATATTGGCGTTCTTGGCCCTGCTTCATTGGGTGGCGCCATTCAAACAGGACTTCATACAGAAGAACCGGTGGGCTGGCAAAACCAGATTCAAAATAGTTTTGTGGTCAATTATTTTATGGAAGTGGAAAAAGGCATCCTTCAAACACAAAACTTTGAATTCAATTTAAAAGGAAGCACCAATGTAGGCAGCCTGTTCAACAAAGCCGGGGGTGGTTTTTCATTGCGGGTGGGACGCTTTATTCCGGTTTATCAGGGCCCAATAAAATTCATGGCAAAAGCCGGGAAAAACAGCCCCATACAGTTTTGGTTTTTTGCCAAAGGGATGACAGATTTTGTTCTTTATGATGCAACGCTGCAAGGCGGATTATTCACAAATAAAAGTCCTTACACCATTGCTGGCAATGAATTAAATCGATTCATTTTTCAGGCCAGTGCGGGTATTGCCATTTATTCAAGAAGCTTCGGAATTGAACTGGAAAATTTCTACCTTTCGCCAGAATTTAAAGGCGGCCGAAGTTTTGGGTGGGGAAGGATAAAGTTGGTGGCGGCTTTTTAATTACATAAAACAATTAGTATGGAAAAAATAAAATCAAACGGAAACGGCAACCTAAAATCCATGGCAGATATGGAAGGAAAAGTCATAGAATTTCCGGTTACATTTGAATTGAAAACCGTTATGACAGGAACCGATATAGATGTAGAAAATAAGGGCAAACTGGTAGCGGTTTTTGATAAGTTGAAGATAAAACACAAATATCGTGACAAGAAAATCAGCAGCAAAGGCACCTACACCAGTTACACTTTTGAAGTAAGCCTGAGTAACAAAGAAACCATGGACAAACTTTATGAAGACCTCAAAAATGTTGAAGGACTAAAATTTGCTTTATGATATACAAATTGCTTGTCATTGCACTGGGTGGTGCTACCGGTGCTGTACTCAGATACCTTATTTATTTTTATTTCGACCGGCTTCACCAATCGGATTTTCCCTGGGCAACTTTTATTGTAAATCTCAGCGGCTCGTTTCTGATTGGATTTTTGTGGGGCTTCTTTGACAGGTACTATATTTCACCGGGTGTACGCATGTTTCTATTTATTGGCATCCTGGGCAGTTTCACAACCTTTTCCACTTTTGCTTTTGATATCCTGAGCCTTACCAAAGATGGTGAAATTAAACTGATGCTGGCCTACTTATTTTCCTCAAATATTTTAGGTATTGGACTGGCTTTTGCGGGATATTATTTGTGTAAGTGTGTTTGAAAATATATTTGAATTGTAAATTGCAGAATACGACTTCTAAAACGGCAACAACAGAATGCATGAAATAGAACCACATTATAACTGGCGCCAATTGTATGTTGCCGAAGAGGATCCTTTGTCGCCATTTTACGGACGGGAATACAGCGAATTTGAGCTCAGCCAGGTAATCTATAATCATTATATTCATCCGCAGTGGGACGGTTTCGGCTCAAACACACTCTATATGAAAATCCTTTTTGTGGATTATGACAAGCATTTTTGCATCATCGAATTGCTGGGAGAGTGGAATGATGCAATTTACAATGATGTGATGTATTTGTACAGAAATGTGATTGAAGACCTGATTGGAAATGACATTAAATACTTCATTCTAATTGGCGAAAATATTTTGGAATACCATTCGGATACCACCGATTATTATGAAGAGTGGTTCGACAACCTGGATGGTGATGGTTGGATTATCGGATTGAATTTCAGGGAGCATGTTATCAGGGAATTTACCGATACCAATATTGATTACTACCTTGCCTTTGGCGGAAGCTTTGATGAAATGACATGGCGGAGTTTAATGCCTGATCAACTTTTTGAATTGGTCGAAAAAACAATTACCAAACGACTTGAAGCCTGATGAACAACAAAGCAGTAATCCTAAAAGTTTACGGAAAAGTGCAAGGTGTGGGATTCCGTTTCTACACCCAAAAAAGAGCACAAGAATTATCATTGAAAGGTTTTGTACAAAACAAAACCGATGGCAGTGTTTACATCGAAGCCGAAGGCGAAGCAGCGCATTTGGAAATGTTTGTATTGTGGTGCGATGAAGGTCCTTCATGGGCAAGGGTAACAAAAGTTGAAAAGCAATTTGTACCGGTTTTGGAAAGGGATGAGGGGTTTTTTATCAGGTAAGTCCCGGGGCTTCATCCCCGGGAAACTGATGATTCTTCAATCAGTTTCCCAGACCTTTAGGTCTGGGTTTCACCGCTCTCAAAAATTCCCTTTTCCCGGGTGGACCGGGTAGTTTTTCAATTTGGAAACCTGTTGCTTTTAAGGCTCTTTTTACTATTCCTTTGCAGGAATAAGTTGTCAAAATCCCTCCCCTTTTTATCGACTGTGCAATTTTCTCAAAAAATTCTTCCGTCCACATTTTAGGCTGTACATCGGGTGAAAATGCATCGAAGAATACAAGGTCATATGTTTCTGATTGAAAACTAACATTCTGCAATTTATCGTGATGAAATGCAAAAGAAAAAATATTCAGAAAGCTGCACCTTTTTACTTCCTACCTTATGGACAGCAGAAAATAGTTCAGGATTAATTTCCAGTATTTCTGCATAGTTTAAACTGTTCAGGACTTCTTGTTCAATCGGAAAGGCTTCCACCGCAAAATAGTTAACTTTCCTTTTGTTCCTTTCTGACCAACGCATTGCCAACAGTGCATTAAGGCCAGTTCCTAAGCCAATCTCTAACAAATTAATCTGGATAACCCAATCGCAAACGCACTGCCTTAATGGGATTGGAAGATTCAATCTCATTAACAAGTGTATCTCCTGTTATATTGTAAATAGAAAGCTTCTGTTTTTCAGCCACATAAATGTGCCGCGCCACAATATCATATTGTAAATCTACTACATCATTTTCGGTTTGGTGAAGCAAATTAAAGCTTTGTTTTTGTTCATTAAACTGCCAAATATCTTTCCCAACAGCAATTAAAAAATAACCGGGCTCCATTTGACAGGAAGCAGTAATTATTCCTGTCGCAAAATTTAGCGAAATCAATATTTTATTGTTTTCAATATCGTAAAACTGAATAACACCAAGGCTTCCAACATTTCCAAATACAAGGGCATAATTTTTCTGCAAAGCCGGATAAAAAGCATGCACGCTTAATTGGCTTGAATATTTCTGGAAAAGAACTGCTGTTTCTTTATAAAAAACCTGCCACCCCCGTTCAGGTCCAATCAGTGATTTATAATCTGCCACAATATAATCTTCGAAAACGCCAATTGCACCCGGAACTGAGTCAAAGACCAGTGGAGAAATAAACTGCTCACTGCCATTGTTGGTTCTATAACCCCATATTCGCCCGTTTCCTGTTCCTGTATAAATAAGCTCCTCGGTCAGGTTCAGATTGAATAGTTGAGGAAAAGGCATCTGGGCTTCTTTTTCCCAATTCAATTCAGCATGCTGATGGCGAAAAGCCAGCAATTTATCAGGAGTTTTTATGGAAAGAAAAAGCATGTCATCAATTGATGAAACGGCTGCATCATTAAATCCGTTAGCTAACTCAATAAAATTTGTGTGTAAAAAAACAGTATCGAAGTACTGTACATTTGTCTGATTAAGTCCGGGAGAACTGATCAGATAAAAACCTTTTGAGATCAGGAACGGACCTTCAAACTGCAATTGCAAAAATTCTTTGGTTACTCCACTACTACTTTCTACTTTAACATTCAGGTAAGTTTCAATTGTTCCTTCGGGCAGTTTATCCATACTAATTTCTACCTCAAAATCAAACTGTCCAACATCAGGATATAAAAACACGGGTACTGATATCGGAATCTGATCCTGATTATCAATACTTATCCTGACAACTGTTAAATCCCGATCAGAAACAATATGCAGCTTAACCATAACAATTTCCGGCAGGGTAAAGAGCACGTTCTCAACCGGGGAAAGTATCTCAATCACAGGCGGTAACGATTCCACTTTCTTCTTACACGAAGTAATTGACAGCAACAGCAAAATAGCAAGTAAAAAGAATGATATTTTTTTCATAAAGAATCTGAGAATTAATCAAGGTAAAGTTACTCATTTTTTTGTACTTTCCCTGTTCATTAATTTAACCGCTATGCTTCATGATTTAGAATTGGGAAAGGTCTTGTTTCTCGACATTGAAACCGTTCCGGCATCAGCCGATTTCGATAAATTACCAGATAATTTCAAACGGCTGTGGGAAAAGAAATCCGAACAATTGCGCCGTTTCGACCCGGAACAAACACCAGACCAATTGTATTCGCGGGCAGGGATTTATGCCGAATTTGGGAAAATCGTTTGTGTATCCTGCGGTTTTGAAAACGGAAAAGAATTCAGGTTAAAGTCCTTTTATGGGGATGATGAAAAAATAATGCTGGTAGAATTTGTAGAGATGCTCAACAAGCACTACAACAGCCAGCGTCACCTGCTATGTGCGCACAATGGCAAAGAATTTGACTTTCCATTCCTGGCTCGCAGGATGCTGGTGAATGGTATATCCATCCCGAAAATTCTAAATCTTGCCGGGAAAAAACCCTGGGAAATCCGACATCTCGATACCATGGAATTGTGGAAATTTGGCGACTACAAACACTATACTTCCTTAGAATTACTGACTGCTATTTTCGATATTCCCACCCCAAAAGATGACATTGATGGCAGCCAGGTAGGACATGTTTATTGGGTTGAAAAAGATCTGGAACGTATTGTTACCTACTGCCAAAAAGATGTGCTGACTGTAGCCCAACTGATGCGAAGATATCTGGGAATGCCTTTAATTAAGGATACGGATGTGTTTGTTCTTTGATGGTTTGACTATTGATGGATTTAATTGTTTGACTGCTGGATGGTTGATGGATTAAACTCCTAACACATAATACTTAACGCTTAACCTAAAACGCTTAACACCTAACACCACAATGGAAAAACACCTGCTATCAAAATCAACATTCATCCGCGGCAACCAATGTTTAAAATCCTTATATCTGAATAAAAAGCGTCCTTTTTTAAGAGACAGATTAAGTCCTGAACAATTGGCAAAATTCAAACGCGGACATAGAGTTGGCGAATTGGCGCAACAGCTTTTTCCCGGTGGGACTGACCTGAAACCCAAGTCACCTTCGCAATACAGGAAGAAGGTTCTGGAGACAGCTCAAATTATCCTGACCGATAGCTACCACACTTTATATGAGCCTGCTTTCCAATACGACCGCTTGCTTATTCTATTAGATATCCTCCACAAAGAAAATGGAAATTGGACGGCTTACGAAGTAAAAAGCTCGCTTCACCTATCTCAAACTTATTTACTGGATGCAGCTTTTCAATACTATGTAATTACAAATCAGGGTATTTTACTAAAAGATTTCTTTTTGGTTTATGTAAATAAGGATTATGATTTCTCACAGTCACTCGACATCAACAAATTATTCATCAAAGAAAGTGTATTGGACAGGGTACTTGAGCTACAGAATTTTATCAGGGAACAAGTCATCCGTGAAAAGGAAACGTTGTTGCTGGAAAAATCACCTCCAATAGCCGTTGGGCCACATTGTACCATACCCTATCCTTGCGATTTTATTGGTCATTGCTGGAAAAAAATCCCAAAAGAAGATTGGCCTGTACGGCCGAAAGCCAATGAGGGTTTTTATGATTTTTTAAATCAGATTCCAGAGATTGAAACCAAAAGCTAAACAAACACAGTATTTTGTAGCTGCCTGATTTATTATTGGTTAAACAACTCAAATATTTTTATTAACAATTTTCTAACAAGCCTGTCATTGATTTATTTTTGGGGCATGGAAGAAGCCACTAAAAATATCAGGAAAAAGAACATTTCAAAACAACCTGATTTAACGCAACAATTCATCGAACACGGCAAAGTGCCACCACAAGCAACCGATTTGGAAGAAGCGGTATTGGGGGCAATGATGCTAGAAGCAGATGCTGTTTCGGCAGTGATTGACATCCTTCAACCACAAGTTTTTTATAAAGAGAGTAACCAAAAAATATTTGCTGCTATCCAACGTTTGTTTGGAAAATCGGAACCGGTTGACATTCTTACTGTCACCAACGAGCTAAAAAGTTCTGGTGAACTGGAAATGGTGGGTGGCCCTTATTTTATAACCATGCTCACCAGCCGCATTTCTTCGGCAGCAAATGTAGAATACCATGCACGGATTGTTTTACAAAAACACATTCAGCGTGATTTAATCCGGATATCGTCTGAAATAATCAAAGATGCCTACGAAGATACGACAGATGTTTTCGACTTACTGGACAAGGCTGAACAAAATTTATTCTCGGTTTCGGAAACCAACCTGCGCCGGAATTTCCAGGACATGCCCTCGCTGGTAAAACAAGCCATTGAAGATATTGAAGCTGCAAAGGACTCTGATTTGCATATGCGTGGCGTCCCTTCCGGTTTTACCGACCTTGACCGGAAAACAAGTGGCTGGCAAAAATCGGACCTCATTATTTTAGCAGCACGCCCATCCATGGGAAAAACGGCACTGGCACTTTCAATGGCACGGAATATGGCAGTAGATTTTGATAGGCCAATTGCTTTCTTCTCCCTGGAGATGTCAGCCGTTCAGTTGGTTACACGGCTTATTTCGAGCGAATCGGAACTCAGGGCTGATAAACTCAAAAAAGGAGAACTCGCAGGGCACGAATGGCAACAATTAAATGACAAAATTTCTAAACTTATTGATGCCAAAATCTTTATTGACGACACCCCTGCCCTTACCATTTTTGAACTCCGCGCCAAATGCAGAAGACTTAAACAACAACACGATATTCAGATGGTGTTTGTCGATTATTTGCAATTGATGCATGGTGGTGACAGCAAGGGAAACCGCGAACAGGAAATCAGCCAGATTTCAAGATCGCTAAAAGCACTTGCCAAGGAATTGAATGTTCCTGTACTCGCACTTTCACAATTAAGTCGTGCGGTAGAAAACAGACCGGGCCAATCCAAAAGACCTATTCTTTCTGACTTGCGTGAATCGGGAGCTATTGAGCAGGATGCTGACCTCGTACTCTTTATTTACCGTCCTGAGTATTATAAGATGGACGAGTTTGAAGACGGGTCGTCAACAAACCGCGTTGCTGAAGTTATTATTGCCAAACATCGTAATGGTCCCACGGGGGAGGTAAGACTTAAATTCATCGATACATTTGCCCGTTTTGAAGACATGAATCATGTCGGAGGCGGTGGAGAAGAGCATTCGTCAGACAATGTACACGCGGGTTTTAAAACAATGTCATCAAAAATGAACGATGACGCGGCTGATGGCGGCGATCCATTTTAAACTTTATTAGGATTATAAATTCAGGAAAAAGTATATTTTTACCGCCTTCTAAATCAATTCAATTTATTTATTCCTTAACAAATTTTCAAATGAAAAATTACAATCGGATTATATTGCTGGCCATCACATTGTTGGTGCCCGGATTACTTTTAACAGTTTCTGCCCAAAAGAAAGTTGAATTAAAATACAATCTAACTACCGGAGACCAATACACTTACAACATTGAAACCGATCAGGACATTAGTTTTGAAGCAAGCGGACAAACAATGGTAATGAACAGTAAGATTGGTTTTGAAATGACTGGAACTGTAGAAGATAATACTAGTGACAATATTGTCGTAAAGACAATTATTGATCGTGTAACGATGACCCAGAGTATTTTTGGAATGGAAATCAAATACGATTCAAAAGATCCTTCATCCACAGAAAACCCAATGGCAGCGAAAATTGCCGAAGCTTTTAGTGGATTGATTGGCAGCTCCTACACCATGACCATGGACAACAAAGGAAATGTGAAAGAGATGGACATGAAAGAACTTACGGACAATGATGACCTGGCACAAAATTTGAGTTCAGGTAGTAATTATGCCATTTATAAAGATGGAAAAGTTGCCGTTGGTGACAGCTGGGAAAAGGATATTGAACCACTAAAAACCAGCGACATGAAATACCATATTAAGTATACTGTGCTAAAAATAAGTAAAAAGGAAACTACCCTTGGCGTAGAAGGTACCATTACAGCAAACAGTATTGATAATGAGGAAATAAACTTAGAAGGAACTCAAACTGGTGAAATGATTGTGAATACCCAAACAGGTTGGCTCATCAAATCAGTTATCGATCAGGAACTAAGCCTTGATATTGAACAAGCCGGACAAAAATTCCCCGCAACAATTAGTGGAACAACAATTTCGACTTCTGTAAAAAAATAGCAAAAAGACTTTTTAAAGATGCTTAGCCTGCACTTTTTTGTGTGGGCTTTTTTTATAACTACTTTCCGTTTTTAGTATCATATTTAATTTACAAAGTAAATCCGCTGAAGGCGGATTAATATGAATAACCCCGCGTAATGCGGGGGTAATAACACAGAAGCATCATAGAACCCTAGAAGGGTTCAATAAACTACAACAAATATTTCTCCTCAAACTCAATTCCATGTTCTTTTAGCAAACTGATATATTCGTCTCGAAAGCTTACTATTTGATGATGTTTCTTTTGATTTTTAACATATTCAATCAAATTGTCTTTTGCCGAAATTGAATATGTAAACGCGCCATATCCATCCTGCCAACCATTGAAGTCCGGAAAAATATTTTCATTCTTAATAAAACCAGATGAAGCCATCTTTATATCCTTTATTAAATATGCAGGCGCAATAGCAGGATGAATATGGGTTACAATATGCAGATGGTCTTCCACTCCGCCAATGCGATATAAATGACACTTTTTGTTTTTCAAGATTCCCCAAATGTATTTATAAAGACTTTCCTGACCCGATGCTATCATGGTCCGTTCTTTATTTTTTGTACCAAAAACTATCTGATAAAGGATTTGTGTATATGTACTCATCGCTAATTCTTTTTTGAACCCTTGCAGGGTTCATGTTTGCTGTTGTATTATTCTCCCTACACTTCGTATAGGGTTATTCGTATTAAATCCTTTCAGGATTATGCTTTTATTGAATCACAAAGATTCGTTGGTATTT
>QMPA01000375.1 GCA_003650365.1 Bacteroidota bacterium | reverse complement strand
TTCTTCTTCTTTGAACAGCATTATCCACGGAGCAAAGCTACTGCAAAACGGAATTGTCGACAGGATAATTGTTGGTGGTACAGATGCCCTTTCAAAGTTTACTGTTAACGGCTTCAATACCTTGATGATTCTTGACCCCGAGCACTGCCGACCGTTTGACGAAACACGCCGCGGTTTAAATCTTGGTGAAGGAGCTGCCTACCTGGTTTTGGAATGGGAAGACGATGCCAAAAAAGAAGGCAACCACATTTATGCCCTACTTGATGGTTATGCCAATGCCAACGATGCTTTTCACCAAACAGCTTCCTCGCCAGATGGGACCGGCCCATTTCTTGCCATGAAGGCTGCTTTAAAAAAGGCAAACCTGAAACCCGAAAACATTGACTACATCAATGTTCACGGGACAGGAACCGAAAATAACGACCAGACTGAAGGTACTGCAATAAAAAGATTGTTTGGCAATAATGTGCCTTCATTCAGTTCTACCAAAGCTTATACTGGCCACACCTTGGGAGCTGCAGGTACAGTGGAGTCGGTATTCTCAATTCTTGCACTGCACAACAATATAATCTTCCCAAATATCAATTTTAAAAATAAGATTGAAGGACTTAATTTAGTACCAAATACTGAAGTTCAATCCAAGTTGATTAATCATGTTTTAACCAACTCTTTTGGATTTGGCGGGAACGATTCATCGGTTATTTTTTCGCAACCCGCAACCCCGACCTTCCAGCGTTCGCTCCCGATAGCTATCGGGATGGAAGCGTCTCAAGAGTCAGGAATCAGGGGTCAGGAATCAGAAACTCAAAATGCTAAATCCAAAACACCCGTCTTCATTAATGGCCTTGCTGCAGTCACGCCACAAAACACTTTGGATGCTAAATCTTTCCTTGAAGATATTCTACCCATTGAAGAAAAATATCTCCAAATTCAAAAGCCAAATTTTAAAGAATACATTCCGGCGGCAAAACTCAGGAGGATGAGCAAAATTGTACGCATGGGAATCGTGGCTGCAAAAACAGCCATGGATGAAGCAAAAATGCACGAACCCGATGCCATCCTTACGGGAACAGGAATGGGTTGTCAGGCAGATACAGAAAAATTTCTCAACTCCCTGATTGATAAAAATGAAAGCCTGCTCAGCCCCTCCCCTTTTATTCAGAGTACACACAATACAATGGGCGCACAAATTGCCCTGATGTTGGGAAATAACAATTACAACCTGACCTATGCACACCGCACCTTTTCGTTTGAAAGTGCATTGTTAGACAGCATAATGCTGATTGCAGATAAAGAAGCTGAAAATGTATTACTAGGTGGCATTGACGAAGTTACCGAAGAAAGTTGGTTGGTTAAAACCAAAATCGATTTTTATAAAAAGAATCCTGTGAAAGCCGCTCAGCTTTTAAACGATAAACAAAAAGGGGCGCTTGCAGGAGAAGGCAGTGTCTTTTTTGTACTTTCGAATAAAAAGACTGAAAATACTTACGCCACTATTTTAGGAACAAAAACTTTTTTCAGGCCAAAAGGTCAAGATGAAATTGAAGAAACAATTACCGGATTTTTACAGGAAAACAACTTAAATACTGAAGACCTTGGACTTGTCATTTTAGGATACAATGGCAATGCGGCATTTGATGGAATATATCAAAACCTGGAAGATAATCTTTTTGCCAACAACAATACAGCCTGGTTCAAACACCTTTGCGGAGAATACGACACAGCTTCGGCTTTTGCCATGTGGATTGCTGCCAAAGTATTGAAATCTGGAACAATCCCTGCTTCGATTCTGCGACAAAAAAGAGGCAACTTTCAAAATAAACCAATTCTGATTTACAACCAATTTCGGAATGTAAATCACAGTTTGATTTTGTTAGACCTTCCAGCGTTCGCAGAACCTGGAAGCGTCTGATAAGTTAAAAACAAGTCCAAGTCGGCCCACCCGCAAACCAGCGCCAAGACTTGAACTAGTAGTTGGGGCTCGTCCGGATTTGCAATCCGGACGCAAAGTGAAGCGGATTAGCAATCCGAAAATCAATAACGAAAAAATGCTCATTAAAGGCTTTTACAAAATACAGAAAATCCGCTCACATGACTCAAGGATTAGTGCATCAATCAGATTAAATCCTGACCATGAAGTTTATAAAGGGCATTTCCCCGGACAGCCTGTTGTACCCGGTGTTATTCAGTTGCAGATTGTAAAAGAGATTCTTGAAGAAAGTCTTGGACAGGAATTGCACATGGGAAAAGTGAGTAGTGCCAAATACCTTAAAATTATCACACCTGAAAAATCGGGGAAACTTCAAATCACCATTGATTACCAAAAAACCGATGAAGATGCATACAAAGTAAATGCCATCATCGGCTCTGGAGAAACCATCTTCACGAAAGTAAAAATGATTTTAAAATAGCACTTTAAAGAACTATCTTATTTGCCAAGAAGCTTTTGCAAAATTGGACAACTCGTGGCAATTCATAAATTTGCTGGGTAATTGACGACTTTGAGTATAAAAAACATATGAATCGAGACCTTTGCAAAACCAGCCAATTTATTCTTTGATCAATTTTTTATTCATTTGATGCCCATTTTCTGATTTTTGAGCAGTATTTTTGCTATTTTCTTCGTTTTTCTTTCGTCTTAAAGGC
>QMPA01000374.1 GCA_003650365.1 Bacteroidota bacterium | reverse complement strand
TAAATTTCATGAATGTAAGTTTCAGGAGATTTGTTTTGCAAAGCCTCAATAAGGCTGAAACGAGCCAATTAGAAAGTAAAATGGGTAAATCAACCGGAACATGGAAAGGATACAGAGCCATGTTAACAATCATAATTGCAGCTCTCTTTTTATTCATCGGATTGGCAAACCAGGATTTTCTTGCTAACCTGAACGAATTATTTATCGCTGTAGCAGCGGGCATAGCAGGTGTTACAGGAATTTTAAGTAAACTCTCAGCAAACCACAATCCTTCAGATTAATAATTATTAATAAACTTAGAATCATGGAAAAATATTACGACATTCATTGTCATGTATTCAACAAAAATGTAATCAACAGGAAACTGGCAGGTATCCTGCAATCACTTACGCGAATTATTAACAAACTGGAAAACAAAATTGATGACGAGGAAACGACCGACAGCCTGTCTGCCATCGAAGACAGTTTAGGCGATTTGCAGACCACAAGTGAACATGTATACGAGGTACTCGATAAAATTTATGAGGGCAAATTTATTTTAACACCCTTGATGATGGACCTAACTTATGTTGATGACAATGACGGCACCAATGGACAGAACCGAAGACATAAAAGACATGTTTTGAGGCTACTTATAACCGTGAGGGAAGTGCTCAGGTTTGCAATCAGTCATTCTATAAAAAAGGAGACTCGACAAACGCTACACGAAATTATGGAAGGTATTCAAAAGCAGATCAAGAAAACCAGGAAAACAAAAGACAGCGATTTGGATTTATTTCCCGAACGAAATTACATCCAGCAAATTGAAGAACTGGAACAGCTTTCAGAAAAATACGAGAACGTAAAACCCTTCTTTGCTGTTGATCCCAGGCGCGAATACAAAGACCACAAAAACCTTCTTGATCTTGTAAAACAAAAGTTATTGGGATCAAATCCTGCCTTTGTGGGCATCAAGCTTTATGCCCCTACCGGATTCTCGCCAACTGACCCGGTATTAATGGGCACCAATCTTCAGGAAGGTATTTATCAATTCTGTCAGGAAAACAAAATACCCATTACAGTGCATTGTTCAGATACCGGTTTTGCCTGCTTTTCGCAAAATGTAAGGATCAATGGACTAATATACAGCGGCAAGGAACTGATTCAGATGAACAACCAAATTCATGTTTTTAACAACAAAACCATCAGCAGAAAAGCGGGTGATGCCATCAAAGAAAGGGCAACTGCTCTCAACCATCCCCGCATCTGGCGGAAAGTACTGGAGAAATATCCTGAGCTCACCATTAATTTTGCACATTTTGGTGGTAGTACGCCGCTTATGGAATTTGTTAATTACGAAATACCCGAGCATCTCCGTTCTATGAAAATGGAAGATTTTGAAGATGATATTAGTAACCAAATTAGTAAAGAGAATGAATCATTTGTACTGAGTTGCTATGAAAAAAACCGCCAAAGAATGGAATTAAAGAAAAGCCTTACTCATCAGGTAAGAGCCAAACTTTGGAAAGTTTTGTATAACGACAGGATTATTGACAATTGGAGCAAAGCCATCCTCGACATCATAAGAGACCCGAAATTCAAAAATGCCTATACCGACCTTTCATGCTTTAGTTCAGGAGGTGTTGTGGATTTAGTTATAAATGGAAAAGCAAAAAGAATCTTTAAAATTGAGCATGAACTAGCGGTGTTCAAACATAATCTTTTTGACAATCTACCAAAAGAAATACAAGAGAAATTTCTTTACGGTTCCGACTTCTTTTTTATCGAGTTTTTTGGACCCAAAGTGGAACACTATATTAAAGATTTTAAGGATGTTTTCAGAGATGATTTCAAACTTATTGCCTCGGAAAATCCAGAAAGGTTTTTGGGTATTTCCTAAGAAGTTGTCTAAAAAAACACTGACTTTGTCCACATTCAAATCTAACCTTCTATTATTCGTCACCGCAATTATCTGGGGACTTTCTTTTGTTGCCCAGCGTGTCGGCATGGAGGACATCGGGCCTTTTGCATTTAATGGCATCCGCTTTGCATTGGGAAGTATTTCGTTGTTGCCACTGATTTATTATCAAAGACGAAAAAAGCAGCCTTCTCCGAAAAAAGCAAGCAGGAAGGAAGTGCTACAAGCCGGTCTGTTAACGGGAATGGTTTTATTTGCCGGGGCTTCCTTGCAGCAGATTGGGATGGTTTATACGACTGCCGGAAATGGCGGATTCATCACCAGCTTGTATGTTATTATCGTTCCTGTACTGGGACTTTTTTGGCGGCACAAAATCAGTAAACTTACATGGATTGGCGGATTACTTGCTGTTTTGGGTTTGTACTTTCTATCGGTAAGCGAAGGCTTTACTTTAGCATTAGGAGATGCTCTGGTACTCGCCAGCGCCTTTTTTTGGGCGGGACATGTTTTGCTGATCAGTCATTTCTCGAAAAAAGTGGATGTGCTTGTCCTGGCAACATTGCAATTTGCAGTTGTTGCAGTTTTAAGTTTGTTGGCCTCTGGTTTTTTTGAAACCACAGATTTGGGAAGTGTTCAGGCGGCTGCCATCCCCATTTTGTATGGTGGACTCATGTCGGTGGGTGTGGCTTATACACTTCAGATTATTGCGCAACAAAAAGCACGTCCTTCACATGCTGCCATTATTTTAAGTCTAGAG
>QMPA01000373.1 GCA_003650365.1 Bacteroidota bacterium | reverse complement strand
CTTTTATGATTGTTTTTTTTTACAATTACAATATACCATAATTGGGTCCCGCATTCAATAATAACATGCTGTTTTTATTGTAAAAAGTAGCAATATTAACAAAAATTTGGTGTAAATATTCGGGTTAGTCATTGATGAGTTGATTTAAGCAAAACTCTAAATTTTTTATCAAGAGGAAAGACCCAAATATCTTTGATGGGAACACAAATTTTTCCTGGCTGTCCGCCAAGTTTCCCACGGCCTTTAGTTTCTCCGATATTTTGCCAGTTTGCGGCTTTATAACAAGTACCTTTAAATCGATCTTTCTGAACGAAAGATTCTAACAGCACTGGCCGGATATTGTATCTCTTTTCCCAATCATCCGGGAGATGGCGGATCATTAAAGAAAGTGTTTTTGATGCAAGATTCTTCGATTGAATCCATGGTAAAATAAGGAATCGGGCATTATTTATGACCAAATTCAAATTAGCTTTTCTTTGGTCATGAGTCCACCCAATGAACTGATCTCTTGGTGCAGTTTGCCATGCAGCTGCTCCGAAGCCGGCCATCGCAACAATTTGTTCGCCTGCAGTTATGAAATAGCGAAGTTGAGCTCCCGGAAGGGGCTTATGGCCAAGATAATGATATCGATCAATGTACTCGTTCCATAAAGCTGAAGTGGTCTTGGTGACCATCTGTAAACGTAGTTGTGGCAGTTGATTGACGGGACAAACAACTGGCTTTTGTGGATCAGTGGCATTTGTGAACTCAATTGTTCGTACCGGCTTTTTTTTTCGAGTGGAAGCAGGCAAGTTTATCAATCCATCTTTTTGCATACGCAGCATGGCAACACGGCACGACATATCCTTGAGCTTTCCGTCAGGTTTTAACCATTGAAGTATCTGGCACACTTCAGTGGAGAGCCGTGTTCTGTTGAATCCTGGGTTGTGTTTTATCAGGGATTGAATCTGTTTAAGTTCGTCGGGAGTGAACTCCCTTCCACAGTAACGGGTCATGATGAGTCAGGTGGGAGGGAAAGATTTTGTCTACGCCCCTTGTCCATTTCCCATGGAAGAAAAACAGATAGATCTTCAGGTGCCTTGCCGTGATTTTCAGCACAGGCGGTCAGGTACGCCCTTAACCAGTGATTGCAATTAATTTCCCATAGACCCAAGGTTTGAAAAATGGAAAACATTATTGCTGCCAGTTCGGAACTCCACTTACTGCCTGACCCATAAAAATTTTTCCGCCCTGTCACAGGGTTGCGGATGGATTTTTCTCCTGGGTTATTATCCATCGGCACTTCCGGGTTTTCGATAAATACGCTCAGGCCCTTCCAATGATTCTTAAGGCTTGTCAAAATCTTGTATTTAACTCTGGTCAACAGATCTAAATTAAGATCATCGGGACGGTGTAATGCTAGCAAATTGTCTCGTTCCTGAACGATTGCGTCCATCTTTTCAACGAGTTTCCCATGCAGTTCTTTAAATGATGCGTCTTGCCATTGAATGGGAAGTTGTTGATCAAACAGTTTACAACGCTGGTTATTGATGTGATACAGCTCTCCAATTTTTTCAATCCAGCAAAGAGCCCACTCTTCCAGGGTTGGATATTTTCTGGCAGCATCCAGGTAGTCTCTTCGTACATGTGCCCAGCAAAAGGCCAGGACAATAAATGGCATCTGTCTTGCCAGTGATTTATAGGCACTGTACCGATCACAGATCACAATAATTTTTTGCTGTTGTGTATTTTTAAAATATTCCACGGGAACATCGGCACCACGGCCCGGTGCAATCTGGAAATAAACAACGGATACAGAGCGGCTGACCCATAACCACCAACGATTGCCAATTTTATTATCAACGGTCTCAAAAACCTTCCAGCTGCTTTCATCATTATGGAACCGATCTTCTGTCATTTGATGGTTGTAAAGTGCATTGTAAACAGGTTGAAACATTTTCTTTAGTGTTTTTAATCCACCGGCAATGGTTCCTGGGGAAATGGGTAGACCAAGCTCTGCATATTGATTCAATAAACGATTGGTTGGCTGGCAATAATGAAATTTGGTTAAAAGGACTGCTTCCCAAATTGAAATATCATATGGACTTTTGGGAATAACATTGGCAGGTATTGGTGCCGTGCATTTATCAGATACACCCTTGCAACAACAGCCTTTTTTCATACTTTGCCGTTTGTATATACGGACATGGGCCTTGACGTTAACTTCATATCGAATTGATTCTTTTTCCCCATCCTCATGTGAAATGTATGGTTTTCCGCACACAGGGCATATTGGAGTTTTATCAAAGACCACTTTTTCTTCTTTTACAGGAAGATCGGGACGTTCGGTAAGTCCATGCCCATTACTGCCGGATTGCTGGCCTCTAGGACGCTTGGGTTTTGGATCTTTTGGCTTTCCGTTCTCTTCCTTGGCACTTGGCTTTTCGCTTTTCTTCCCAAATATACGATGCCTCAGATCACGAATTTGCCCTTCCAGTTTCTTGATCGTTTGCTGGAGTATTTTTTCACGGAGAATGGCTTTGCCATGCATTGCCCGCCAATACCCTACATCAGATTTTAATTCCAGGTATTCTTTTTCAAGAATGAGAACTTGCGAAGATGGTTCGTTCAGTCCATTAACGAATTGAGGAGCATCGATTTTCAGGGACTGTGACG
>QMPA01000372.1 GCA_003650365.1 Bacteroidota bacterium | reverse complement strand
GTAAAAGAAGAAAGCGCGAATCCCAACACCAAAGAAGTGTTACGGTATAGGGAAGCATTGTGGGCTGGTTATGCCGACATTCTTGAAAAGGGTAAAGTGGACAATGATTTAATCATACAAGTTTACCAACAAATAAAAGATACCAAACAAAAAATAAGGCCACCGCAATCGCAGGTTGTTATTAAGAGAGGGAATAGTGATTTAAGAGCCGGTGAAGTAATTTACACACCACCGAGGGGGCATGGAATAATTGAAGCCAGGATGAAAAACCTGATTGGGTTTCTCAACAACAGCAAGGATTATCAGTTGGACCCTTTGCTTAAAATGGTGATTGCCCATTATCAGTTCGAGGCCATACATCCATTTTCCGATGGTAACGGAAGAACAGGCAGAATACTCAATCTATTATACCTTGTAAGTCAGGGATTGTTGACCCAGCCGGTACTTTATTTAAGTAGGTATATAATCCAGAATAAAGATGATTACTATTATCATCTTTCTGCGGTAACGCAAAGAAATGCATGGAAAAACTGGTTGTTATTTATGCTGGAAGCCGTGAAACAAACTGCTTCATTTACCAATCAGCTTATTGATGAAATTGCAAATCAGATGGAAGCAACTTTCCGCTATGCAAAGGCTGAATTAAAATGGTACAATAAAGAAATCAATGAAGTTCTTTTTACACAACCCTATATTAAGCCCACAACTATTGGTAATATTCTTGGCAGGACAAGCCGGACAACGCTTACACAGTATATGGCAGAGCTTAGTAAATTACAGATAGTCAGCCCAAAACAAGATGGAAAGCAGGTTTTTTATGTCAACAATGATTTAGTAAGAATATTGGAAGGATAGTATTACTCATGCCTTGCCTTGGCCTTTTGTCTGAGGTAAAGATAACTCTGTTTCATTTCGTCATCTGTCATGTCAGGGTCTAATTCGCGTGCCCAGACTTTGAATTCTGAATACGACATTTTTTCAATTTTATCCAGCATTTCATCACTTATTTCATCGTCATCTTCTTCCATAGCAGCCTTGGCTTCTTCTTCGTCAAGTTCAGGGAAAAGGTCTTCAGCTGCGATAATTTCGTATTCAAAACCTTCGGGTACTTCAAATTTTTCTTCAGAAATTGTGGCGTCGATTTTAATGTCGGTGGCTGTTTCAATATCTTTTCCGTCAGCCGATTTCAAAGTCAGGCCATCCCAAATCCAGATGCGGTGTTTTCCATGTTTCCAGACATCACACTTTTTGCCGATGATGGTTTCTTTCCCGGTTTTTTCAAAACCCAGTTTTGTGAGTAGGATTTCCCCGGTTTCTTCCCAGTCGCGGTTTGGATTGGCTAAATAAAAGGCCATGGGGTTGTGCATTTTAACGGCTTGTTTGTCGTCAAAATCGATGCTGATCATGTCGGCTCCATAGAGAATGATGGCTGTTTTCTCTTCCGATTTCTTTCTCTTAATGGTGATGTATTCAGCTACTTTGTATCCTCCCATGTCAATAAAAAGAGTCTTCGTTCCTTCGTCATGACCTTCAACTTCGTATTCCACAATGGCAGTTTCGAAGCGGTATTTTTTATAATCTGCGGGGTTTTTACTTGCAACATCTGCTTCGTAACCATCAACAAATTCATTGTATTTGCTGATGCCAAATAAAGTGGCTTCTTCTGCTTTTTCTTCTCCTTCTTCAGCTTTTTCAATGCCAGGTTCGGCAGCATCAGTTGCTTTGTCAAGACCTTTGTCGGCTTCTTCCATGCCTTTGTCTTCGCCCTTGTCTACACCTTTGTTAGCTTCTTCTTTGGCATGTTCACGACCTTCTTTTGCATATTTACTCCTGATGCTTCTTTGGATGCCAAATTGGGCAGTTCCGGTAAAACTCAATACAATGGCAAAGACCAATGTCAACACTATATTTTTTTTCATTTTAAACTAGTTTGGTTATTAATGATTTTGCTTTTTCAATTATTTATCTTGATGTTTTTCGAGCGGATATAAAACTAAAGAATTTTAAGCGCAGCCTTTTTGTCTTTCACAAGTTGTGCTGTTAAGGCTTCCAAACTCTCAAACTTCTTTTCATCGCGCATGCGGTCAACAAAGGAGATGGTAATTTCCTCGTCATAAATGTTCTTGTCAAAATCGAAAATATTGACTTCGATGGTTAGTTCGCCATGATTGATGGTTGGCCGGAATCCAATATTGCTCATCCCTTTATAACACCTTCCCATCCAGTGTACACGGCAGGCGTAAACACCGATGGCCGCGATAAGTTTGTATTCGTCTGAAATCTCAATATTAGCTGTTGGGAAGCCGAGTTTTCGTCCGATGGATTTTCCTTTCACTACTGTTCCGGTGATGGAATATTCATAGCCAAGTAGTTCATTAACCTTTTGAACTTCACCGTCTTGTAGCAATTTGCGAATTTTGGTTGAACTCACAGTTGTTCCGCCTGCCAGTTGGGCTTCGACTTCTTCCACATTAAAGCCAAATTCTTCTCCCATTTTTGACAATAATTCAAAACTGCCTTCCCTGTTTTTACCAAAATGGTGATCGTAGCCGATGATGACTTTGGCAGGTTTTATTTTTTCAATGACCAAATCACGCAGAAATTCTTCTGATGATAATCCGGCAAATTGTTTGGTGAAAGAAACGATGACCAAATGGTCG
>QMPA01000137.1 GCA_003650365.1 Bacteroidota bacterium | reverse complement strand
CTTATTGAAATAGGACACTATGCCGAAGCCGAAGAATCACTGAAACATGCGTTTTCCATTTTTAAAAAACTGAATGAAAAAACAGGCATGGTAATTACAAATCTGCCATTGGCTGATGCCATGATCAAGCAGGGGAAACCTGAAGGCATACTACTTGCAAATCGTATACTGCAAGAGGCCAAGAATATTGACAACCCAAATCTGTTAAGCTTTGTTTACGGAAAATTATCAGCTATTTATGCTTACAATAATGATTTCCAAAAAGCATTTGAATATCAAAAAAAACATGAGGTTATTAAGGACAGCCTGTTTACCTCCGAAAAAGAACGAATGCTTGCCGAAGTGGAGGTCAAATTTCAGTCGGAAAAAAAAGACAGCGATATTGCATTGCTAAAAGAAAAAGCAAAAGTTGAGCGAAACAGGAATATTAAGCTGATCGTTTTGCTGACCGTGTTTCTGATTGCGATATTTCTGCTCATCGTTATGTTCAGATATAAATCGACGGCTTTTAAACGACAACAAAAGTTGCTGGAACAGGAAAAGATTATTCACACTCAGGAAAATGAAATTAACGAGAAAGAAAACCAACTCCTACAAGAACAATTGGAATCAAAAAACAGGGAACTGGCTTCAAAAGCCCTGGAGATGCTTCGGTATAATGAAACTATTTCGAGTATTATTGAAAAGCTTGAAAGTCTCAACAACCGATTTGATGAGAAGCCGGAAGTTATGCGGCCAGTTAAAGATATTATCCATGAATTAGAAAACCACACCAAACAAAACATCTGGAACGAATTTGAAAAAATCTTCAAAAACATCCATTCCGGGTTTTATGAAAAATTGCTCGAAATATGTCCGGAGCTAACAGCTACAGAAATCAAAACCGCTGCCCTGCTGAAGCTGAACCTCACCACCAAAGAAATTGCAGCCATTGCTTTTAAGTCGGAAGGCGGAATCAAAACCACGCGTTACCGTTTACGAAAAAAACTGGGTTTGTCTGGCGACGACAAACTGGTACCGTTTCTGATGCAAATATGACCCCACCTAAGTCCTCCCCAGTGGGGAGGCCTTTTAAAACCCAAACCCGCGCGCGAATGTTTCGCGTGCAAATCCTCAATAAACTGGAGTGCAAATAACGAAACCCGCTGAGTTCCCGATAGCTATCGGGATTTGCTCTCAGCGGGTTGAAAGTCTCTCTTCTTAACGAATTCCCTCGACCTGCTAAGTCCTTCGGCGACTTAGCAGGTCTTCAAACTATCTCTTCCAAATTTGCAATCTGAAATCGTTGTTTTACTACAACTTACAAACATTGTGACTTTTTGAAACCCGGATTGAAACTTTTAGGCTACCCAAAAAATTAGGATAGCCCTGAATGTGAAAATACTTTTGCTGTGCAATTCGGAATTGAATCTGCATGGAAAAGAAGAAAAGAAATATCGCCGCAAAAAAGAAGCCGAAGCCATCGGATAAAGAATCCATCGCAGACTTAAAAAAGAAAATCCAGCATCAAAAAGATGCATTAAATAAAATCATTAAAACCTATTCAAAATGAAAACGAAAAACTACTTATTCATTTTTCTTCTTTTGGCCTTTGCCCTGATCAGCTGCCAAAAAGAAGACGACACCAACAACAAACCGCAATACGACCACAGCCTGATACTATCTAGGGGAAGCGGCGCCAAACTTGTACTTACAAATCCCGTTGACGGCAAAGACCTTTATATAAGTACACCCTCCCCTGCCGTTGATGATGTTAAAGGCCTCAAAGCAGGTTATATGTGTCAAAATGCTGTTTTTACGGCAAAAACTGATCTAAGAGATTATACAATGTCTATTTACACCTGCGATGCAAAAACAGGTACTGGCACCAAAGCCATTACGGCAGATGATCTTTATGTTTACGAGGAAATCAGCGTATCACCGGCTGGGCCAAAAATCGTCTTTCCCGCTAAGCCAAATGACAATCCACAGTACAAATCGATCTATACAATCAACGAAGACGGCAGCGGCTTGTCACACCTCAGCGAACCCCTGGAAGCCGTTATTGGCATGGATGGTGGATCATACGAATTGCAAACAGCATCGTTTCCTGTATTTTCACCCGACGGCTCAAAAATAGCCTTCGACGCAGCCGTATTGACATTGCCAAACCACTGGGATTATTATGAATTTATTCTAACCATGAACACAGATGGCAACAACAAGACAACTGTTTATTCCGAGCCAGGACAGCACATCGCGATTTATGATCTATGCTGGACGCAGGACGGAAACTTCCTGTTGTTTGTGATGATGAAGCCTGATGACAATTTCCACCGTAGGGTAAAAGCACTGAACATCAGCAGCGGAAAAGTAACCGAAATCACCTCCTCCCTTGAAGTAAACGGTGAACAGGTCAATAATATCAACACATCACCCAATTCAAACAGACTGGTTTTTAATCAGCGCCTTGGTGGGGGCAGTAATCTGTTTATTGCAGAATACGAAATCCACGATGATGTATTGACCATCAAAGGGTCTCCGGTGAAATTAACCGACAGGGAGAGCGCCGGTTATAGTTATTATACACCAAGCTGGCAGCTCTGGGATGAGCACGAATAGGATACAAAACGGCTTATTGAATTGATAAGACAGGGCCGGCAAACTCATTACACTGATGTCCAACAATAACAACTAAAATTCAAGCCGGCCACTGTCTTCTTTTTAAGAAATAAAAAATACACACACATTAAATAAACCTTTAAAACACAAATCATGAAAACACTTAAATTGTTTATCCTTTTTACGACCATTTTTTCGCTGGTAATTGTTTCGTCCTGCAAAAAAGATGATGATGTTGACCCCAACAACGACTTTACCGCCTACGAAATAAAAACAGTAACAGTACCTGATGCAATGGCACAGTCCAATGACGAGGGCGCACAAACGGCCAGAACATTTATAAGCATGGCAAACTCAATGGCCGGCTATGGGGGAATGATGACGCCTCCATCTAAAAGCACGCCTGTAACCAATTTTAAAGATGGAGGAACAGAATTGTACACCTGGGAAATAAATGATGGAAATACACATTGTACAGTTACGCTTACCTTTATAGAAACAACAACTTCATACTCCTGGGCTGTAACTATTAACGGTACACTGGAAGGTTTAAACCTCAACAACTTCACCTACATCCAGGCCTATTCAGAAAAAGATGAAACATCCGGATATATGACACTTTACGACCCTGAAGGAAGTGGCGTATTAATGACACAAACATGGCATGAGCTGGCAAATGACGGATTTGAATACATTTTAGAGATGCCTCAAGACCTTCTCATAACAGCAATAGCAAATGGTGATGGCTCCGGTTCGGTCGAGGTTAAAGAATGGATGAATGGCCAATATGTATTAGACTTCAGAGCAGAGTGGGATGCATCGGGCCACGGCCAATGGTGGGAGTATTTTGATGGAATAATCGATGAACAGGGATCGTGGTGACATCACCTAAATTATAAGAAATTTAGAATACAACCTCAAAGAAGGAGGACTTGAATCGCACCCATAGGGCGCTTCATCGAAATACGACCGGAAGGATGGAAGAAAAAAGGAAGGATGGATGATTTAATGACTTCTTCCACCCTTCCATCCTTCCAGTTAAGAAATAATATGTATAACAAAAAGAACATAACCACCATCAAAGAAGGCGGATTTCAAATGAACATTAAAATGGCAGCTGAACCTTAACTTTTATTAGTTGTTGTCGGAAGCCTTGATTTCTCCGGCTTTTCTCAGGCTTATTTTAGCAGCCAACGGCCCCAGCAGTTCGTGGAGAATTGTAGCACCCAGGACGATATTCAGAATAAAATCGGAAAACTCTGAAAATGCCGGGTTTTGGGTCATCATCAGGGCAAGGCCGATTACAATCCCTCCCTGAGGCAATAAACCACCGGTAACGTATTTCCTTACTTTTTTTGACGAATGTGCCAGCATCCCGCCGGTGTATACGCCCAATGCTTTTCCTGAAAAACGGAAAAGAATAAATGCCGCTACCAGCCAATAACCTGAGCTGAGCGACTCAAAATTCAGCTTCAGTCCACTAATCGTAAAAAACAGGGTAAAGATAATTTCATCCGTATAACGTTCCAGTACTTTGAAAATCGTATTAGGTCGTGCGTTAAAGTTAATAACCACAACGCCAACGGTCATGGTGGCAAGCAATTTGTCAACTTTTAAGTATTCGGCGACACCAAAGGTCAATAGTAATATTCCCGACAGAATGACCAGTAAAACGCTGTCCTCTTCTTTTTTTACAAGTCCTGTTATAAAATTCAACAGGAGTCCGAAACCAATCCCTAAAGCAATGGCACCAAAGATGGAAATAAAGGGTGTTGCAATTGTAGAGAGGGCTATGGGTTCCTGGTTGATGAGCGCCATGGCTACTGCAGTAGCCAGGCTGTAATTGATGATTCCCAGCACATCATCAAAAGCCGCAACACCCATGATGGTGGACATCACCGGCCCTTTGGCTTTGTATTCGGTTCTAACAGCCAATGTAGCCGATGGGTCGGTTGGTGATGCCAGTGCACCCAACAACAAGGCAACAGGGAGAAACAAAGTATAAAAGGAAAAATCTGAAAATGGATTAAAGAGATAAAAAAACACAAGCAATCCACCCGCTGTAAACAAAAAGGCCAACTCTGCTTCAAAGAGGGTAATGTAAATAATGCCCCGGCCCATTTGCTTCAATTTAGGAAACAATAAAGAACCACCCACAGAAAAAGTAATAAACGACAGGGCTACATTGGTGAGTACATCGGTATTATTGTTGAATTCGACCGGGACAATGCCAAACAAGCCGGGGTTTAAAAAAATGCCGGCAACAATATAACCCGTAACCTTAGGCAATTTAACAAACTTGGCCAGCTCGCCACCGATAAATCCTGTAAAAAGGATGAGGCCAAAAAGCAAAGTAGTGTTCAACATAATCTGCTACAAATATGGTGAAAAATCACCTACACTTTCAGCTTTGCCCTGAGCAGCTTGATAATAGCTTTAATCAACCGTATCTCGTATAGAAATTTTAATGTTTTTTAACGTTAAATAATTGAAAATAATAAATATCCGGGAAAATTCTTTGATAGCTTTGTGCTATCGAAATACAGTAAATATATCTGATTATAAACCATTAATTTGAGAAAAATGTCAGTTAGATTAAACCGAAAGCCCCTCATTTTTTATCCAACCCCAAGCCGTACCATCGCCCGTTTTTATTTTACAGATGATGAAAAGGCCAGGCAGGTCATTCAAAAAGTACTGCAATTGTCTCATGAAGAAGTTTATGTAGAATTGCAAAAGATTCTGCGTGATTTTTCTACGCGGCACAGGCAAATAACTAAGGTGTTCGAAAACAATTTTCAAAACATCCTGCATCTTTTCAAAAACCTGAAAGTGAAACCCGACTCCCTGTCAGAAGATATGAAATTACTCATCGGGGCCTATTTTACACATGAATACTCAGTGGAAGCTGCGGCTTATTTTAACCCGTCAATTGTTGAGCATCCCGACCAGCATGCTTTGCAAGCAGGCGAAAAACGGGTTGTTGTCAGTTTCAGGGCGACCGGCGAAGGGCATATTTCATCCATTGTATTCAGGGAAGGCGTGATTGATGCCGACAATAACCTCCATTTTAAAGAGCCGGGTAACCTGGATGAAATGCCACAGTGCATCAAGCGGACGGTTTACAACAAAAAGACTTTTATCCGCAAGCTGGATGAAATGGACATCCACAAAGATATTGTAAACGTGGTGCTGGACAAGTTGAAGAGTAAATTCACCTATGGTGAACTACAAGCCGGCATCAGCGAAACCCTCAAAGATGTGACCCTCACACCAACAAAACGCAAAGTGATTGAAGAAATCAACTGGGTGGCCGATTCGCATTACGAGATTACCTTTTCGCTGGACACCGCACTCTCTGAACGGGTCATCTTTCCCATCTCATACAGCGAAAGCAATGGCATTGAAGATGCCCGTTTTGTCAGGTTTACCGATGACGATGGCGAAGTGATTTATTACGCAACCTACACGGCCTACAATGGTTACACCATCCTCCCAAAACTAATTGCGACCAAAGATTTTTATTATTTTAAATTTTTGCCGCTCAACGGAAAATACGCGCAGAACAAAGACATGGCGCTTTTCCCAAGAAAAATTAATGGTAAATATGCAATGGTTGGCCGTTACGACGGGGTGAACAATTACATCATGTTTTCGGATAAAGTAAACCTCTGGAAAGAAGCCAGTTTACTACAGAAGCCTTCTTTCCCCTGGGAGTTTATCCAGATTGGTAACAGCGGCTCGCCCATCGAAACCCCGGAAGGCTGGTTGCTGATTACACATGGTGTTGGTCCCATGCGCCGTTATTCGCTGGGTGCTGTCCTGCTTGACCTTGAGCATCCCGAAAAAGTAATCGGCCATTTAAGAAATCCATTGATGATGCCCAACGAAAAAGAGCGGGAAGGTTATGTGCCCAATGTCATCTATTCCTGCGGCTCCATCATCCACAACAACGAACTGATTATTCCCTATGCCATGTCCGATTACGCTTCGTCCTTTGTAAGCGTTCCGTTGCAGGCTTTACTTGATGAACTGAAAAACAACCACGACAAATAAAACATAGAAAGAAAAGGAGCCCCGTCATGAAATCGAAATTAGTATTTGTAACCACTTACCCGCCACGCGAATGCGGAATTGCCACATTTACAAGCGATTTAATCCATGCCATCCAAAACAAAATGGACGACAGCATCGCCATTGAAGTGTGCGCACTGGAAAATGGCCGGCAGGAATTGGAGTACCCGGAAGAAGTAAAATATGTACTCGACACCACGCAAAAGGAATCATACGTGGAAGTGGCTGAAAAAATCAATGCCGACCAGCAGGTGAAAGCCGTAATGATTGAACACGAATTCGGATTGTACAGCGGCGAATACGGTGATTATCTATTTCATTTACTTGTTGTTTTAGAAAAGCCTTTCATTCTTACTTTTCATACCGTACTGCCCAATCCCGATGAAAAGCGTTTACAGATTGTAAAGGCTTTGGCAAGCAAAGCAAAACGTATTTTGGTGATGACACAACATTCGAAGGAACTGCTGCTGGCTGACTACCATTTGGCCGAAAAAAAGGTAAAAGTTGTTCCGCACGGTACACACCTTGTTTTATGGAAACGCAAAGAGACTGCCAAGGAAAGGTTCGGCATCAGCCACCGGCCGGTTCTGGCCACTTTTGGCCTGTTGGGCCGAAACAAAAGTATTGAGACCGCCATTGACGCTCTGGCCGAAATCAGGAAAAAATTTCCGGATATCATTTACCTTGTTTTGGGAAAAACCCATCCCGGCCTTGTCCAATACGAAGGGGAGGCCTACCGGGAATTCCTCGAAGAGAAAGTACGACAACTGGGGTTGGAAAACAACGTACAATTTGTCAACCACTTTCTTGAACTGGATGAGTTGCTCGATTACCTGAGCATAACCGATATTTATTTGTTCACCTCGAAAGATCCGAACCAGGCAGTAAGCGGCACTTTCGCCTACGCCATGAGCAGTGCCTGTCCGATTATTGCCACACCCATCCCCCACGCCAAAGAATTGCTTGACGATGACACGGGCATACTGGTGGACTTTGAAAATCCTGCCCAACTTGCCGAAGCAACCATCAAATTACTGGGAAATGACCGATTGCGCAAACGTATGGGTCGCGATGCTTTTCACAAAACCCGTTTTACCATTTGGGAAAATGTGGCCAACGAAACCATGGCCCTGTTCAGACCTTTTATCGAGCATTCCAATTTCCGTTACCGTATTCCACCCATCAACCTGAAACATGTGCAACACATGACAACCGATAGGGGGTTTATCCAGTTTTCGGATATTGATGTGGCCGATCTCGAATCAGGTTATACGCTGGATGACAACGCACGGGCACTCATCGCACTCATCCGGCACTACGAAATAACAGGAGAAGTGTCGGACCATAAATTAATAGAAACCTATCTGGATTACATTGTTTATTGCCAGAAAAAGAATGGGGCTTTTATCAATTACGTTAATTATGATGGCAGCATTCACCTCCGCAACAATGCTGAAAACCTCGACGATGCCAACGGAAGGGCTGTCTGGGCACTGGGTTATTTTTTGTCAAAAGACGGTTTCAACAAACGGTTTACGGACAAGGCGGAACTGTGCATGCAGAAAGCCTTGCCGGAGCTGCAAAATATCCGTTCACCCCGCTCCATGGCTTTTATCATTAAAGGACTTTATTACTATAATCTGAGGAAAGATGATCAGAATATTGTCGTACTGATTAAAACGCTCTCTGAACGCCTGCTCGATAATTTCAATATGGTTGCCGACAAAAACTGGCATTGGTTTGAAGAATACCTGACCTATGCCAATGCCCTGCTCCCGGAAGCCATGTTGTTTGCCTGGAAAGCCACCGGAAACATCAGTTACCACATCATAGCCAAAGCTACCTTTGACTTTTTGCTGTCGAAAATTTTCAGGAATGGACAAATCAGGGTGATCTCAAACAATGGATGGTTTCACAAAAGGAGAGAAGCCAGGGAAGGATTTGGTGAGCAGCCCATTGATGTGGCCTACACCATCATGGCGCTCGACTTGTTTTACAAAGAGCTTGGCGAAAGTCAGTACCTGAACAAGCTCAACATTGCCTTTGATTGGTTTTTAGGGCTCAACCACCTGAATCAGATTGTTTACAATCCGGTAACGGGTGGCTGTTACGACGGCCTTGAACAGTACAGCGTAAACCTGAACCAGGGTGCCGAGAGTACTATTTCTTATTTACTGGCACGGCTCACACTGGAAGGTTATTACCAACACAAAAGGCGCAAAACCAGCCGTCCCGACTTTCATCACGAGCAACTGCAAGAACTTATCCGCAAGGCAAACAGAGAAGGCCAATGATTGCATATTGCCAGCCTTGTTCCCGGGAATAATTCAAAATTTTTCTCAAAAATACCTGTCATCTAAAAAATAGATTTATATTTGCAAGCAAATACTTACTTATGATACGCAAATCAACAGATGTCAGGCAAGTGGAAATCAAGTCCGCCGTACTGGCCATTATATTTAGAGACGGTCTGAAGAAGGTGTCAACCAAGAATATAGCAAAGGAAGTCGGTATCAGCGAAGGTAG
>QMPA01000371.1 GCA_003650365.1 Bacteroidota bacterium | reverse complement strand
TGATACAGATCTTGACGGATACGGATTTCCTAACTTATGGGCATCGTACACCATGAAAAAATTCAGTTTTACGGTTGGAAGTTTTTACGAACAATTTGGCAACGGACTCACTTTACGCTCTTACGAAGAATGGACTTTGGGCTACGACAATGCCATTAACGGCGTGAAGGTTCAGTACGAACCGGTAAGGGGTTTAATCTTCAAGGGTGTTTATGGCGTTCATCGTTTTTTCTGGACAAAATACGAAAACAACAACCGCGGTATTGTTAAGGGGGCTGACCTGGAATTGAATTTTAATGATGTTTTTACTTCTATGCAAAACTCGAAAGTGAGACTAACTTTGGGTGGAAGTGCGGTAAGTAAATACCAAAGCGATGACATGAACCCTAATTACAACCTACCAAATAATGTGGCTAATTTTGCCGGACGCTTTAATCTCGGCATTGGAAAATTCAACTTTTCTTCTGAATATGCCTACAAAATCAACGACCCTTCGGCTATCAATAAATACATTTACAAACCAGGCGAATCTTTTCTTTTTACAGCTTCCTATTCTAGAAAAGGCCTCGGTATTTTCGCCATGTTTAAGCGGACAGACAATTTCAGTTACAAATCAGACTTAAATGAAAAAGAAAATGCCCTCGACATTAATTTTCTCCCGCCGATTATAGAACCACACACTTATATGCTGGCTTCCATGTACCCCTATTCAACCCAGCCCAATGGCGAACTCGGCTTTCAGTTTCAAATAGATTACAAAATTCCTAAGAAAACGAAACTGGGTGGAAAATATGGATGGGGAATTCATATTAATTATTCACAAGTAAATGATATTGTCCGCGATACAGTGAGTGACAGCACGGGCACTTATAAAGGAACCTGGGGATACACTTCTGATTTTTTCAAGTTTAGCGACCATGTGTTTAATCGTGACCTGACCATCGAGATCAGTAAGAAATTCAGCAAGAAATTCAAGAGTATTTTCAAATATATACACCAGGATTACGACATTGTTACTTTGCAGGGGCATGATGATGCTGTAGAACCAATTGTCCATGCCGATATTTTCATAGTTGATATGACCTATAAATTCACTTCAAAAAAAGCCTTGCGCTGGGAAGCACAGGGATTATTTACCAGCGAGGACAATGGAAGTTGGGCAGCAGTTTTGCTTGAATACACCATTTCTCCCCATTGGTTCTTTACGGTTTCCGACCAATGGAATTACGGTAATGAAGAAACAGTAAAGCGCCTACATTACTATACCGGGGCTTTTGGCTATACACTCAAAGCTACCCGTTTTGCTATTACTTATGGCCGTCAGCGCGAAGGCGTGGTTTGTGTTGGTGGCGTTTGCCGCCAGGTGCCCGCATCCAGCGGATTTTATGTAACGATTTCATCTAATTTTTAAAGGGAGAAGAAAATGAAAGAAGTGAAAATAATAGTCATCCTAATTGCTTTAGCATTTGCATTTCAGGCTTGCGATAAAGTAGAACCGCCCTACAAACTTAAAATTGATAGTGATTCAGGAACTAAAAATGTACTGATTGAAGATTATACAGGTCACGGTTGTGTGAATTGCCCCGGAGCAGCTGTTATTGCGCACGACTTACAGGAACAGGTTGAAGACAGGATTATTATTATGGCTGTTCATGCCGGTTACTTTGCCAGTACCGATGCATTTGGCCCTGATTACACCTATGATTTTAATACTGAGGCGGGTACTACATGGAATGATTATTACAGCATTGTTGGCAATCCCAAGGGAATGGTCAACAGGGTTGATGGTGGCAGCGGTGTGGTTACTGTTCCTGAAAAATGGAGTAAAACAGTAGTAAATGAACTGGAACTTATTGCTGATATTGAGGTTAATATCACCAATATTTATGACGAAAACGACAGTACGCTAACAACAACAGTAAGTGGGGAATTTCTCGCTGTTATAGATGGTGAATTCAGTCTGGTAGTTTGTATTACCGAAAATGATATTGTACAACCACAAAAAAACAATGATGCTGAGATAGGTGATACCCCAGACTGGTTGGATTATGTGCATCAGCATGTTTTGCGCAATGTTTTAAACAATGCCTGGGGACAGGAAATTGCCTCAGGCGAAGTATCCATAGGAGAAGACTACAGTAAAACTTATACGCAAGATTTCAAGGGCCACGACTGGGTTCCCGAAAACTGCCATATTGTTGCTTTTGTTTACCAGGATAGTGACAAGTCTATTCTTCAGGTTGAAGAAGCGGCGGTTGTTGAGTAAGCCGCTTCATGCAATGGCGCGCGGATTTTCCGCGTGACTGCGTAAAATACTGAGCACGCGAAAATTCGCGCGCTAGTAATAAGTTTTCAAGCGTGGACGCTTGAAACGGGGGAGGCTAGTAAAATACTGAGCACGCGAAAATTCGCGCGCTAGTGATAGTTTTTACTGCGGCGGCCCGCCCCGATGACCAGGGCCTTTTCCATGCCCCCCTCCTGGACGACCAAAACGTTGTTGCCATCGATTTTTTAAAACTTCCAATCTTTCCATTTGTTCATCTGTCAGCAAAGGCCTTAGCTCATCTTCCAACTCCAGAAATAGTGCTTGCTGTTCTGACCGGTGGTGCCCCAATAATTCACGATTTTGTTGTGCATGGTGGCGTAAGATTGGGCGTATTTTTTCCATCTG
>QMPA01000136.1 GCA_003650365.1 Bacteroidota bacterium | reverse complement strand
CCGAGAGGCTGCCTGTTAACAGTACAAGCACAATAAAGAGCAGCAGTCTTTTGGCTGCTTCGGATGGAGGTAAAGTTTTCATTTTCATAAGTCGGTTTTTTTAATGAATAATATGAAGTGTGTTTAATTGATTAGTGTCATGGATGCTTAGCTGATCTTGATTGTTCTGTTTATTCTTGTTTCATCCCAATCGATCTGAATAGTAATCTTCTTCAGCTTTTCCGGTAAATCAATTACTTCAAATTCCGATTGAATGATGTCCTGCTGTTTGATGTACTGTTTACCATCGGTTATCAGCAGGCTGCCGTTTTTCACCAGGCTGTCGAACTGGATAAAAAGTTTGTTGTCTTTCACGATGGTGATGATCATGGCTTTTCGCTCTTAAAATCTGGATACAAATTAAAGGTGAAGAAACCGGATAAGCAAAAAAAACGGGTTATCTTGAGGTTATCATCATCGAAATTCATTTTATTTTTAGCTTTGCCCGACAACCGAAACATTCACATGCCAGATTATTCAATGAAAAGTTTTAGTCTTCTGTTAATAAGCCTGTTAGCTGCATACGTTTTATTTCCCCAAACAAATAATCCTTCAAATCCCGACCTTTTTATCCAACAGGCCAATCAAAATTTAAGCAAGAATGATGCACTCGCCATCAGCCTGGCAAAAAAAGTACGGCACAATCAGGAGGCCACAAAGGGGCAGCGCATACAATCCGATATCATTATCGGCCTGGCTTATAAAAATAAGGGGCAATACGATTCGTCGCTGTATTTTGTGAATTCGGGATTGGAAAAAGCACTGGAAGTACAGGATACGATGCGTATTATTAAATTATATTCGAACAGGGGAGTGGTACACTACCTGAAGGCGGACTACAAAGCTGCCGTCAGCGATTTTAAAAAAGCGGGACAACACTACCAAACGCTTGGTGAGGAGATAAAAACCGACACGGCTGTTTATCTTGATTTTGCCAGGGTACTGAACAATACGGCATCGGCCTACATCAAAACCGGTCAAAGCGATTCGGCATTGACTTATTTTATTAAATCCTTAAAAATAAGGGATACCTACAATGCGCCACAAAGAATGTTAATTGTAAGTAAATTGAATATTGGGAGTATTTACCTGGCCACTGGCGACACTGAGCAAAGTGAAATATGGATGAAAGAAGCACTGGAAGGTGCAAGGCAGCAGAAGGATTCGGCCCTGATGGAGAAATGTTTTATTAATCTTGGCATCGTCGATAAAAAAACCGGGGATACACTTGCTGCCATTCGTCATTATAAAAACAGCCTTGCTTTGAGTACTCAGATGGGCAATGCGAGGGACCAGGCCATTGCGCTTCAAAACCTGGCCCTGCTGCTGAGTAAGCAGAAAAAATATGAGGAAGCCTACCGGTATTTCAAAAGGGCGCTCGAAAGCAACAATGCCATCGGTGTCAACAACAGTCGCCTGCATCACGCGATGAGCCGGATGTTTGTGGAACAGCAGCTTTATGACAGTGCAATCGTGCATGGTAATGTGGCCTTGAAACTGGCCAAAGAAAGCGGAAACCTGGAGGTGCAGATGGAGGAATACGTTTTGCTTTCGAAAGCCTATAAAGGCAAAAAACAATTTCACAGGGCCTTTGGTTCTTTGGAAGAATATGTGGCCATCAAAGATTCCATCACCAGCCGTGAAAACAGGGAGTACATCCAAAACCTGAAAACGGAATTTGAGACCGAAAGAAAAGAGAACGAGATCGTGTTTCTGAAAAAACTGAACGGGATTGAACATGCCAAAAATACCGCTTTGCAAAGCCGCCAACGATTGATTGTTGTTGTGGTACTGCTTGCTATCGTCCTGCTTACGGTTGTGATTGCCTTTTACTTATCGAAAAAGAAAAAGGAAAAGAAATTGTGCCTGATTGAGAAGAAATTGCTTCAGGCTGATCTGCGCAATAAGGAATTGCTGAGCAGGGAGCTGAATTTTGAGATTAATTATAAAACCAAACAGCTTACTACCCACGCCTTAAACATGACACAAAGAAATACCATACTGACTGATATACGGGAGAAACTAAAGAAACTTTCAAAAAACAGTACCGATAAGCTGTCCATGGATTTTATGTCGATCATCAAGGATATCAACCAGATGCAACGCATTGAAAAAGATTGGGAACTGTTTAAGAAGTACTTTGAAAGCATCAACAAGGATTTCAATAAAAACCTCAGGGCAATCAATCCCGCTTTAAGTGTTAACGACTACCGCCTGGCTGCCCTGATCAGTCTGAACCTGAACATTAAAGAAGCCGCGGCGGTGCTTAATATTACACCTAGCAGTGTCAAACTTGCGCGTCACCGCCTGCGCAAAAAACTGGGGCTTCACACCGGTGATGACCTCTATATTTTTTTGAATCAATTGTAGTACGAAAAAACATTGTGAAATTTATCTGAGAACAGCCACAGATTCACAGATGGTTTTTTGAGTTTTCAGTTCTATAGGTGAGCTTTTGGTGGTATTGAACCCTTTTCGGGTTCTGTTGCCTTCTTTTATTGTTTTCCCTGCACTTTGTGCAGGGTTATTTGTATTGATCTGCTTTCAGCGGATCTTTTGCATACGCTCGGGAAGAATAAAACTACAGTGGAAACTGCTAAAAAACAGCCATAAATTCACAGAAGGTTTTTTAGTTTTAATATTCATTTGAAATCCACCTTCTTTGATGGTGGTTATGTTCTTTTCGTTATACATATTTATTTCATAACTGGAAGGATGGAATGGTGGAAGAAGTCACTAAATCATCCTTCCTTCCAATTTTCTTCCATTCTTCCAGTCGTATTTCGATGAGGCGCCCTATGGGTGCAATTCAAGTCCACCTTCTTTGAGGGTGAATTCTTTCATCTGTGAATTTGTGGCTAATTGATTGCAATACACAATTAATTTGCTTTTTCAACAAGTTTCTCTAATCTGTCCAGCCGGGCTTTGAGTTCGACATTGTCTTTCTTTAACAATTCCATTTGTTGGTTTTGTGTTTCGATGGTCTGCTGTTGTTCCTGCACGGCTTTTACCAAAGGCACGACAAACTCGGCATAACGCAAACCGTAAACATCTTTGCTGTTTTTAGGGGTATCCACACCACTAAAATTATAGCCAACCGATTGGGCTGCTTTTTCAACATCCTGGGCAATAAAACCGGTGCGCAACTGTGAAGATGCAATAGAAGCGGCTTGTTCTGCAACAGGGTCGTTTCTGTATTCTGCTGATACACCAGTGTAATCATCCAGCTTTTCCACGTCAAGGTAATAAGTTACCGGGCGAAGCTGTTCAATAAATGCCAAACCGGGTACATTTTCAGTAACATCGGTTTTAAAACGGCCGTCGGAAGTATTGGTCCAGCTTTGCGGGCCACCAATGCTTGAAACGTTATGGCCGATACGAACCTGACCGTCGGCTGTTATAGAAGCTCCGTCGCCCAGTGCAGTTGAGTTTGAATAGTTGCCGGTTAGATAAGCATAATGGCCTAATGCAGTATTATATGTGCCATCTGTTACCGCTTTCATAGCCTCGAATCCGATGGCTGTATTGTTGTATCCTGATGTATTTGAGTTGCCGGCATTATAGCCAATAAAAACATTGTTATTGTCGCTAAGGTCATCAGAAGACCCTGCATTTTCACCAAGAAATACAGAGTAACCGGTAGAAGTTTGCCAGATATGGCCGGCCACATCGAGTTTTTCGCCGGGTGATGACGTCCCAATTCCCACTTTATCTTGCACATACATATTCCCTTTAAAATAGCCTGCATAATTAGATGCACCTTGAGCATCGCTATAAACGCCATAATGGATACCAGGAGACCCCATAGATATTAAATTGTAAGTTCCATATTTATCACCTGTTCCAAATCCCATCACACTATTGAAAGTTCCATATTTATCACCATTACCATTACTATGTAGCCACTGAACAGTTCCGTATTGTTTTCCTTCTCCTGTTCCAATCATTTCATTATAGGTTCCATATTGCTCTCCAGTGCCTGTACCTGTTATCGTTGTATAACTTCCATAATGTTTTGAATTACTATTACTGCTGTTTGTAAAAATTACTGATGTGTCGGAACTTGCATTTTGAACTTCCAGTTTAGCTACGGGGCTACTTGTTCCAACCCCTATCTTGGAATTCAAATTATATATTATGTCGCCCGAAACTGACCAACCACAAACAGTACTAAGATCGACAAAACTCATCTGTCCAGCGCCGTCGGTTTGCATAATCTGGTCTGCCGTTCCGTCGGTTTGTGGCATAAAATACGCATCGTTGATGTTCATTCGACCGTCTTTGTAAATGGTAAGGGCGTTGCTTTTGTTAGCAGAATTCTCACCATTGCCTACAACAAATAACCGATCTGATGCATCCCAGGAAACATTACTTATCGGTGTGTAATCCGTATTGTATGAACCTATGCTGGTTTCAATATAAGAAGGAGCGGTAGTATTACTTCCCATTGCTGTAGAATAAATACCTGAAGCGTTGGTATTATTTCCCATTGCTGTAGACAGATCACCGGAAGCAGTTGTATTAAGTCCCATAGCCACAGAAGACACACCTGAAGCGGTTGTAGATTTTCCTATAGCTGTAGAAAACATACCTGAAGCGTTAGTACTATCACCCATTGCTGTAGAATACATACCAGAAGCGTTATTTTCAGAACCCATTGCTGTAGACAGATCACCGGAAGCGGTAGAATTAAACCCCATTGCTGTAGACAGACCACCGGAAGCGGTAGTGGCACTTCCAAATGCTATAGATTTATTACCGGAAGCGGTAGTGGATGACCCCATAGCTATGGAATAAGCACCAATATTGGCATCATCCCATTGGTTACCAGTAATATTACCAGCCCTAAATGCCGCTTTATTCGGGTTAAAAAACATACGGGTTCCGTTTCCGGAAATTTCGCTGTCTATGGTATTTCCTGAACCGTATGTTCCGGTAACCAAAAAACCGTCTGTACCATTCAAACGTAAAGCGCCGGCATCGGCTGTGATGTTCTTTCCTGTTCCGGCACCCCCCTGGTCGTAGGCCGCATCCAGGGTATTACTTATGCTAGACCCGTCTGTCCAGCCAGCATTACCCGACGCATCGGATGTAAGTACTTTTCCTGCTCCTTCACTGCCATCCGTATAATTGAGGGTTCCATTCACTTCAAGCGTGGCGGCAGGTGTTTCAGTCCCAATGCCTACTTTGTTGTTTGCCACAAACAAGGTGGGATGATTGCTGTATATCATTGCCTGCATTTCAATCTCCATGAGATACACAGCGTTATTTGCAGCACCGTTGTTGGCAGTTATATTGATTTGATAATACCTATAGGGAGTAGTATTGGAAAAAGTGAATGCTCTCCACTCTCCAGAATTCCATGATTCATTGCTCCTGCTGTCAAGCGTCGTCCAGTTTGTGCCATCGTCTGATGCCTGAAACTGCCAGTCTTTTGGCGTATAAGTGACATTACCTCCCGACCAGTACATCCGGTAACGTGCAATCGCTTTTTCGTTGCCATCGCTAAGGTCGTAACGTACCCAAACCGGCATACTTCCGTTGTTCCGCCATAAACTTATCTGATCATCATCGAAAGCATGAGCCGGTACGTAGCTGCCCTGGTACTCCATTGCCGAAGCCGAGCCACTTGTGCACCGGTCAGTGGTGTAAGTGCCTGTGGCCTTATCCGTCACTACCTCAAAAGTGCCGGCAGTAGTGGAGTTTCCAATCACCACATGATGGGTGGAGTCTGCATAAATGATGGAACTATTCATGTCCCATCCGGTGGCACCGCGCCCGACTGTTTTCCAGATGCTCCCAGTGTAATAATAAAAACTGTTGTCGTCGGTAACAAACACCATTAGCCCCTGAGCGGGAGAGCTGATGGCATCGCGTTGTGCCGTCGTCATCCGGGGGATGAGTAAGCCTGCAGTGTCGGATTTAACATCCAGCATGGCAGATGGATTGGCCGAGGAGCCATCGGTGTTGATGGCCACCTGGGCAAATAGCGGGCTTGTTAAAACCATTGAAATTGTAAAAACGATAATAATGACTTTCTTTTTCATAGCTGTTGGTTTTAATGAACATAAATATTCCTGGAATACGTAAGTTCGTTGTATTCAACAATGACTGTTACGTTTCCTGTAATATTGTTTAATGATAGTTTCTCAAAATTGGAGTTTCTAATATGACGGCTTGCAAGGATTTGGTGATTTTTATCGACCACCCGGATGCTCCCATTCGGGACAATTCGGTCAAGTGTGATAAAAATATTGTGGTTGATGCTGTTGATTAATAACATAGTTGTGGCAATAAATACATCACAAATTAAAGGCAGGATTAATCAGTATCAAAATATATGGGGTCATCAAAAGGTCATCATTACTTTTTAATGAGCAGATGTTGTTCGGCTTTTAATTTGAAGCAGATAAGCTGAAGCTAAAGCTTAAAGATTTGTTTTAGTGGTTATTAAACCCTAATATCTTGTTTGTAAGAAATACAGAATTGTGATAATAAATCCTTTTTTCTTTATATTTTTATCACGAATCAGGTCATCAATGAAAACAGCTCCATTCGTCTTATTGTTTATTCTTTCCCTTACCTTTTCCTCTGAAGTTTTGCCTTTTCGGGAGTCAAAACTAATTGTCAGCCCGGACGATTCGGTACAAACAGTACAAACTACTAAAGTAAATGAGTGGCTTTTAAAAGCTGATCAACAGCAGGAACTTTCACCATTAAAAGCTTTGAATTGTGGGAAGCAGGCCATTGTTCTTGCCGGGAAGATTGAAAATAGTGAATTATTAATGCAAGCATACTACCAAACATCGCTGGCTTATTTCAAGCTCGGGAAGCTGGATTCCTGCCAGTTTTTTTGTAAAAAAATAGTAGAGATACCCACAAGCAGCATGCAGTTGAAAGCCATGGTAAATAATTATATGTGTATTTCCTACCGTAAAATGGGCCGCTACGATAAGGCACTTAATTTTGGGCAGACGGCTATTGAAAATTACAAAATGCTTGGCGATTCTATCGGCATGGCCGGAGCCACACTTAACAGGGCCAAAGTTTATCACGTTACCGGCGATAATAAATCAGCGATGATTTATTTTTTTGATGTGCTCAAATTATTTGAAATCATTGGCGACACTTTAAAACAGGGGCAGGTACTGGGATTGATTTCCAATGTTTATATGGAAATTGACCAGGAGCAAAATGGGGTCTTATACTTAAAGAAAACCATCAAGTTGTTGAAAAAATATCCAAATAATACTTTGTACGGTGATGCCTTGAATAATTACGGTATTATTTTTTATGACCGTAAGGAATATGATTCAGCCCTGTTTTATTTTCAGCAGGCTTTACAGGTTTATCTGCAAACTGATAAGGAGGATGCCATTGCCGTTTCTTACGAAAATTCGGGCATTTCGTTAATCTATCTTGGGCAAATACAGAAAGGCTTAAACAGTCTTCACCTGGCACTAAAGATGTTTAAGGAATTGGGGTTGGATGATGACAAAGTGAGCGCATTGCTTGATTTGGGACAGGCATTTATTGAAATAGGTAAAATTGATTCTGCAGCCTTTTATCTCAACGAATCCTTAAAATTATCCAAACATATTCACAATACTTTTGGAGAGAAAGAGTCACTATTTATGCTGTACACTTTGAATAAAAAAGTAAGCAAGTTTCAAGATGCCCTTAACTGGTATCAATACTATGTAGACTTTAAGGATAGCTTGGACAATAATGAGATGCAGAAGAATCTACAGGAATTGGAAGTAAAATACCAAAGTGCGCAGCGAGAAAAAGAGATTTTGCATTTAAAAGACCAGGAATTGCTGGACCGGGCCGATAAACGCTTCCTCACTGTCGGTATCATAGGGTTGGTCATTTTTTTCATTCTTACACTTACTTTAATTTTGATGAAAAGAAAGAAAGACTTACAGATTCACCGTCAGAAAGTCCTCGTACATCAAAAAGAAAAAGCCCTGACAGAAGTCGAACTGGCCCGGCGGGAAGCCCACGAAATACAACTGGAAAATGAGCTCGAATTTAAAACCAAACAATTGGCCACACATGCGCTAAACATGATGCAAAAAAACAAGTTGTTGCAGGAGATGACCGAAAGCATCGGCAAGCAAATGAAAAATATGGATGGGAACGGAAGGGGCGAACTCAGGCGTTTCAGACAGGAACTTCAACAGGGGATGAATGTGGACAAGGACTGGGATTTATTCAAACTGTATTTTGAACAAATTCATGAAAGATTTTTTGGTGAACTGAAAAAGATAAATCCCAATCTGACGGGCAACGATTACAAATTATGTGCGCTGATCAAACTCAATATGAGCGTAAAAGAGATGGCTTCAGTAATGAATATTTCGGCCGATAGCCTGAAAAATGGGCGCTACCGGCTCAAGAAAAAACTAAAACTCAAGCCAGATGACAGGCTGAATATTTTTATCAACAACATTTAAGCAGGAATAGAATTGTGAACTGCTGGTATTTGTTTTTTTTAAAGCAAGGCATCAAAAAGAATCTCCACCGGATGCAGCGCTTTTCGGTCGGTACCGTCTTTAATTTGGTGGCGGCAGGATGTGCCAGGAGCAGCAATAAGTGTTTCCCTTTCAGCTTTTCGGACTGCCGGGAATAATACCAATTCGCCAACTTTCATCGATAATTCGTAATGTTCTTTTTCAAATCCAAATGAACCGGCCATGCCGCAACAGCCCGATGGGATTTCTTCAACAGTGTAGTTTTCAGGGAAACCCAAAACAAATAGGGTAGGAGTAGTCGATGCCAATGATTTCTGATGGCAATGCCCGTGCAGTTTGATGGTTTTTTTATCATCAGAAAATTGCTCCTTTTTAACTTTTCCTGATTTCATTTCCCGTTCCAGAAATTCGTCAATCATGAGTGCGTTTTTCCCTAATGCTTTGGCGTCTTCTACAAATGAAGACGGAACCAGTTCAGGGTATTCATCACGGAAGCTTAGAATGGCAGAAGGTTCGATGCCGATTAATGGTGTTGTTTCAGAAATAATATCTTTGAGCATTTCCACATTTTTAGTGGCCAGCAATTTTGCCTTCTTCACCAGGCCTTTGGATAAATAAGTCCGTGCACTTTCAACATGCTTCGGAATAATGACTTCGTAACCTAGTTTAGTCAACAATCGAATTGCTTTGATACCGATGTCAGCATCATTAAAACGGGTAAATTCATCGTTGAACAAATAAACCTTTCCATTAGGAAACTCCCTATTTCT
>QMPA01000135.1 GCA_003650365.1 Bacteroidota bacterium | reverse complement strand
TTCCTCAAATTTGTCTTTATATTTTTCAGGAAGGGAATAAGGATAATGCGAACTCAGCGTAAATTCACTCACAATAAACGGCTCTGGAAGTTGGTCAATATGCTGGATGACGTATTGTAAAAACGGCTCGTCGTAAATACCCCAATAACCGTCGTTGTCATCATCGTTATTGTATTCTGTGCGACCGTAGAATTGGTCGAAACCACTCATTTTGGCAAAACCATCCAATCCCAAAGTGCCTTCGTTTCCGCCATGAAAAAACGTCGTGGTATATGATTTGGATTTCAGTAAATCAGCAAAAGCAGTGAATTTATTGGTGCTGTAAGCCGAAGTAATAATAGGGTCGTTCATCAGGCAGGGTACCGACATCAGCAAAGCGGGCATGGCATCCATCGAGCGGTAACCGCTGGAAAAAGCATTGGTAAAAACAAGTGAATGATTGATAAGGGAATCCAAAAATGGGGTGTATCCTTTGTAATTATTCAGGCTCCCGACATATTCTTTTGAAAAACTTTCCAATAGTAAAATCACGATATTTTTGGTTTCGAAAGGCTTTGTCGTGTTCTTCTTTTTGATGACCTGGTAGTATTTGGGCAGTTCCTCATCAGAAAAATAGGTACGCTCAGGGATGCTTTCATGTCCATACGTAACCATCAGCGTGAAAGGCGTGTTCAGTACAATGGGCGCGAGTTTGGCGTTGGTATTTGAGCTGGCATGCATAATGGACAACGGCCTTCCCTGCAGCCCGCCCCTGGCGCCGATTAAAGAAATTCCCAATAAAATAAGCATAACAAGCAACTGCAAAGCCACTGTCTTAAATGTGTTTCGCGAATGTGTTCCGCTGCTTCTTTTCTCAATTAATCTGTTACCAAAAGCCAAAATAAGTAGTATGCCGATGAAGAGAAAAGGAACGAACCAATAGTCCATTATGAAATGCGGCAGCAGGTTCAATACATCACCGCTGATAAAAATAAAATTCACCACATCGATGGTGGAACGTTTGAGTGTGAAATGGTAAAAGACTGCGTCCCCCAAATTAATCAGCAACAACAAGGAGTTGATAATCACAAAATAAAAAAGAATAATCCGTTGGTAGGTTTTTGTGTGATAGATTTTCCCGACAGGTACCAGTTGCATCAGGATGATGGGCAGGTTGAAATAAATGACTACTGACAGGTCAAATCTCACTCCAACTACCAATGCCTTAATCAGTTCGGTAGTCGATACATCCGAAAACAGGGAAAGGTTGAAAAAGTAGAAAAACAGCCGGGTGAGGGTAAACAAAAAAAGGACAATACCCAGTCTTTTGAGCAGATCCAAAACCTGTGAAAAATAATTTTTCATGTAGTGTTAATTTAAATTATTACAAGCAACGGCAATCCTATTAACTGCCTCTTCAATCTTATCGTTTGAAGTGGCATAGGAAATGCGGATACAATCATTTGCACCAAAAGCCTCGCCCGGAACCAGTGCAACATGGGCTTTGTCCAACAAATACAAACAAAGGTCGTTGCCATTATTGATGGTGGTTTCGCCATCCGTTTTCCCAAAATAATCGCTCACATCAGGAAAGAGGTAAAAAGCACCTTCGGGCGTGTTTGTTTTGAACCCGGGAATTTCTTTCACCAAACGAATCAGTAAGTTGCGACGTTCCTTAAACGCAGCAATCATTTGTTTGATTTCGGGTGAATCTTCAGGTGCTGTATTCATCGCTTCCAAAGCTGCCATTTGCGAAATACTTGAAGCCCCCGAAGTGTATTGCCCCTGGAATTTATTACAAGCAGCAGCGATAAATTGAGGTGCAGCAATATAGCCGATGCGCCAACCCGTCATGGCAAAGCCTTTGGAAACGCCATTGACAATCACCACCTGATCTTTGATTTTCCCGAAAGATGCAATACTTTCATGCTTTCCCGAGAAAATAATCAATTCATAAATTTCGTCCGAAATAAGCAATACATCGGGGTGAGCTTTCAGTACTTCGGCCAAGGCTTGTAAATCTTCTTTTGTGTACAATGAGCCTGTTGGATTGCTGGGCGAGCTAAAAATAATGGCTTTGGTTTTTGGCGTGATGGCCGCTTCAATCTGCTCTGGTTTTATCTTGAAATCTGATTCGATTCCTGCATCAATAATAACAGGCTCGCCATCTGCCATTTTAACCATTTCAGGATATGACACCCAGTATGGAGAAGGGATAATCACTTCGTCACCCTTGTTCAAAATACTCATAAAAACATTGGCGATGGATTGTTTGGCGCCGTTTGAAACTACGATTTGATCGGCACTGTAATCCAATCCGTTGTCGCGTTTTAACTTATCGGCAATGGCCTGGCGCAAAGCCGGAAATCCCGGAACCGGAGTATAATGACTGATGTTGTCATCGATGGCTTTTTTGGCAGCATCTTTCACATTTTGGGGCGTGTCGAAGTCCGGTTCGCCAATACTCAATGTAATGATGTCGATACCTTTGGCTTTGAGCTCGCGGCTGAGTCTTGTCATTTTTAAAGTGGCTGACTCCGACATATTCTGTATCCTGTTCGATAGAATGCTTTTTATCATTTGCAAATGCTTAAAAAAATTTTAAGGAGCAAATATACTGTTTTGTGGAAAATTGGCATCTAAAATATAACATACCTAAGCTGCACAAGTAAGAAAAGTTCAGACGCAGATTAGCACAGATTCTTTATGATAAACAACTTTGTTTTTTCAACAACGAAGTTGTTGAATAATCATAATAAACCTGCGTGAATCAGCGCAAGAGAATTTGCTGTAAAATTTCCTGCCAAAAAATATATGAATACTCTTGATAAGATACTCAAAGTTTTAATTTTGGGCAAGAATGATTTGTTGCGAAATAGTTTGTTATTTTGTAGCCCAACTTAAAGAATCCCAAACATGAATACCCTTTTAATCATTTTAGCTTTGCTCTTTTCATCGCTACTAATTGTCGCGGTAGTTTATATTTTAATGAAGCAATTTCTGAAACAGAATTTGCGGCAAATGGAATTTTTGAACCGGGAGCAGGATCTCGTAAAACTGCGTTTGGAAATCGACCGCAAGAAGCAAACCGAAAAAACGAGCATGGCCATTCGTTTCCAGGCCTACGAACGCATGGCTTTGTTTTTGGAACGCATCAATCCACCAAACCTCATTCCACGGATAATGACCCCCGGACAAAGTGCTGGCGGGCTACAAGCGCAATTGCACCGAAGTATCCGTGATGAATACGAACACAATCTGTCGCAACAATTGTACATTTCGGATGTCAGTTGGGTGCTTGTTCAAAAGGCCAAAGAAGAGGTGACGGGGCTGGTAAACCTGGTGGCTTCAAAAGTGAAATCTGATGAAGACGGCGGGAAATTTGCCAGCGAAATGCTGACCATTGGCTTTGTTGCAAAAAACAACCCGATTGATGTGGCTTTGGACGGTTTAAAAGAAGAAATTAGGAAGGGTTTTTAGAATAAATTGAAGACGAGAGGTTCCATACAAACAATCAGTTTTATTGGCTCGGGTAATGTAGCTACGCACCTGGCTGCTGCATTGCAAAAAGCCGGGCACCGGATTGTGGAAGTGTTTTCTCCCAACATTGGAAATGCAAAGCAGTTCGCAGAACAGTTTGGCTGCCTTGCTCTAAATAGTCTGCAAAACCTGAACACAAAAGTTGACCTCCTCATTATTGCCGTTCCCGATGCAAAAGTGGAAGCGGTGGCGAAGGCAATACATCAGCTAAAAGGCATTGTAGCCCACACATCTGGAATTATTCCAATGAGTGTATTGGAAGGAACACGCAATTACGGAGTTTTTTATCCTTTGCAAACTTTTACAAAAGATAGGAAGTTGAATATTTCCGATGCGCCATTTTGTATTGAAGGATCAAGTGAAGAAGTAGAAGAGAAGCTTTCAGAATTAGCGGGGAAAATTAGTCACTCGGTTCAGTTTGTTAATTCAGAACAGCGCAAACACCTGCATCTCGCAGCAGTAATGGTGAGTAATTTTGTAAACCATCTTTACGGAATTTCCCATGATTTTATGGAAAGCAAGCAGCTTGATTTTGACTTGCTCCTGCCATTGATTCGTGAAACAGCCGCCAAGGTGCAGGACATTTCACCAGAAAAAGCCCAAACAGGACCGGCCAGAAGAAATGACGAACAAACTTTGAAATCACATTTGAAAATGTTGAAAAATTCGCCGGAGAATGAAGAACTTTATCGGCTGTTTTCAGAACAAATAAAGAAAAAATACAATGAGTAATTACAAAGCTTTATTGACGGAAGTTGACACTTTTATTTTCGATTACGACGGAGTAATGACGGATGGAAAACTGATTCTTCAACACGAAGGAAATCCGTTGCGGTCGGCCAATGTGAAGGATGGATATGTGCTGCAACTCGCTGTCAGGCTTGGTTTTCGGGTGGTGATTATATCGGGAGGCCTTTCAAAATCGATGGAAAACCGCTTTGAAGCACTTCGGATAAATGACGTGTTTTTAGGTGTGAGTGACAAATTGCTTGTGCTCAATAAATACATCAGCGAAAACAATCTGGATCCAAAAAGAATGGTTTATATGGGCGATGATATTCCTGATTTCAAAGTGATGAAAAAAGTGGGTGTACCCTGTTGCCCTGCCGATGCCGCTGAAGAAATCAAAAATATTTCCATCTACATTTCTGATAAAAAAGGAGGCGAGGGCTGTGTCCGCGACATTATTGAGCAAGTGCTGAAAGTGCAGGGAAAATGGATGAACGAAGAGGCGTTTCAGTGGTAAGGATGGAATATTAATTTGCAGTTGCTAATTTGAGTATTGTTTGTTGAGTGTTGATTATTGAATATTTAAAGATTGGTAATCTGATTCACACACAATAAACACTCAATAAGCAATATACAATAAGCAATAATCAAGTAAAAATTGAAAGAATTTATTACGTAATAAATATTGCATATTTAAGGATTAAAATTGAACATTATACATTGAGTGTTGATTATTGAAAATTTAAAGATCAGAATTTGAATGAATTAAAGAAGTCCCGGAGGGACGACTGAACAAAGCCTACCCAATTTATTGGTGGGCTAAAAAAAATTACGGCACAGCCATCTCCAATAATTCTTCGTAAACCCGACGCCAGCCTACCCAGCGCTTTTGATCGCTAAGCGACTCATTGTGCCAAAGCGAAATAAATGTGCCATTTACTTTTTTCACTTCATTGATTAGCACCCTGATTTGTTCGATAGCGTCAGCCGGTGTCAAATCCATATAATCGCGCAGGGTTCCATCCATTACTGCAAAGGGATGAATACGCAACTTTGTTTCTACTTCCAGGTCAAGATCATAAAAATTATAGGGACTGCAAATGCCCGCCCTGAATCCGGGAAGAGCAGCATATCCCATCGAGAAATCATCGGTAATATCTTCTTCAATCAGGTTACGATAAGTACTTGGAAGCATTAATCGTAAAAAATGTTGGCGGCTGCAAAGCACATCTTTGTTTATCACTCTTTCCAAACTACCGATCTCAAAATTAAGGCGTTCCGGCTGTTCAATAGTATAGTAAGAGGGATGGATACCAATGCGTCCATAGTCGCTCAGCCGCTTGATCAAAAAACGGAAAGTGCGGTTGCGGATGTTTATGTTTTTATCAAATTGACCGTAGCGACCAAATAAAATAAAATAAATGGGTTTGAGGCCATATCTCTTTGAATAAGCAATTTGACGTGTAAAAGTGTTAAATGGATCTTTCTTCGCTGTAAATAACACAGCTGTTCTTTCAGTTATTGATTTCCAATCCAATGATTTGACCGAAATAAAATACCCCCCAAGAGAACGTACCAGTCCTTTTTGGGCATAAGCATAAGCCGAATCAATATCGTAAGTAGGTATAAATTTGTATCTCCTTTCGGGAAAAACCAAATTAGGGTATTTCTCGAGTAATTTCTTTTTGACCATTAAAGCCCAAATATTAACCAAGGGCTTTTCAAGCACACCCAATTGTGCACTAATACTCAAATGGGCGGTAAACCTACCGTGCTGGTCACGAACAAATGGTTGGTATTCTTCGTAGCGCGATACCAGGTAAAATATAGAAGAAAAAATATCGAAAGGAAAAACAGATGCTTTGTTATAAATAGGAAAGAAAGCTTTTTCACCTGCATAATCGAAAGGTTCTAAATCTATGCTGTCGATACCTCTCTTCAATAACAAACCACAGGAACCAAAAAAAACATCATCGCTATGTGCGACATCACTATACATCATTTTGGCTTGGTTAGCCGACTCAAATTCATCCAAATCGTTTATCAGTCGGTAAGGAATTCTCAACAAATCCTTAAATACCAAACGAAATGTATAACGAAGCCTGTTCGTTTTTTTCGGGATGTAAATCAGCAACTCTTCCATTACCGACAAAAATAAGTCTTTTTTTCAGGGTAACGATTGTTAATAATTCAAAGCTTTTTACTGTTTGTCAAAAGAGTAGATTATTGTAATTTTGAAATCTTAAATTTATTGCATTTCCATGGAAGATTTTATTGTTTCAGCACGAAAATACCGCCCCGTTAGCTTTAAGCAAGTTGTCGGACAACATGCCATTACCAACACGCTACAGAATGCCATCAAAAACAACCAACTTGCACAGGCATTTTTGTTTACCGGACCCCGTGGAGTTGGCAAAACCACCTGTGCCCGTATCCTAGCTAAAACAATTAACTGCGAAAATATTAGTGACGAAACTGAAGCATGTGACCAATGTGAATCGTGCACCTCTTTTAACAACAATGCATCCTTCAACATTCATGAATTGGATGCCGCCTCCAACAACTCTGTCGACGACATCCGCAACCTTGTCGAACGTGTGCGCATCCCTCCCCAGGTGGGCAAATACAAAGTATATATTATTGACGAGGTGCATATGCTTTCGGCGGCAGCCTTCAATGCTTTTTTAAAGACACTGGAAGAACCACCGGCTTATGCGAAATTTATTTTGGCCACAACCGAAAAACACAAAATCATCCCAACTATCCTTTCGCGTTGCCAGCTTTTTGACTTCAGAAGGATAGGCGTAGAAGACATTACAGAATACCTTATGTATGTTGCCGGGAATGAAAATATTGATGCCGAAGAAGAAGCCTTACACACCATTGCTCAAAAGGCAGACGGCGCCCTGCGTGATGCACTTTCTACATTTGACCAAATCGCCAGTTTTAGTGGCAACAAACTAACTTATAAAAATGTAATCGACAACCTGAATATTCTGGATTACGAATACTATTTCAAAATAACAGATGCGCTACTAAGCAGCGACCTTTCTAACTTATTGCTCATCCTAAACGAAATAATAGACAATGGTTTTGAGGGGCAACATTTTCTTAACGGGCTTGGTGAACACTTGCGCAACCTGCTGTTGATTAAAGACCCCGCCACTGTAGAACTTATGCACGCAAGCCACAGCCTTAAAGAAAAGTACTCCTCTCAGGCTGCTTCCTGCGACACAGCCTGGTTATTGAGTGCCCTGGAAATTTTCAATAAATACGACCTGAATTACAAAACCAGCAACAATAAACGGTTACATGTCGAAATTTGCCTGATGCAACTCAGCCATATCGGGCAAACGGCAAATCCTGTTCCAACGGTAAAAAGGCAAATTCCCATTGCATCGCCAAAACCTGAAATACAAAATAAAGTTGTACCGCCTGCTCCCAAAACCGAACAGCCTACACTTACAGAAGAAAAACCTGCTTACACAAAACCTCCTGAACCCAAAGCCGAAGAAAGCCCAAAACCTGCTGAACAAATTCAAATTAAACCCGCAAAAAAACCAATGGCAGAAGGCAATGGCAGAAGAATTAAAAATATTTCAATCAAAGACAGTCTGAAGGCAATGAACAAAAAGAAGCCCGAGGATGAAGAAGTTATTGAAGCTGTTATTAAAACCCCTTTCGACCAGGAAAAGTTACTCGACACCTGGGCAAGGTTTACAACATCTTATCAATCCAAATCGCCAAGTTTTGCAAATGCGGTTGCCAAATACAAACCAGTACTAAAAGATAACTTTGTTGTTGAATACAAAGTTGACAATTCGATTATTGCCAAAGATGTGCTCAATGTTACGGCATTACTTAGGTTCTTAAAAACGGAACTCAACAACAACCAAATCACTTTAACACCCACTTTCCCTGAAAAAAACGAACAAAAAACAGCTTATACCGATCGGGAAAAATTTGATGAAATGGCAAAAAAGTACCCCGAGATTATTAAGTTAAGGGAACAATTGGATCTGGAATTGGGATTTTAAAAAGGTTTCTTAAAAAATTTCTTTAATGTATGTCTTCAAACGAATTCATAAAATTATTAAATCACCTAAAGTTTGTTAGTGTGAGTATGGGGTTGTAGGTTACAAACTTTCAACATATTCCTTTAGTTCGCTGGTGTTCTCCAGTCCAATTTTTTTAGAGAGCCTCTGTCTGGCTTTTTTAGCACCCACTGGAGATATCCCCATTAAATAGGCTATCTCTTTTTGCTTTAAACCGAGTTTAATAAATATCAGTTGTCGCCTATCACCATTTGATAAGTCATCAAAATTTTCAACACTATTGCAAAACATAGGGTGAATTTCATTAAATACACGGTTATAGTTTTCCCAATCATCATCGGTTAATATCCTTGTCTCACGAAGTAACTGGATTTTACCCCCAAGATGCAGTTTCTCATCACTGATACTAAGGTTCTTTACTTCCTCTTCCAGCTCTTCAATAAACGCACTTTTTTCATAAAGGCTAACTTTAATTCTTTCAAAATCACGCAAAGTAGTTTCGTACTTAACCTTAGCAAGATTAGATTTAGCATCTGCTAAAGCTTTGGCACTCCTTAATTTAAGTCTGCGATTGTTAATAGTTAGTATTATCAGTAAACTCAAAAGCACCAGGCTAATAATAATAATGATTGACCAAATACGAAAATTTTGTTTTTCCTTTTTTAAATCAACTATTAATTTATTTTTCTCCTTTAGGGAATATTTCACCTCCATTTCAGCAATGGTTTCTTTATAGCCCTGTACAACAAGGCTATCACTCAATTCATGATAATCATAATAATTAAAATAAGCATTCTTATAATCTTCATTTTTTACAAAAAAATCAGAAATATTACTATAAGCATTTGCAAGGTTTTGGCTAAGGTTGAGAGAATCTGCCAGATGAATTGCCATTCTATAATACATTAGGGCCATGTTATTTTGCCCTGATAATTGGTAACCTTTAGCCATCTTGCCATATGCCGTTATCAAAGTTGGGTAGTTGTTC
>QMPA01000134.1 GCA_003650365.1 Bacteroidota bacterium | reverse complement strand
GTACCCGAGGCCGGGGTCGAACCGGCACTCCTTGGAAGGAACTGGTTTTTGAGACCAGCGCGTCTACCAATTCCGCCACTCGGGCTTAAAAGGAGTGCAAAAGTAAATTATTTTTTCTCCCCTTTTCAAAACAGATAACAATTTTTACAGAATTAAGCAGTCAATATTTTGACAGATGGCTTTTAAACACTAATTTTGCTGCGATTTTTACAGCGTTAAAACTCAATATGATGTCAGCAGACCCCCTAGTAAGTATTTTTTCAGGACGTGCAACCCGCTATTTGGCAGAAAAGATTGCCGATAGTTTTGGTTCAAGTGTTGGAAAATCAATCGTCACCAATTTCTCGGACGGAGAGTTTCAAACCTCATACGAAGAAAATATCAGGGGCAGAGATGTCTTTATTATACAATCAACTATGCCTCCGGCAGATAACCTGATGGAATTACTGATGATGGTTGATGCTGCAAAACGTGCTTCGGCAAAAAAAATTATCGCGGTAATTCCTTATTTCGGTTACGGAAGACAGGATAGAAAAGACAAGCCGCGTGTTTCTATTGTTTCAAAACTAAAAGCCAACTTGCTCATTGCGGCAGGAGTACAGCGCCTTATTACTATTGATTTACATGCTGACCAGATTCAAGGGTTTTTTGATGTCCCGGTTGACAACCTTTATGCATCAAATATTTTCGTGCCCTACCTTAAAAATCTGAATTTACCAAATCTGATTATGGCTTCGCCTGACACAGGTGGAACCAGACGTGCAGCAAGTTATGCCAAAGTACTAAACACCGGGTTTGTTATTTGTTATAAGCAAAGGGCAAAACCCAATGTGATCGAAAAAATGGAATTGATTGGTGATGTTGAAGGAAAAGATGTGGTGCTTGTTGACGATATAATTGACACGGCAGGTACCATTACCAAAGCTGCCAACCTGATTATGGACAATGGTGCAACCAGTGTCCGCGCATTTTGTACACACCCCATTTTCTCAGGGAAAGCATACGAGTTGATTTCAAAATCAGCCTTTAACGAAGTAATTGTAGCAGACACTATTCCTTTAAAACAGGATAGTGATAAAATAACTGTATTGTCAACAGCAAACTTGCTGGCGGAAGTCATCCGCAGGGTTCAAAATTTTGAATCTATCAGCTCGCTGTTCGACTTATCGAAACATTAATTATTTACTTATTTAATTTTTATCTAATATGAAAACAGTATCATTGAGCGGTTCTCTCAGAGAGAACGTAGGGAAAAAAGATGCGAAAAAGGTCAGAAGGGAAGGAAACATTCCTTGCGTGGTCTATGGTGGAAAAGAGCAACTTCATTTTGTTGCAAAATATCAGGATTTTGAAAAGCTGGTATTTTCACCTGATGTTTTTTTAGTGAACATCGAAATTGATGGTAAAACATATCCATCAGTATTACAGGAAGTTCAGTACCATCCAGTTACTGACAAAACGCTGCATGCAGATTTTATTGAAGTATCAGAAGCCAAACCAATAACCGTTGGTATTCCTGTTATAATCGAAGGAAGTTCTCCGGGAGTTATGGCTGGTGGGCAAATGATCAAAAAATTGCACCGCCTGCGTGTAAGTGGTCTGATAAAAGATCTGCCTGAGATCATCAAAGTCGATATTTCGGAATTAATGATTGGTGGTTCTGTTAAAATTAGAGACATGGAAGCTGACAAGCTTTCTTTTCTTGATCCTGCCAATGCTGTAATTGTTCGTGTTAAAACAGCACGTACTGCTACTGAAATTGAAGGCGAAGAAGAAGAAGGTGAAGAAGGTGAAGAAGGTGCTGAAGAAGGTGCTGAAGGTATTGAAGGTATTGAAGGTGCTGAAAGTGCTGAAGGCGGCGAAGCTGAATCTAAATCTAAAGAGTAAAATAACGATTCTAATTTTAATAAAAGGGACAAGGGTGTTTTACCTTTGTCCCTTTTATTATTCCCTGCAGCAAGTGTCCACACTTGTAGTTTATGAAAATATCTAAAAGGGTATTTAGTTTGATGATTTCAGGTGTGGACGTTTGAAACGGGTGGGTATAATCAACAAAATAGTAACTTTGAAGCCGTGAAATATTTAATTGCAGGATTGGGAAATATTGGAGCCGAGTATTCAAATACCCGCCACAATGTGGGATTTGTAGCTGCCGATGCTTTGTCTTCCGAATACAAAGGAGAGTTTAAAGTCGAGCGCCTGGCTTCGGTAAGCCGTGTTAAATTCAAGGGCAGAACGCTGGTAATTATTAAACCCACCACCTATATGAACCTGAGTGGAAAATCTGTAAAGTACTGGTTGGAAAAAGAGAAAATCCCTATCGAAAATTTATTGGTGGTATTGGACGACATTGCTTTGCCATTGGGTGCTTTACGCTTAAAAGCCAAAGGGGGCGATGCCGGCCACAATGGTTTAACAGATATTATAGAAAAACTAAACACTAATGTATTCCCCCGCTTACGTATCGGAATTGGTGATGATTTTCGCCGCGGTTACCAATCAGATTTTGTTTTAGGAGAATGGACAAAAAAAGAAGAGGACGCAATGATTCCACGAGTACACAAAGCTGTTGAAATTATTCAGAGCTTCGTCATCATTGGTATTGGCAGGACAATGACGGCTTTTAATAATAAGTAAGACTCAAGCGTGTGTCCCGATAGCTATCGGGATGCTCCCGCGGGGTCGAAAGAGAGAAAACCCCTGATTTTTAAGTTGCTCTACTTTTTCCGTTGTTGGTGTCCTCACCAACAATCTCTCCCCCTTTCCATTTTCAACCTGCCGGGAAAGTTTGTACTAAGCAGCAAGTGGAAAACAAGATAGTTCCAAGAAAAAATGCTACCCGTCAGGTTTTACATTTTCACTCTCAAGCGTTCCCCAACAATACCTGCAATCTTATCAATGGCTACACGTTCCTGTTGCATTGTATCGCGCTCGCGAATGGTAACAGTATTGTCTTCAAATGTCTGGTGATCAATAGTTACACAATATGGTGTGCCAATAGCATCATGGCGTCGGTAACGTTTACCGATGCTGTCTTTTTCTTCATAAAAGCACATAAAATCAGACTTCAGTCCATTCATGATTTCAAGGGCTTTTTCGGGCATGCCATCTTTTTTAGTCAATGGGAAAACAGCGACTTTGTAAGGAGCCAAAAATGGGGGCAATTTCATCACGATCCTGCTGTTGCCGCCTTCTAATGTTTCTTCTGTATAGGCATGGCTTAAAACAGCAAGAAACATGCGGTCGAGGCCGATGGATGTTTCCACTACATAAGGCACGTAACTTTCGTTGAGTTCTGGATCATGATAGCGGAGTTTTTTTCCGGAGAATTTTTCGTGGGCAGTCAGGTCAAAATCGGTACGCGAATGAATACCTTCCAGTTCTTTAAATCCAATAGGGAAATCAAATTCCACATCGGCAGCAGCATTGGCGTAATGAGCTAATTTTTCGTGGTCGTGGAAACGGAATTTCTCAGCAGGAATACCGAGTGAAAGATGCCACTTCATGCGTTGTTCTTTCCAGTATTCGTACCATTTCATTTCTTCGCCGGGGCGCACGAAGAATTGCATTTCCATTTGCTCAAATTCGCGCATGCGGAAAATAAACTGACGGGCTACAATCTCGTTCCGAAAAGCTTTTCCGGTTTGTGCAATACCAAAAGGGATTTTCATCCGGCTGGTTTTTTGTACATTCAGGTAATTCACAAAAATACCTTGTGCCGTTTCCGGGCGAAGGAAAATCTCTGTTGCACCCTCTGCAACCGAACCCATCTGTGTAGAAAACATCAGGTTGAACTGTCTGACTTCTGTCCAGTTTTTGGAGCCGGAAACAGGGCAGGCAATACCAAGGTCTTCGATTAAAGTTTTGATGGCCGCCATGTCATCTTTGTCCATGGCTGGGTAAAGGCGGTTTTTAATGTCGTCATTTTTCTTCTGATTGGCCAGCACCCTTGGATTGGTTTCGAGAAACTGCTTTTCATCAAAAGTTTCACCAAAACGCTTTTTGGCTTTGCCGACTTCCTTAAAGATTTTAGCTTCAATTTTGGCCATGTGATCTTCTACAAGTACATCGGCACGGTAGCGTTTTTTAGAGTCTTTGTTGTCAATCAGTGGGTCGTTAAAAGCATCCACATGTCCGGAAGCTTTCCAAACGGTGGGGTGCATGAAAATAGCAGAATCAATTCCCACAATATTTTCGTGCATTTGCACCATTGCTTTCCACCAATAATCGCGGATATTCTTTTTGAGCTCCGAACCATTTGGGCCGTAATCGTATGCCGCGCTTAGTCCATCATAAATTTCACTGGATTGAAAAACAAATCCATATTCTTTCGCGTGAGCAATTATCTTTTTGAAAAGGTCTTCGTTATTTGCCATTACTTACAATTTATTCATTACATAAAACTACCATCCTCCAACCGGACATGGTAGCCTTTTTCATTCAACATCTTTTTTGCTTCTTCAATTTTTCCATCGCGCAGCAGCCGGCCGTAAACTGATGGATCAGCATCAGCCATGCTGGCACCCAAATTGTAAACAATCTTCCCATCTACAATTTCTTCCTCCGGTATTTCGACAAGCTTAATTTTTTTCTTTGCCATGATGTTATTTTTACTTCATGCTCTTTCAGATTTGTAATCTGAAAGTAAAGGAAGATGGATTTACAATCCTTAATTTTAGATTATAAATCTATCTCCCTCAGTGTCCAGATTGCAAATATGGACAAGCAAATGGGTCTTAATTCGTAAAAAAGTCAAGCACGTTACCAAAGGTGCTCGTCGTACGTTTGTACAATTCGGTGTATCCACAATGTGTACACGAAATCGTAGTAAACTTTTTATTTTGTACATCAAAAATCTTGGCGAATGCGCCACCGGTGGCACGCATCTCATCCACTTCGTATTGTTTGTTGCCACATTTTGGGCAGATGTATTCTTGTTTTTGCATGACCCCTAGTTTTTATTAATGTTGCTCTTTCAGATTTGTAATCTGAAAGTAAAGGGCAATGGATTTCCAATCCTATTGCAGATTAAAAATCTACAACCCAATATGTCCAGATTACAAATCTGGACAAGCAGTGTTTTTTAAGCCCCCAAAGTAGCTACCATCACCGCTTTGATAGTATGCAGACGATTCTCAGCTTCATCGAAAACAACAGAATTTTCCGACTCAAAAACATCATCACTTACTTCCATGGCTTCCACACCAAACTTTTGGTAAATCTCTTCTCCTACAATCGTATCACGGTTGTGGAAAGCCGGCAGACAATGCATAAATTTTGTTTTTGGATTGCCTGTTTTTGCCATCATCGAAGCATTTACCTGATAAGGCATCATGATTTCAATACGTTCTTTCCAGACTTCGTCAGCTTCACCCATCGATACCCAGACATCCGTATAAATAAAATCAACACCTTTTACGCCTTCGTCCACACTTTCGGTCAGGGTAATTTTACCTCCGGTTTGTTTGGCAATTGCTTTGCATTCTTTCACCAGTTCTTCTTCAGGCCACATTGATTTTGGCGCCACTGCACGGAAATCCATTCCCATTTTAGCAGCGCCCACCATCAGCGAGTTTCCCATATTATTACGGGCATCACCGGCATAAGCAAATGAAACCTGGTGTAAGGGTTTATCAGAATGCTCCATCATGGTCAGAAAATCGGCCAGAATTTGGGTGGGATGGTATTCGTTGGTGAGTCCGTTCCATACCGGAACACCTGCATATTCTCCCAGTTCTTCGACAATTGCCTGTCCAAAACCACGGTATTCGATGCCATCATACATGCGTCCCAAAACACGGGCGGTGTCTTTCATGGTTTCTTTCTTGCCAATCTGCGTTCCGCTTGGTCCGAGGTAGGTAACTTTTGCTCCCTGGTCGTATGCAGCGGCTTCAAAAGCACAGCGGGTGCGGGTGGAAGCTTTTTCAAAAATCAGGGCAATATTTTTTCCTTTTAGGGTTTGTTGCTCGGTTCCGGCATACTTAGCCTTTTTCAGGTCTGCCGACAAATCCAGCATAAATTTTATCTCTTTGGGAGTGAAGTCCAGTAACTTCAAAAAGTTTCTGTTTCTTAAATTGAAAGCCATGATGTTATTATTTTAAGGGTTTAAAATCAATTGTTTTCGCTTGTTCAGAAGCAGCGCAAAGGTAAAGAAAAATTAGGGATGTTTTGCTATTGTGTTTCCATGACAATATGACTTTTTATATGTGCAATCAGATTCTTCAATTCCCACAAAACCCTTATTTTTGCCCCATGCTCATCATCGATAAAATATTGGTTTCCGATGCCATTAAAGACACTTATTTTGCCTGCAATCTGCAAGCTTGCAAAGGCGATTGCTGCGTGGCCGGAGATGCCGGCGCTCCTTTAGAAGAGGAAGAAATTTCGATATTAGAAGATGTACTGGACGAGGTAATTCCTTATATGTCGCAGGAAGGCAAAGAAGTGGTTGACTGGACGGGTGTGTTTGAATATGATACCGAAGGCGAATATGTTACTCCGCTTGTAAAAGATGAAGAATGTGCTTTTGTTTATGTAAAAGACGGCATCAGTTTTTGTGCCATTGAGCAAGCCTACCTCGAAGGAAAAATTAAATTTCAGAAACCGGTTTCCTGTCATTTATATCCCATCAGAATAAAAAAAGTTGGGGAAACCGAAGCCGTGAATTATGATACATGGAGTGTTTGTGCTCCGGCTTTAATTAAAGGGAAAACGGTTGGCGTTCCACTATACCAATATTTGAAAGTGCCACTGATTAGAAAGTTTGGCAGTAAATGGTATGCGAAGTTGGTTGTGGCTTTGGAGAAGGAACAAATGTAAAAAGTAACAAACGGACGCGAAGCATTCGCGCCCGGGTGAGTCCTTAAGCAGCAGTTTCCTTATTAGTAGCCATCGTCTCCAGTTCCTTGTCAATATGGAACATGCCGGATTTGTCGTTACCAACTAAGCTAATTTTATCAAGAATAGTACGCATCAGGCTTTCTTCTTCAATTTGTTCGGTAATATACCATTGTAGGAAATTCCCTGTTGTGTATTCTTTTTCTTCAACGGTCAATCCGTAGAGGTTGTTGATGGATTCGGTAATGTATTCCTCATGTTCCAATACCTGCTCAAATACATCCTTTAAGGATTCATAATCACCTTCGGGTTGTTCGAGTGCGAATAAAACAGATTTTCCACCCCGATCATTCAAGTAGTGAACAAACTTCATTTGGTGTAATCTTTCCTCGTCTGTATGGTCGTATAAAAAGGCTGCAGCACCGGGGTAGCCGTTTACTTCGCACCAAATGGCCATACTCAGGTATAATCGTGAGGAATGCTCTTCTTTTTTTATTTGTTCGTTTAAAGCGGTTTCTACTTTTGGGTTAATCATGATGTTTTATTTAAATTTGTTGATGGACAAAAATAAAGGAATTAATAATACCTGTACCAAACAGCTTAGCTATTTGTATTACTGACGATGGTACATAACAAAATAATATTTCGCTCCGCTGGAGCTCTCTGATAATGTTTTAATTTTTTCTATAAATATTTTGCACCACTGGTGCAAGAAACTAAAGCCTTGGAGAGGCGAAATATTTATAGAAAATAACAAAAGATAATGCAAGCTCCAGCGGAGCGAAATATAAAATCCAGATATTGAAGTACCGGGGAAATAATTTTGAAAAACAAGGTGATTTTTTTGAGGTCTAAATCTTAAGCATTCAACGCTTCAGCACCACCTACAATTTCAAGAATTTCGTTAGTAATGGCAGCCTGGCGGGCTTTGTTGTACGACAGTTTTAAGTCTTTCAACAATTCGTCGGCATTTTCGGTGGCCTTGTGCATGGCGGTCATTCGAGCGCCATGTTCTGCTGCGAAACTGTCGAGCAAGGCTTTGAACAATTGAACTTTTATTGATTTTGGAACCAAGGCTTCGAGAATTTCTTTTTTGCTGGGTTCGAAAATATAATTGGCCTGGTTTTCCTCTTTTTCCGGCTTGTCATCTGACTGATCTCCGGAAACGGGAAGAAATTGTTCTGCCTTAAGAATTTGTACAGCCGCATTCTTGAATTCATTGTAAACAAGAATAATCTTGTCGTACTTTTTATTTACGAATTCAGCCATTAATCCTTCGGCAATAGCCACCACATTCTCAAAAGTCAGGGCATCAAAAATCTCCGTATTAATTCTTGTTGGTTCAAATCCGGCAGACTTTAGTGAATCGGCACCTTTCTTTCCGAGGCAAAAGAGCTCAACATTCCCACTTTTCCATTGTGCCGAAAAACGCTCATTAATCAGGTTGATAGTTTCTTTAACAATATTGGCATTGAAAGCCCCGCACAGTCCACGGTTGGAAGTAATGGGAACCAACAATATTTTGTGTTCGCCCCTATCATTGCCATAAACGCCTTCATCCGAGCCTTCCAAATCGTGGCTCAAATCCTGCATAATATGCATCAATTTGTTCGAATAGGGCCGCATCGTCAAAATGGCGTTTTGCGCCCGTCTGAGTTTTGAGGCAGAAACCATTTTCATGGCGCTGGTAATTTGCCGCGTTGACTTTACCGAGGCAATCCGTATCCTTACTTCCTTAAGGCTTGGCATATCTTCCGTTCGGTTTTATTCTTTGTATTTATTGGCCACGTCTGCCGCAGCTTTTTTCATCACCTCAATGGCTTTGTCTGTATATTTTCCTTCGCCTAATTCCTTTATGGTGTCAGCGTGTTTTGCATCCATCAATGCAAGGTATTCCACTTCAAAATCAATCACACTTTTTACAGGGATTTCTTTTAAAAGGTTTTGTGATCCACAGAAGATAATGGCTACCTGATGTGCAACCGACATGGGTGAATATTGAGGCTGTTTCAAAATTTCAACGTTTCGTTCACCTTTGCTTAAAACGGCCATGGTGGCTGCATCAAGGTCGGAACCAAATTTGGAAAAAGCTTCCAGTTCACGGTATTGTGCCTGGTCGAGTTTTAAAGTACCGGCTACTTTTTTCATGGATTTGATTTGTGCATTACCACCAACCCGTGAAACAGAAATACCCACGTTAATCGCAGGGCGGATACCTGAGTTGAATAAATCACCATCAAGGAAAATCTGGCCATCGGTAATCGAAATTACGTTGGTCGGGATGTAAGCGGAAACGTCACCTGCCTGTGTTTCAATAATAGGCAAAGCCGTAAGCGATCCGCCACCTTTAACAAGCGGTTTGAGGCTTTCCGGCAAATCGTTCATGTTTTTTGCAATCTCATCCGAATTGATGATTTTAGCAGCTCTTTCAAGCAAACGTGAGTGTAGGTAAAAAACAT
>QMPA01000133.1 GCA_003650365.1 Bacteroidota bacterium | reverse complement strand
GGACAGCTTTTTTTGTGCCGTCACTGGCGTGTAAATCTGTCACTGGCGCGCGGATTTTCCGCGTGCCTGAATAATCTTAGTATATCTCAAAAGTATTAAGCACGCGGAAAATCCGCGCGCTAGTGGGGGAAAATCCGCGCGTTAGTGGGGTATTTTAATGATGGGTTCTTGCCATAATTTAGTATCCTATTTTTGAATTTGTATTCCTAAGCACTATTTGACTTAGAAATATACATTTTTTAAAAAGCTGAAAACCAGTGTTGTAAAGTCCGGATTTGTAGTCCTAAGTCTTAGGACTACAACAAGTTCTTGACTTTTGCTTTTTGATGTTGTATTATTGCAGCTTGATAACAAACAAAATAGTAAATCAATAAAAACTGTATTATGAAAAAAACTAGATTTTCGATTTTAGTAATGATAAGTCTTTTCTTATCAATTTCCTTACTTACATTTGGGCAGGATCAGCCAGAACTTGGCTCATCATCCGAACAGGGAAGTTTTTTAAGTCCTGGTAGGGACATTGGCGGATTGGAATGTTTACCAAATTCACTTTATAGTCAGGCTCCGGTAAATTCTGATAATGGGTATTTTTCTGATGATGAAACAACCTTTTGGAATCAAACGATATTTGATTCCTATTCCGGGGTAACAGAAGTTATTGGAGGAATTACTTTTTGGGGGGAAAATGTTAGCCTACCTAGTCATAGTGATTGTTATACACCTGGTGCCGATACATTTGACATTATTTTTTACCAGGATGATGCTGGTACAGTAGGGGCTTCAGTTAAAAGCTATACAGTGATAGTAACACCAACAGTAACGGGGGCAAATGTAGGCCCACTCTCAATTTTGAGATTCGATGTAACATTCCCTTCACCTTTATATCTTGAAAATGGATGGGTTTCAATTGTTAAGAAGAACCCTGCAAATGAAGATTGTTTGTTTGCCTGGGTGAATACCACAACAGGAGACGATGTAATAGGATACACCAATAATCTGGCAGGAGGCCAAATTTATTATAGTTCAGGGGTTAATGTTTCATTTTGTCTTGTCGAAGGAACACCACCACCAGTACCAATTTCCAATTGGGCCATCATTCTTGGTGTGCTCTTAATCGGAACATTTATTGTTGTTCGTTACAGAAGAACACTGGCATAAAATAGGGTGGTAGAGACCTGATGCTTCACGTCTCTGTTATTATATTACAACCAACAATTAAAAAAAGCTGTCCCATACGGACAGCTTTTTTTATAAAATTTATTTTCATTTCTTATGACATAGTCCTCTTATTCCTATTTTTTTTTACATTTGACAAAATTCTGAACAACTAGCCTGGCAACTTAAAAATTTGGAAAGCAAACAGGCAGATGATTCATTAAATATTCATTAATATTTTTAATATAAACATAGCTGTCAATTGTCAACAAAGCAAAATAAAAGAAAGCAGGAAAAAGCCAAACAACAGGAAAAACTAGCCAAAAAGGAAGCTTTCAAAAAGTTTCTGAACCAGTTTAAACCTTTGATGATTGCAGTAGCGCTCTGGATAATTACACTGATGATACTGCACCTGCCGGCAATAAAGGATGATGTAGCATATTTCTTCATCAAATTCACCCTCGACTCTTCAATGTTATTTGGGAATATCCTGTTTATTCCTGTCGAAAGCCATTTCTTTCCAAACATAAGCGTAAACGGATATACCATGACAGTGGTTATGGAATGTACAGCTTATAATTTTTATATTTTTATTATTTACTTAAGCTTGCTTTCACCGGTTAAGTGGAAACAACGGCTGATAACGCTGCTTATATTTCTTGTTGCTGTATTTGTTGTAAACAATCTACGGTTTGTGACTATGGGTTACATCGGGCTTTATTCTGAACAATTGTTTCATTATGTACATGATTACCTTTGGAATATCTTGTTCGGATTCATGGTATTTCTGATATGGGCCTGGCGCTATAAAAGCACTTGGGATACTGAAGAAGAATTGGAGGAAAAGTCGAACAAATAATATAAAAACTTCATGAAACTACTGTCTTCAACAAGGAATAAAATCATATTACTTTTATTAATCACCTTATTGGTTTTTACAGGATGGCAGGCAGGGCTGGAAACAGTTTATGCAAAATTAGTAGTGAGCACTACAAATTATACCCTGGATGTTATAAAAGATGACACACGGATTGAGTATAAAAGAAAGTCGAAAAGCAGTGAGGCTTATGAATTTGTAGTTTTTACCCGTATTGATGGTCGCAAAGGAAACTATCCTCAAGAAGTAGGAGGCATTTTACAACCCTTCGTTATCATTTTATCCTGGCAATTGTTTCTTTTCTTTGTCTTGAAACGAAGGCAGGCCTTTCAGTCGTTGGGGGTCAATTTTGCTGTTTATTTATTGATACAAATAGTTTTTCTTATCCTGCTTACCGGCTATTACAATTCTACTGTTCAGGAATACTTTTTTACATTGATGTTGGACAGCTTCTATATTATTGCATTGATACTGATAATCAAGGACAATATGCTTTATCCTGTATTCCGGAAGAAAGTTATTGTAAAAGGAAATCAGCAATAGCTGAAATAGAAAACGGCTCTGTGTCGAATGGGGTGGGTAAGGTTTCAGATAATAACAAATCACAATAATCAAATCACAAATAATGATCAATAATCAAAAACAACAATCAAGTATGCATTATTATTAAAACAAAAAAGCAAACTACATCAGGCGTATTTTAGGTGCTAATTGCTACGTAATTAAAGAATCCACCCTCAAAGAAGGTGGACTTGAATTGCACCCATAGGGCGCTTCATCGAAATACGACTGGAAGGATGGAAGAAAAAAGGAAGGAAGGATGGATGATTTAGTGACTTCTTCCACCCTTCCATCCTTCCAAATAAGAAATAATATGTATAACAAAAAGAACATAAACACCATCAAATAAGGTGGATTTCAAATGAACATTAAAATAATTGCAATGTGGCGTTTGTAATTTGCAAAATTGAATTTTGGGTTTTATCCGTACGGACAAGTTTTGTTATTTGTTTCTTTGATTTTTGGAATTTATTGATAACAGATTGTGATATGATGGTAGTAGCACTTTTTAGTCACCCACTTAATACGACATAGAGCCTAAAAAACCTATTCCTGGTTTTAATTTTCTATCCCATTTTTCCCATAAATCTTTCTATATTCTGATGGAGTTTGTCCCGTCATCTTTTTAAAACATCCATTAAAAGATGATTTCGATTGAAAGCCTACCATTTGTGAAATAACATCAAGATTGTAATTCTGATTCTTGGGTAGCTTAAGCAATCTCTTGGCCTCCATCACCCTGTGTTTATTAATGATGCCATAAAAGTTACTGTCCATTACATTGTTGATAATGTAGGTTAGGTTTTGTTTGCTTGTGTCAATCTCTCTTGCAAGATCTATTGCACTGAGTTTGCTGTTAAGATATGGCTTATCGCTAACAAGGTGATGTTGCAATCGGGAAATAATATTACTGGCTTCTTCATTACTTATTGTTTCGGCATGATCATTTTCAGCTTCACTTTTTTTCCGGATTGGAAAATCTGTATTACCTCCAGTTTCTATTTCTTCTGTTTCTACACTGGCAACTTCTAAATAAAGCTTGTTTTGTTTTAAACTGTAATAACCAGCAAGCCCTCCGGAAACAAGTATCCCCACATTAAAAAATGCAGAAAGTAATTGATTGTATGCAGGCGTTAAAAAATTCATCACCGCATTTAGTACCACGAAACCAATAACTGCAACTACAATAATATGTGACCATGATTTTTGAAAATGTGGTGCAAATGCAGTATCGTGTTTCCGGGTAATAACCAGATTAGCAATCGCACGCCTATATTGAAACGGTGTAAAAAATACCTGAGTAGTAATAAAGCCTGCATTGCCCAATAAAAATACAAGGACAGCAAAACGTATCGCATTGTCCGTAATGGTCGACAGCGAACTTTCTGCTGATAAAAAAATGTTGACTTGGTCCGTATTCATATTTACAAAAGCCACTACATTAAGCAGTAAAATAAAAAAAGAAGGGAGATAATAAATGAGTGGCTGCCTCGCGAAGAATGTATCGGGAGCATTCATTATTGCGCGCAAATACAAATTATAAGTAGGTATAACGGCGAGTAAAATAGGTAGTTGTATAATATAAAGGTATTCGAATATATGGGAGTAGCCCAGGTATCTGCTTGCGTTAATCACAAGGTAAAGCAGCATTAACAGCATCATAAAACCGAGGGGACGTCTGGACGGATCATTCTTTTTGCGCAGCGTAATCAATTGTACTGCGTAAAACATCATCTGGTAAACCGGGAGAATAAATAGAATGATACTGAGGTTGTCGAAATTGAGCATATTTGTCTTGGTTCCCTAAATTCTATATTACCACAAAAATAGCAATTAATGCATAGAATGGCTTAGGAAAAAAGCCCTAGAATTATTTTCTCAAATTTCTTATGAATATGGCTGCGTTTTACTTTCAGGTTGGCCGTAATTTCACCGGAATCGATGGTCCATTCGTGATCAATAAGTGTCCACTTTTTGATTTTTTCTGAATCACCAAATTGTTTGTTAAAACAATCAATTTCTTTTTTGTAGCGCGCCTTAACATCTTTATTATTGATCATTTCCTTGTTACTGGTGTATTTTACTTCTTTAATTTTACACCACGATTTTAAATATTCGAAATCAGGAACGAGGAGTGCAGCAGCAAATTTTTGGTTTTCACCAACCACCATAATTTGGTCAATAAAAGGTGATTCTTTGATTTTATTTTCAAGCAAAACAGGAGAAATATATTTGCCCATTGAAGTTTTAAAAATTTCTTTTACCCTACCGGTAATTTTTAGCAGACCATGCTCAAGTTTACCTACATCACCAGTGTGCAACCAGCCATCAACAATTGCTTCTGCTGTCATTTCCGGTTCCTTAAAATAGCCCTTCATAACCAACGAACCTTTGACAAGAATTTCGCCAACATCTGATATCTTCACTTCAACATTTTCCAGCGGTGGTCCAACTGTTCCTACTTTGTGCTCACCTTTTTTGAAAGTGTTTACAGCAATTACCGGTGAAGATTCTGTCATTCCATAACCTTCAAGAACAGGAATTTGGGCAGCATTATAAATGGCAGACAAACGGGGTTGCAGCGCAGCGCCGCCAGAAACAATTACGCGCATTTCGCCACCAAAGGCTGCTCTCCATTTTTTAAAAACGAGTTTGTTGGCCAATTTAAGTTGTGCATTGTAAAGCAAACGATTGGATTTGTCAAACTCAAAACGAAGGCCGAGATTTACTGCCCAGAAAAATATTTGCTTTTGTATGCTTGATAGTTTTCGGCCTTTGGCCATGATTTTATCATAAACTTTTTCGAGCAATCTTGGGACGGTTGTCATTATATGTGGATGAATTTCCTGGATATTATCCACAATAGTCGCCATGTTTTCGGCATAATAAATCGAAACACCTTTATACTGCAAAACATAATTCACCATACGTTCGTAAACATGGCAAAGCGGCAAATAACTCAGTCCGCGGGAAGTTTCGTCAACCGGAAAAATATGGTAAGTTGCTTTAACATTACTCAGTAAATTATCATGCGAAAGCATTACTCCTTTTGGAAAACCGGTAGTACCCGAAGTGTATATCAGCGTTACTACATCATCTTTGTCGATAACAGTTTTTACAGATTCAAGTTTAGCTTTGTCCCTATTTTCCTTTCCCAATTCAACCAAATCGCTCAGGTGTTTGTAGTCATCAATTTTATTGATGGTATAAACATCAGCAAGGTTTTTGATTTCAGGAATAATGTGTTTGATTTTCCGTAGCAATTCTGCACCGGCAACAAATAAATATTTGACTTCGGCATGATTTAAAATGTAGCGGTAATCTTCTTCGCTAATCGTAGGATAAATGGGAACATGAACGGCACCAATCTGGGCGATACCCATGTCGAGAAAATTCCATTCGGGACGGTTGTTAGAGATGGTTGCTATTTTATCGCCCTTTTTTACACCGAGTTTCATTAAGCCATAACTAATGTTGTCGGCCATTTCCCGATAGGTTTTTAAACTATATTTTACCCACCTTCCATTTTCCTTACCTGCCAATACATCGTCTTTGGGTTGGTATTTGTTTTCGTATTGGTCTAGTAAATCAAAAATCCTGCTTACTTCCATGGATGCTTTTTTTGAACGAATGCAAATGTAGAATAAAATAAAAACCCGTTAGTGGCTTAGCTGTTGATGATTGAAGGTTTAGGGTACTTCTATTAATTCCTTTCTTGATGTGAAGTAATTATTAGATGCCCCCTTAATAATCTCCCAACTTTTAAGCTTTACGTTTACTGCTGTTCTCCTAAAAATCTTTCAGATTCAATAGCTGCCATGCAACCAGTTCCGGCAGCAGTAATGGCCTGACGAAAGTGTTTGTCCTGGATATCACCAGCGGCAAAAATCCCCTCCACACTGGTGGCTGTTGAATCGCCTTTTGTAATCAGATAACCGATTTCATCCATTTCCAGCTTATCGACAAAAAGATCGCTATTGGGTTTGTGGCCGATGGCTACAAAAAAGCCTTCAATATCAATTTTGAATTCTTTATTTGTTTTGTTATTGAATAAAATGGCTCCATCCAAGGCCTTTGTAAATCCTTGTTCGACACCAACAACCTCTTTTACTTCGGTATCCCAAAGCACTTCAATATTGGGGGTATTCATTACACGGTTCACCATTGCTTTGGAGGCACGCAGTTCATCGCGGCGGTGAATCAGGTAAACTTTGTTACAAAGATTTGCAAGATAAGTAGCTTCTTCAGCCGCGGTATCACCTCCACCAATTACAGCAACATCTTTTCCTTTGTAGAAAAATCCATCGCAGGTAGCACATGCAGAAACACCTCCCCCTTTAAACTTCTCTTCCGATTCCAATCCTAAATATCTTGCTGTTGCACCGGTAGCAATAATTACTGTTTCAGCCAGCAGTTCATTACCGTCATCAATACTCACTTTAAAGGGTCTTTGGCTTGTATCAACATTATTGACCATTCCCCACCTGATATCAGAACCGAAACGCTCAGCCTGTTTTTTCAGGTCTTCCATCATTTTAGGACCATCAATTCCTTCGGGATAACCCGGAAAGTTGTCTACTTCGGTAGTGGTTGTTAATTGTCCACCCGGCTCCATGCCTTCATACAATATAGGACTCAGGTCAGCGCGCGATGCATAAATAGCAGCGGTATATCCGGCAGGACCGGAACCAATAATCAAACATTTGGTTTTTTCCATCTTTGTCAATCTTAAATTTGAATTTGTCAAGTCCGATCAAATTAAATGCCACAACAATAATTTATTGTTGAAAGTGACATTCTGTCTGAAACGATTTATCTCTTCCCAAAAAATGAGGTGAAAATTTTTACCTTTGCGCAAAAATAAACATTAAATGAAAAGGATCTTTTATCTTCTCGCTTTCGCAGTATTTATACAGTTTGTATCCTGCTCAACATCAGGAAAAACGACACAGGAAGAGGGCCCGGCTGGTATAAAACAAAAGCATTTCAGTATTGAACAGATTGAAGCAGATGCCCTGGCTATGGCTGACGTTAATTGCCAATGGGAAATAGCAAAATACGATGCTGCTTTGCAAGAAAATAACTGGAAACTTAAGGAAAAGGAAAAGTCACTTTATAAATTAAAATTTGACTTAGAGGAAAAAATTAAAATTAGATATCTGCAAATTGAAGATCTGAAAAAGAAATTCAACAAAGCTTTGGAAAGAGCGAACAAACAACTAACAGCCTGTGACCGGATGAACGAGATTCGTGAGATGGAAAAAGAAAGGGCAAAAATGGAAGAAGAAAATCAATGAAAATAATGCAAGCATTTTACTTCGTATTGGCAATTGTGACAGGGATACTTTTTACGGCCTGTACGAATGAAAACCAGAGTAATGCAGCAAAATCTGTTGACACACAAAAGATGAGTGGCGCAGAAATTCTTGCAGATGCCAAAACTTACGCTGATCAGCAATGCGCATTTCTATTACGGGAGAAAGCCTTAAAAAACGAGCCCGAGCTAAAGGACTTTGACCGAAAAATGAAAGCATTGAATTTAGAAAAGAAAAAAGCAAAGAATTTTTATCAAAAAAAATACGATGGCTTGCCCGAAGAACGTATAGCATTTCAAAAGGCTGTTAAGGCTGCACGACAGGATGCGGAACCTTGCAGAAATCGACCCCCAAAAAAAATAACGATTGAAGCTTTTTAGGTTTTTAGACCTGAGACTTTTAAGATGTTAATAAAAGACTTTTAATTTTGCACTGTACTGAAAATAATCCTTCCTTTTTTACATTTCTATTTTACAAAAAAGAATTATCTTTGCAGCCTTAAAAAATAATCACGGGGTGTGGCGCAGTTGGTAGCGTGCTTGACTGGGGGTCAAGAGGTCGCAAGTTCAAGTCTTGTCACTCCGACAGGCAAAAGACCCTGAAAACCAATATGTTTTCAGGGTCTTTTATTTGCTTTGGTTTTTTTTTACGATTCCTCTAGAATCACAATCTTCTCCCCTATTTTTTTGATTCAATAAAATGTGAATCTTCAGTTGGGAAGTTTAGTCCACAAAGGCTTAATCCCAAACAACCATCAATTTGAACAAGTATATTCCAATGTTCAGGATTGACTTTAGGAGGACAGGTATTTTATTAATCAATTCCCCAATTTAATAATCAGTCCGGCATTAAAATCGCCCTGAAGGATAGCTGCGTAACTGTTCATGCTTAAACCCGAACCTCCTGTTCCGGCATAAAAGCCCAGACCACCAAAAAACATGGGCACCATAAAACGACCACGAAGCATAATGCCTACATGGTCTGAAAACATAAATTTAACCCCCACACCCGCTGTGATTGAAAACAACCAGGTATCGTCGTAATCAGCAAAATCAAACCAGGTAGCTCCCAGTGAGAAGGAACCAAAGGGTGTTATTTTTGGATTGCTCTTCGAGATGGCTTTCACCACACCTATCTGAAAATAGTTGGTGCTCATGTTGGTCTGTAGATCAGAGAAACCTGCTTTATAGGCAGTAAATTTGCCCTCACTATCCATTCGTGTATAATTTATTTCCACATCAACAACATCACGAACGGGCACAAGAACAGATACTCCGTAATCCATACCATCGGTTACCCTGTATTTGCCTTCATAAAAATTCATGCTGCCACCAAACATATATCCCACAAAAGGAATTATTTCAGCACCTTGAGAGAATGCCAGAACAGGGAAGAGTAATGCAATAAAGAGTATTTTAATTTTTTTCATTTGTATAATCTTAAGTTGTTACAAT
>QMPA01000132.1 GCA_003650365.1 Bacteroidota bacterium | reverse complement strand
GTCCGGTTGTAAAAATTGGAAATTCCTCAGAATATGCAGAAAATCCAGTCTCTGTTTTTTCAACTATTATTTTTACTTTTTTCTTTATCGTTTTCATGGCATTAGTTTTAAAATTCAATTCCTGCGTCTTTCAGAATTTTTTTCTCAAGTCCTTTTCCAACTTCCTGACTTCCGTGATTCGGAAAAATAATTGTTCCATCTCTTTTATCATGTTTCATTTTAACATGAGATCCTTTTTGTGAAACTGGATACCATCCTTCTTTTTTTTAGAAGTCGAAATAATTCAGAACATTTCATTATTCAGTTCTCTTTAAAATCTATTGCAAAAGTAAATAATAATTTACCTTTCTCCAAATATATTTTCTATTTGGAAATTTTTTTCAGCATTGGTTACGGGCGGTTTGGTTATGAAAATGTAGGCGATTGTTTGTAGGGTTTTTGTTGATTACTTGTATGTTAATATTTCTTCTCATTTTTCTTAATAACTGCTAAACCGGCTATGGGGTATTATTTGCTGTTGGCATTTCGTTGTTTATTCTTCAATCTCTTTATTTTCATTTTTCGTCCCTAATTCTTTAGCGTTTAGTGGAGATATTACATTTTTTCCTGTTTTCTCTTCAATTTCTTTTCTTGTATTTCCTGCAATTGTTCCGCCTTGATTAGCAATTTTTTTGCTCTCTGTAAAAGTCTTAGGTTTCTTTTCTTTTGAAATCTCTTTTGTTGTTGCTTCTGCAAGCATGTTTAAAACCAATTCAAGATTGGTCATGTTGTCTCTCAGGTTTTCTTTCTTTAAATCTTTAAATTCTTTGTATTCTTTGGTTGTAAATCCAGACCACGCCATTGTTATTTCGTTAGTAAGAATAGCGTATTCCAATCCTTTTTTTATTCCTCGGAATTCCCATTCATCAGTCAATTCTTTTCTGACTTCAATACTTTTTAATCGTTGATTTATCCAATTCTTAGAATACCCTTTTTTAAGGTAGGTTTCTATTGCTCGGTCAAATGCTTTTTCAGGATCTTCTGTCTCCTCAATACGTTCATATCCGACTTTAGCCAACCAAACCTTAAAAGGTTCTGCCTTTGGTGATGGGATTGATTGAATTAGTCTCAGGAGTTGTTCTGTATCAGCAACATCTGTTTTGTAGAATTTTCCATCGGCAGATTGCATTTTCAGTTGACTACAATTTGTAGTCAACTCGCTACCCTCCTTTTTAAGTCTGGTTTTAAGAACACTCCAATATTTTCTGGGATTAGGGCTTTCAGTTAAAATTCCTATGATGTCTACTATCGAAAAAAACCATTTTTCTTTCTCTTTGTCCCAAAGTACTCGGACTCTTTGGTCTTGGAATAGTTTTATTGCATTTTCCTTGGTCATAACATTTCAATTATTCAAGTCTAAAGTTAATCAATCTTTTCAGTCCGTGTTTTTTAATTCTATGTGCGAAATTTCAACAATGAATGCCAACTTCTTATATCCATATACAACTTGCCGAATAATCCTAAATACAAACGGGATAACAGTAGCTTTCACCACCCTTATCCCGCTCTTGTTTTATTAATGCTTAATTAATCGACATGAAAAATGGCAGTCTGGCCTGTGCACCTTTCATTTTTTGCATACTTTGAATTTGGTCGTAATAGGTATTAAATTCACCCAGTTCGTTTGCAATAATTCGAGTTTGAATATTGCTTGTTAGTTCTTCAATCAATTGTTCAATAAACTCTTTTCTTTCGGGGTAATCGCTTAAACGATAATCATCGCCCAGTTCGGCTTTCTCGGCAGCAAAAGCAATGGCATCTTCAAGTCCGCCCATTTGGTCAACAAGCCCAAGTTCCAATCCATCAATACCTGTCCAAACCCTTCCTCGGGCAATACTGTCAACATAGGCCACATCAAGGTTTCGGGTAGTGGCAACTAATTGCGTGAAATCGTTGTAAATTTTCACAATTGATTCATTTATTTTCTGGTGCTGAAAATCACTCATCGGTGCCATTACATCAATAAAATTGGCGTTTTTATTGGTCATTACATAATCAAAAGTAATACCTAGTTTTTTGTTAAAGAAGTTCTTGAAATTTGGGATAATACCAAAAACACCTATCGACCCGGTAATGGTTGTAGGTTGTGCAAAAATATAATCGGCATTGGTAGAAATCCAATATCCTCCCGATGCCGCATAATCTCCCATGGAAACAATAACAGGTTTCTCGGCTTTGGCCAATTCCACTTCGCGGCGGATTACCTCAGAGGCAAGGGCATCGCCACCTCCTGAATTTACGCGAAAAACAATGGCTTTAACTTTATCATCTCGGCGGGCACTGCGAATGGCTTTCGAGATAGTTGCTGAACCAATTTCATCGGAGCCACCTTTTCCCTGAACAATTCCGCCCTGTGCGTAAACCACAGCAATTTTATTCTTGCTTCTTTTTTTCTTCGTGCCGACTTTCGCCTTGGCATATTTTCCAAAGCTTACTACTTTTAGATCATCATCATTATCCGTGTCGGTTTTTTCTTTTAATATGTTCAGTATCTCATCGCGGTAAACAAGACCGTCAACAAAGTTCAATTCCAATGCTTTTTTAGCATCCGTTACTTCCAAATTGTCGGCATATTCATTGAGGTCGTTTATGCGAATTCCACGGCTTTCTGAGAGAGACTGAATAATTTTTCCCCAAATGGAGTTAAGTAGCACGCTCATTTGTTCGCGGTTGGCTTCGCTCATTTTATCCAGCATGAGTGGTTCAACAGCACCTTTGTATTTGTTGTTGGGGCCACGGACAACTTGCATCTCAATATCCAGTTTACTCAGCATGTTTTTGAAAAACAACAGTTGTGCGCTTAAACCTTTAAACAGGATCATTCCTTCTGGATTCAGGTATATTTCATCAGCCACTGAGGCAAGGTAATAGCCTTTTTGATCGTAGCCATTGGCATAGCTGAGAATGAATTTTCCTGATTCTTTGAATTCGAGTAGTTTGTTCCTGATTTCTTCAGAGGTAGCAATATCTGCGGGAACGGTTTCCATGTCTAAAAACAGGCCATCAATATTAGGATCTCCGGAAGCTTTTTCAAGTGATTTCAGGATGTCATTCAGGCCGAGTGGTTTTTTCGAATCCATTGTGGCGAAGTCAAAACCTTCAAAAGGGTTATCGGAGCTTCTGTCCTTGATGGGTATTTTCCAGTTGGCATATAAAATGGTGTGTTGCTTAATGCTTACATCATCAGATTCGGCTGTGGCAACAATACCCGCAATTATAACAGCGAAAAATAGAAAGATGACAATAAAAGTGAGTAATGTGCCTAACAATGAGGCAAACATAAATTTAAAGAATTGTTTCATGATTTTAGGGTTTTTAATGATTTTACTTTGTTGCACAATAATAGGTAATATTTCTTTAGTGGCGATACGGTTTTTTGTTTCAATTGTTTTGATCTATTTTTGCCTTTTATCAATTAAATCATGACTGAAAATAATCCAAATCAGATTACCCACATTTTTAATTTTTGTGACAGATGGTGTGCGCGATGTGCTTATACAAGCAGATGTGAAGCTTTTGTTCCTGCCGGAAAAAATACCGATGACGAAACAAATCGTTTGTTCTGGAAACAACTTGAACAGCAACTTCCTAAAACTATTCATTGGCTGAACCAACATGCAGAAGCAAAGGAAGTGAGCCTTACAGCATTTGACCCACCCAAACAAAAAAAGAACTTCGATTTGTTTCAGCGCGATGCTAAAAGTAATACCGTACTAAAAGCCGGCCGTTTATACGAAGACCTTGTGGATGATTGGTTTGATGAGGCTGTTGAACAATTTGGACTTCAAACCGTGGAAACTGACCAGGGTGCTGCCATCAGAATGCCGGAAGGAAAAAATGGTTCGTCGGATATGAAAACCGATGACCTCTTCGAAGTTATTTTGCGCTACCAATTGCAGGTTTACCTCAAACTTTCAAGATGCTTTTACAGCCGTGGAAAAGAAGTAGAAACCGAGGATAGTGAAATGGAAATCAAAGATTCAGTTGGCGCAGCTAAAAGTACACTGGTCTTACTTGATCGCTCGATGGCAGCATGGAAACTTGTTCTGGACACCTTGCCCGAATCAGCTGATAGTATTTTTGAAATCCTCGTCCTTTTACAGCGTTTGTGCTACAATATTGAATTGGAATTTCCGGAAGCACGAGAATTTGTACGGCCTGGATTTGACGAATACTGAGTGTGTAATCGCATCATCCACACAAGGAACTCAAAATAAGAGAAGGACAACAATAGAGGCCAATCCACCTATAATCATCACCACAAAAGTGTAAGGAATAATTGACTTTGCTTTTACGGCCGTAATTGAAAGCAGAGGAAGCGCCCAAAACGGTTGAATCATATTAGTAAGCTGATCGCCGTACACAAGTGCCATAATTATTTTTGGCATTGAAACACCCAGATGTTGTGCCGCTTCAACCAAAATGGGGCCTTGCACGGCCCATTGGCCACCCCCACTGGGAACAAAAAAGTTTACAACTGCTGCACTGAAAAATCCAAAAACAGGGAGCGTAAGTGGTGTGGAAATAGAAATAAGGCTTTGGGTAAAAACTTCTGCCAGGCCTGAATATTTCATGAGGCCCATAATTCCGGCATAAATAGGAAACTGTATCATAATACCGGCTGAAGAAACAATAGCTGTTTTTACCGCATTCATAAATTGATCCAAGTTGGCGTACAATAAGAGTCCCAACGACAATAAAATAAGATTGATTAAATTAATATTCAGGGTCGAAAAACCAAACAGATAAAACTGGTAAACCACAATAAAAGCCAATACCGCTCCAAAAACTAAACCCAGATAGTTCCTTTTCAACTTTGTGTCTGACTGTGAAACGCTAACATGTTCCGGTAAATCTGAGAGTGGCGTATAACGATTTATCTTTATCTTGGAAAGCAGAAAAAATGTCAAAGGAATGAGGATTAAAAAAGACGCATACAAAACAAGGTTCATTGTCGAAAAAATGGTCTGGCTTACAGGAATGATGCCGGTTACATCACTTAAAAAGTGGTTGGATTCAGCTACTTTAAGGGGTGCGGACCCACTCAATCCACCATGCCATATCATCATACCTGAATAGGCTGCAGCCACCAATAAAGGATAATTAATTTTCAAAGAATTCAGCCTGGCTTTTTCCGCGATAGAACGAACCAACAAAGCACTAAATATTAAACCCAATCCCCAATTAAACCAAGTCAATATAATGCTGAAGAATACAGTTAGCAAAAGTGCAGAAGAGGCGCTGTTAATACGTGAAAGAATAAATTTGATTAGGCTTTGGAAAAACGGTGTTAAAGCCAGCACATTCCCTAAAACCAGGATAAGCATCATTTGCATGGCAAAAGCCAACAAATCCCAAAAGCCTTTTTGGTAATAGTTCATCAATAAAATGGGATAAGCATTTTCGGTCTCCGGCGAAGAAGTAAAAAGCAGTGCCAGAAAATACACCACAAAGCTCAAAATAATAGCAAGCACTAATGGTGAAGGAATAATACGTATTGTTTTTTTTGCCATTTTTTCTCAACTGTAAAACTAAAAAGTTTTTGTATTAATTTGGATTTAAAGAAATATTTCTGGAAATTTGTATTTTTATAAGCTGTTATATAAATTTGTATTTTTTCATGAGGTATATTTTTGCAATTATTTTGTTTTCTCTCCTTTTGTCCTGTAGTACACAAAAGGAGATTTTTGTTGACAACCCCCAAACATTGCGTTTTGGATCGTCGGGTGGATTTACGAATCAAACCATCGTTTACAAATTGCTTTCGAATGGTCAATTGTCGAAGTCGGATAATATTACGAAAGAAGCTGTTTTGCTGAAACAACTCAAAAAGAGCCAGACAAAAAAGATATTTAGACAGGTTTACGCTTTGGGGCTAGACACCTTGAGACTGAACAGCCCGGGAAACATGAGCAATTTCATCCAATTAAAAACAAAGACTGTGGACAATAAAATGGTCTGGTATAAAGATAGCGATCAAGTAGCTGACGAGCTATCAGACTTTTACAAAATTTTGATAAATCAAACAAAGCAAAAGTAAAACCCATTATTATGAAAAAAAAATATTTTTTACTGTTTATTGCCGGCATTTTCTTAATGTCCGGAATTCAAGCAGTTGCGCAAAAAGCTGAAAACCCATTCTTAGCAAAGAAAAAAACAAGTCTGAAATCATCCGGGCAAAAAGTACCAACTGCCCAACTTGAAAAAATCACCGATGCAGAAGAAAGCAGCCGGAACACAGAAAATTACGATTACAAAAGCATTCCATTTCGAAAAACTTTGAACAATAAAAACTTTTCTAACTCCAAATACGAACAAAACGGACTGCTGATGTTTGTTGAAGGAAGTCCTGAAACCGGTGCAAGTTTTGCAAGCCGCGACAACGAGAGTGTGATAAGTGCAGCTTATTCTTACCTCAAACCCATTGCACAGTCGATGCAAATAAAAGATGTGGATCAGGAGTTTGTCAGTATGAAAGTTTGGCAAGACGAATTAAACTTCACCCATATTAAAATGCAGCAGTATTTTGAAGGCATTAAAGTTTATGGCGGACAAATTATCTTGCATGGCAGCAATGGTGTTTTAAATGTATTCAATGGAACCTATTTCCCGACACCAAATATCAAAAACATCATTCCAAAATATGAAATGCTTTCTGCAGAAAATATTGCTTTCGAAGATATTTCCAAAATAGCAACAATTGGAGATGTTAAATCTTTTGACATCAAACAATTGGAATACGAGAAGGCAGTTTCAGAATTGGTAATTTACCATTACGACAGAGAAATAAATTCTGAAAAATTAGCATGGCACATCACATTAAGGCCAAACTTTTTGGAAAGATGGGAGTATTTTGTTGATGCCCAAACCGGCGAAATCATCAACAAATACAACAATACTTGTTCCGACGGTCCGGCTACTGCCAATGCCACTGACCTGAACGGACAAAACAGGACAATCGATACCTACAAAGTGGGTAGCTATTATTATTTATTGAACGCCACATTACCTATGTTTAATCCCGGTCAGGGAGAATTACCGGACAATCCGGTTGGTGCCATCCTGACGTTGAATGCAAACAATACGAACAACGATAACATTACCCATGTTGCTTCTTCGAATAATACATGGAACGATGCAAGTTCAGTTTCGGCCCATTATAATGGCAATATTACTTACAATTACTACCGGACAACACACGGCCGCAATTCAATAAATGGTGAAGGTGGCACAATCATTTCAATCGTAAATGTAGCCGATGAAAATGGTGGGAGTCTGGCCAATGCCTACTGGAATGGTAAAGCGATGTTTTATGGCAATGGTGGTGGTGTTTTTTATCCGCTTGCCGGCGGATTGGATGTTGCCGCCCACGAAATGACGCATGGCGTTATCCAAAATACGGCAAATCTGGAATACCAAAACGAGCCCGGTGCGATAAACGAATCAATGGCAGATATTGCCGGGGCAATGGTTGACCGTTCAAACTGGCAAATGGGCGAAACAATTACACCTGACGACAGCCAATATTTTCCAACAGGTACAATGCGCGATTTGTCGAATCCACACAATGGAGGAAGTAGTTTCAACGATCCTTCCTACCAACCCATGCATGTAAACGAAAAATATACAGGAAGCAATGACAATGGTGGTGTTCACATCAACAGTGGAATCATCAACTATGCTTATTATCAGCTTGCTGAAAACATTTCAAAAAATAAGGCCGAGAAACTATTCTATCGTGCATTGTCTGTTTACATGACCAAATCGTCACAGTTTATCGATTGCCGTCTTGCCTTTGAGCAGGCAGCAAAAGATATTTATGGAAATAACACAACTGAACATAAAGCCGTTGCGAATGCATTTCATGCCGTTGGAATTGGCGATGCTGCACCTGGTGGCGATGAGGGTTCCGGTTCCCCCGGAGAAATTGAAGTAAACCCGGGACAGGATTATATTTTGAGTTATGATGTGAATCCAAGCGATCAAACCAGCTTGTATATTTCCAATACAGCAGCTACCGAATATACAGCAATTAGTACTACAAAATTAAAACGCAGGCCAAGCCTTGTTGACAATGGTTCTGTGGGAGTAATGATTACTAACGCCAGTGAAATGGCACGTATTGAAATGACCGAGCCTTTTACTGAAACAGTCATTTCGCAGGAGTTAATTTGGGATAATGTGGCTGTTTCAAAAGACGGGATGCGCATTGCAGCCATTACAACTTCTATTGATTCGGCGATATGGGTTTATGATTTTGGCAAGGCCCAATGGGCAAAATACCATCTATATAGTCCTACTTTTTCAGAAGGTGTTATTGTGAATAATGTACTTTATGCCGATGCTATCGAATGGGATTATACCGGGCAATACCTTGTTTATGATGCTTACAACGAGCTTCAAAACGATGATGGTGACGACATTGATTATTGGGATGTTGGCTTCATCAAAGTATGGAACAATGCCAGCAACAATTGGGGAGACGGTGAAATATTTAAGTTATTTAGTGGTCTGTCCGAAGGCATAAGCATTGGCAACCCTTCACTATCGAAAAACACACCTTACATCCTTGCTTTCGATTATTACGATCAAAATACGGATGATGTATTAATAATGGGTGCAAACCTCGAAACCGGTGATGTACAAACAATTTTTGATAATGCGGATTTGGGATTCCCCAACTATTCAAAATTGGATGATAAATTAGTTTTTAGTGCAAATGATAATTCAGGCACCGAGGTTGTTGGTATAATTGGACTGCAAGCTGATAAAATTTCCCCTACGGGAGAAGCTTCAATTTTGATTGATGTGGCGAAATGGCCGCTTTGGTATGCGACAGGAAACAGGGATCTGATGGATGTAGGAGAGAATGAACTTCATGGAAATGTGTTTACGAATGTTTTCCCAAATCCGGTAAGCAACCAATTGAAATTTACTATAAACACTGATGATGCAGAAAGTTTTGAAGTGAATGTCTACAATATATATGGACAGTTGATGTTCAGCGAAAATGGAATTTCAAAACGAGGTATTACACAAAAAACCATTGATATTGCAAACTTTCCAAATGGAACTTATGTGGTAAAAATTAGTGTGGATAGCAGGATTTTTAACCATAAAATTGTGAAGGCAAACTAAATACCTTTTGAAATTACATTTTAGCGCCACGAATGCACGAATAATTATTCATGCATTCGTGGTTTTTTTTCTACGCACTGGGTTAAGTTTGCAACTTAACCATTAACCTTAATCTTCTTAATCCTATTCCTTTCTAATTCTTAGAAGCTGTCTAAAAACGGTTCAACATAATTCTTATGGCTGATAAATGTACCATAGTAACAGATGTTTGATTGAGTCTCTCATAATTTTTAGAATTCCT
>QMPA01000131.1 GCA_003650365.1 Bacteroidota bacterium | reverse complement strand
CTGGTTTAAAAGTTGGTGACAGGGGAACTACAATTGGACGTTGTGCACCAATGGGAAAGGCAAACTTTAATGACAAATTCTTTGAAGTAAGTGCAATGGAAGAATTTGTTGATCCCGAAACAGTAATTGAAATCATTAAAATATCAGGAAATAAAATTTTCATTAAACAAATAAAAAAATAGTCATGGAAAATGTATATGTAATTATTGCGATGGGCGTAGGTGCCATATTTTTATTGTGGGTCTTGTTTTATTTTATCCCGGTTGGCTTGTGGTTCACAGCCCTTGTTTCTGGGGTTCGTATTTCACTGCTTCAATTGGTGTTGATGCGTTGGCGGAAAGTGCCTCCCGGTGTTATTGTCGGTAGTTTGATTGCTGCAACCAAGGCCGGTCTTCATCTTAAGCGTGATGATTTGGAAGCGCACTTCCTGGCAAGGGGAAATGTACAATCGGTAGTAAATGCGCTTATTTCAGCCGATAAAGCCAATATTTTACTGGACTTTAAAACAGCTACTGCTATTGACCTTGCAGGTCGCGATGTTCTGGAAGCCGTTCAAATGTCTGTGAATCCAAAGGTGATTGACACTAAGCGCGTAGCCGCTGTGGCTAAAGATGGTATCCAGCTTATTGCTGTGGCCAGGGTAACAGTTCGTGCCAATATTGACCAATTGGTGGGTGGTGCTGGTGAGGATACCGTTCTTGCCCGTGTGGGCGAAGGGATAGTTTCTTCCATTGGTTCTGCCAATTCTCATAAAGAAGTATTGGAAAACCCGGACAGTATTTCCAAAAAAGTACTTTCAAGAGGTCTCGACTCGGGCACAGCCTTTGAAATTCTTTCCATTGATATTGCTGATATTGATATCGGTAAAAACATTGGTGCCGAATTGCAAATGGATCAGGCCAATGCCGATAAAAATATTGCCCAGGCGAAAGCCGAAGAGCGCAGGGCGATGGCTGTAGCCGCCGAGCAGGAAATGATAGCCAAAGCTCAGGACGCACGTGCTAATGTTATTCAGGCTGAGGCAGAAATTCCAAAGGCCATAGCTGAATCATTCCGTTCGGGAAACCTTGGAATAATGGATTATTATAAATTCCAGAATATTCAGGCCGATACCAAAATGAGGGATTCAATTTCAAAAGACCCCAATCCTTTGGAAGAAGAAGAACACTAAAGATAAATCCGTCGTCCGACCACTAATACTCCAAATCAAAATAGTTGTCAGACGACTTTTTGAATAGATTGTTAGTCGTCCGACCACTATTGCGCGAAGACGAGATAGTGGCCTGACGACTAAATTTTAAAACGCCTGTTCAATAACGATCAGTCCGTTAAGTACTTGCCGGCAAAACATTCATTTAATAAGAACGTTTCTTAAACGATATGGAAAAAAACGAGTCTTTCATTCAAGAGCGTTTTGAAGAGCTTATGACGTGCAGTCTTCATCCATTAAGCAATGAAGACAAAAACGACATCAAGAGGGCTTTTGATTTGGCAAATTCCCATTACGCAGGTTTTACGCAAAGCGACGGAAGCCCTTATATATTGCATGAGCTTAATGTTGCTGTTGCCGCCATGAAAGAAATAGGCCTCGGACCAACTTCCGCTATTTGTTCATTACTTCATGCTATTCACCTGAAATCGGATTATAAGATTGAGCAAATCCGTGAGGACTTTGGTGACAATGTGGCTGATATAGTCGAGGGTTTCCACCGGATTTCAGAATTACAAACGGAGCGTATTTCTTTTCAATCAGATGCATTTCGAACCCTTTTCCTTTCTTTGGTTGATGATATGCGGGTCATTCTCATCCGCCTTGCTCACCGCCTGAACGACATAAGAAATATTGAATTGCTTGGTGACAAACGGGATGCTTTTATCAATGAGATCAAATACATTTACATTCCCATTGCACACCGACTTGGCTTATACCGCATCAAAACTGAGTTTGAAGAAAGGGTGATGCTTTTTGAACACCCGGATATTTACAAAACAATAAGCGAAGAAATAAAGCATTCAAAAACCAAGCGTGAGGTTTTTATTCAGGATTTTGTGAGGCCTTTGGAGCGGGAATTGCTCAAGCAACATTTTGATATTGAAATCAAATGGCGCACCAAATCTGTGCCTTCCATTTGGGCAAAAATGAAGCGGCAAAATGTAGAATTTGATGAGGTGTATGATTTATTTGCCATTCGGGTAGTACTGAACTCAAAAGCGAAGAATGAGAAAGAAGATTGCTGGAAGGTTTATTCCATCATCACCAATATTTATCCACCCAATCCAAAGCGGTTGCGCGACTGGATCAGTACACCAAAAGCCAGCGGCTACGAATCATTGCATACAACTGTTATGGGACAGGATAAACGTTGGGTAGAAGTTCAGATTCGATCGCAACGCATGGACGAAGATGCCGAGAAAGGGCAGGCGGCTCATTGGCAGTATAAGGGAGTAATGCGTAAAAAAAATACGGAAGACTGGTTAAGTCAGGTACGCGATATTCTTGAAAATCCGGATCAAATTATTCATGATGAGTCATACCAGCCCGGAAGCAAAAGAAAAACTGAAACAATCTTTGTTTTTACACCCAAAGGAGATTTGAAACAATTGGCCAAAGGTTCTACATTGCTTGACTTTGCCTATGAAATTCATACCGATGTAGGTGCTGGCTGCACTGGTGGTTTGGTAAACGATAAATTGGTGCCCATCAGGCATGTTTTAGAGAACGGGGATAAGGTCAGTATTGTTACTTCAAAAAAGCAGAAACCCAAGTTAGACTGGCTTGCAATTGTTACGACTGACAAGGCCCGAAGCCGTATTAAGCGGCAGTTGAAAGAAGAGAAATATCGTGAAGCAGAACAGGGAAAAGAACTGTTTAACCGAAAGCTAAAGAACTGGAAAATAAGAGTTTCAGATGATATTATCAATTTATTAGTCAGGCATTATAAACTAGATACCGGAATTGACCTTTATTATTTAATTGCCGAAGAGAAGATAGATTTACTTGATCTTAAAAAGACTATTCTCCAAATTATTGAGAAGGAAAATAACCCTGTTAAAACAAGTGAAACTGCACAGAAACCAGATATAAAATCAGCCGAAAAATCCCAGGTAGATGAGACGATCTATATTGGTGACAATTTAAAAAATGTGAATTATAAAATAGCTAAATGCTGTAACCCTATTCAGGGCGACAAGGTATTTGGCTTTGTTACTACAATGGGTGGCATCACTATACATCGCAACAATTGCCCGAATGCTTCACGTATGCGCGAACGCTACCCCTATCGCGTACTTGATGTAAAATGGATGCAGCAAAAGGAAGATTCCCATTCGGCTATTAATCTGCGTATTTTAGGGGAAGATGAACTGGGAGTGGTTGGAAGCATTACTGCCGTGGTAGCTGCTGACCTTCGAATAAAAATGAGGTCTGTCAACTTCAAAACCAAAGGCAAACGCTTTGAAGGAAAAATTACTGTACTGGTAAAAAACTTTAATCATTTGAATGAACTCATTGCCAAGATAAAAAAAGTGTCCGGTGTTGAAAAGGTTTTGAGGGTGAAGTAAATTCATCCAAAATCCTCACCCCCCAATCAAGCGGTACCCTGCCCCATGCAGTGTTATGATTTTCAGGGCAGGATTGTCAGCAAGGTATTTTCTCAAAACAATCTAATTTCTTTTCTTTGTCCCAGAACTAGGTATTCCCATTTTCAAAAATAGGAACTTTAACCTTCCTTAACCTTTTTTAACGGGCTTTAAGCATTGAATTCAAGTGCTTAAGATAGTTTTGTCATCACAAATTTAAACATAAAAAAAAGATGAAGAATCCAATGAAATTTTACCTGTTGATTATTTCGATGCTGATGCTCGGTATTCCGCTCAGCATCACTGCTCAAGAAAAAACGAATGACAACGAACAGAAAGTCAGGATTAAAACCGTAAAAGTAATTGATGGTAAAAAAGTAGTGAGTGACACAAGCTTTGTTTTAAAAGAAGGCGATGATTTAGATAATGTGATGGCCGGTTTTAATGTTGGGGCTGATGGAGAGGATGAAGTTTTGGTTAATGTAGTTGTTGAAACTGAGGGCGGTGATAATGAGAAAGTTGTCATCATTAAAACCAATGATGCTAAAAACGTGAGGCTTGTACAAGGGCAGGGGGGGCACTCTTTTTATTCTATCGGAACGCCAATGGATTTCGATAACGATTTGGAAAGCACGAAGATAATTTTGGTTTCTCCCGATTCGGATAATTTAAAGGTGATGACATGGCAATCGGATGACGGTGAAGAATATGTCATCAATCTCGATGAAGATTTTGAGAAACTAGTGGAGCTGGAAATGGAGATTGATCAGTTGAAAGACTTCGAGAATATGGATGTCAGGATATTGGGTGTACCCGGACATCCACATCATCCCGGAATGTTTTTTGAATGTGAAGAAGGCAGTGGTGTTTCGGACATGGAATTGCGCGATGCAGGTATTAAAAACAAAGCCGACCGATTGGCAATCGAAAATATTAATTTGAATATCGATGATGGAGTCGTTGCTCTTTCTTTTTCATTAAAAACAGAAGGCAGTCCTAAAATTGTTGTTTATAATTTCTTTGGCGACAAAGTATTTTCAGGAAAGCCTGAATTGATGAATGGGAATTACGAACTTAAAATAGACCTTAGCACCAAGCAACACGGTGTTTATTATTTGCAGATTGTGCAGAAGAATAGATCGTTTACTGAGAAATTGAAGCTCTGAGTTTAGTAAATTTCATTTCGGCCAACGGGAGAAATCCCCAAAGAAGAGCGTTTGCTCCTTTGGGGATTTCTCGTCACTCCCTCCGGTCGTTTACCTCGAAAAAACAGCCATAACTGCTGCGCGGATTTTCCATAACTAGTGCGCGGATTTTCCGCGTACTCCTAATGTTAGCCTATTTTATTACTTTTGAAAACCTAAACCACATCCCCGATGATCCTTACCCTTTTTATTATTTCAGCCCTGCTCTTCCTTTTCGGACTTTACAGTTTTTGGAAAAAAAAAGGGGTAATCGGTGTATTCTCAGTTTTGGTTGGTCTATTGGGAATTGCTTTGGGAATCACAGTTGTTTATTTTTATCCTGAAAAACTTGGGTTTTAGTTATGGATTTGTACAGCGTAAAATCAAAAAGTATTCCGCAGAAAATAATCATTATCACCATCGAAGTGTTTCTGCTTCTGTTGGCCTATTGGATTTTATTTAGTGGAGGAGGGGATCTTATTTTTGATAAAATAGGAATTAGCCTCTTAACTGGAAATCATGAAAGTCGGGTAATTACACTTGCTTTTTCTTTTATAGTTTTTGCCAGAATGTCGTTTATGATGCTTTACCTGATGGAAAGAAAAATCCCCTGGGAAGAATCGGTGAGTGTTCCGATGGCCTTCTCCTTATATTATATAGGATTCGCATTGTTGGTTTATAACAGGGAAATACCGATTGACTGGATAGATTATTTTGCTATTCTGCTATTTATTGTAGGTTCTGGTTTCAATACGGTTTCAGAAGTACAACGACATCTCTGGAAAAAGCATCCCGAAAATAAAGGAAAGCTGTACACCATCGGATTGTTTAAATATTCAATGCACATTAATTTTTTTGGAGATGTTTTGTGGGTGAGTGCCTATGCCATCATTACCAGAAACTATTATTCAGTAGCCATTCCGGTTTTGCTTTTTTCCATGTTTGCATTTTGGAATATTCCCGCTCTGGATAAATACCTGTCAGGAAAATATAAAGAACAATTTGAAAGCTATCGAAAGAAAACAAAAAAGCTTATTCCCTTTATTTACTAGAATCTAAACCATTGCTCAATTTGCTCACTTTTATCCATTTCATCTTTGTGATAAAACTCATTGGTCTGTTCATCGTAAATATAATCTTCTGCCCATTCTTTGTGGTGTTCTGCAATTTCGCCGATGGCATCAATAATGATGTCCAGTTCTTCATCCGTCATTGTCGGGTGAAGAGAAATACGAACAAAACCAGGTTTCTCAGACAAATCACCGCTACTTATCTTTTCGGTAATCCGTTTCGATTCTTCGGGAGTAACGTTTAGTAAAAAATGGCCGTAGGTTCCGGCACAGGCACAACCACCGCGCACCTGAACACCAAAACGGTCGTTCAATAATTTCACCATCAGGTTAAAATGAATATCGGCAAACCAGAAAGAGAAAATGCCCAATCGGTTCTTGACATTATCTGCCAAAATATGTAATCCATCAATATTTCCAAATCCTTCCAATGCCTTTTTAACCAATTGGTGTTCCCGTTTCCACATTAATTTGGTGTCCATCTGGTCTTTTACTTCGATGGCCAATGCAGCGCGCATGGCTTGCAGAAATCCAGGGGTGCCACCGTCTTCCCTGATTTCAATGTCGTCAATATACTTATGGCCGCCCCAGGGGTCGGTCCAATCCACTGTGCCACCGCCAGGATTGTCCGGGACAGGGTTGTGGTACATATTCTTGTCGAAAATCAGCACCCCTGACGAACCGGGTCCTCCGAGGAATTTATGGGGCGAGAACAAAATGGCATCTAGCTTTTTTAAAGGGTCTTCGGGATGCATGTCAATATCGACATAAGGTGCCGAACCCGCGAAATCAATAAAAACGAGTCCATTATTTTCGTGCATTATTTTGGCCAGTTCGTAGTAATCAGGAATAACGCCGGTAACATTTGAACAAGCAGTAAATGCGCCAATTTTTATTTTACGGTCTTTGTATTTTGCGATTTCTTCACGCAAAATATTGGGGTCAACCAGGTTTTTTTCGTCCGGTTCCAGCAGTACAACATCGGTATAAGTTTCTATCCAGGAAGTTTGGTTGGAATGATGTTCCATATGGGTAATAAAAATCACCGGTTTTTCACCTTTTACCAGGCATTCCCCACCATTCATTTGCGCGCAGGCCTTAAGACCAAGTATCCGTTGCAATTTATTAATCACGGCAGTCATTCCAAAACCGGCTGTAATAATCACATCATTCTCATCTGCATTTACATGTTCTTTTATCTTTTTGTGCGCATACTGATAAGCTTTTGTCATCAGCGTTCCCGATTCAGTAGTTTCAGTGTGGGTATTGCCGACAAAAGGACCAATCACATTTGCAATCCTGTCTTCAATTGGGCCATACAATCTTCCGCTTGCGACCCAATCGGCATAAATCATTTTTTGTCTTCCGAAAGGGGTGTCGAAATACAAATTATTACCAATCGTATTTTTTCTGAAATGGGAAAAATGTTGTTCAAGTTCATTCATGCTACAGGTGATTTGTTGTGATAATGAAAAAGGATGTGTGTATTTTTTTAAGGGTGCAAAAGTAGTGAAAATAGCTAAATCCGGTTTGGCTAATCAGAAGGGGCAAACTGTATAAGAATATGATTATCTTTGTCTAAATGTCTCTACTTAACAAACATTATCTTCGCTTAACTATTATTGCCCAGCTACTTTTGTTGTTGAATATGAGCCTTGTTGGTCAGTCCCCTTCAGAATTAAGTAAACTGAAAAATGAATTTGCAACTGCTTCAAACGACTCAACAAAAGTTAAGCTCCTTTTTAGTATGGGCAACTGCTTTATTGATGGCCCTTCCGATTCATTAATGTTTTACTACCAAAAAGCACTGGTGATTATAAACGATAAACTATCATTTTACGAAGCCCTACCGAATACCGATATTGAACTTATTAAAAAGTACCGTCAATTCGAATTACGTGTTTACATTGAATTTGGGATTGAGTACTTTTTCCGTAGTGATTACAGTAAAGCACTCGAATATTATTTCAAAGCATTAGCAATTGCAGAGGAACTGGATGACAAAGAAGTTATTTCGGAATGCCACAGCGAAATTGCCATTGTTTATAAAAACCAGGGTAAATATGACCTCGCACTTGAGCATAATGAAAGCGCTTTGTATTTATCCCGCTTTCTTAATGATTCATCATGGACAGCCTCCTGTTATGCCAATCAGGGAACCATTTATTTGAAGAAAGGGTATTTTACACTCGCACTGAATAATTACCTGACTGCGCTAAAAACCTTTGAAGACCTTGGAAACAGGCGAAGAATGGGATACTGTTATCTGAATGTCGGTATCATTTATGCGGGGCAACATGATTATTCCAGTGCAAAGAAGTATTATTCCTTAGCCTTGAATAATGCGAAACAAACCGGTAACAAGATGAACGCCGCTAACAGTTACCTGAGCATTGGAGAAGCCTGGCTTTATCAAAAACAGCCTGGAACGGCAAGAATGTATCTGGATAGTGCATTGCTTACCCTGAAAGAATCAGGATACAGCCATGGGATGGACGACTGTTATACATTGCTCGGTGATAGCTGGAAACAGGAACATCAGTACAAAAAGGCCAAAGAATACTACCTGAAATCGCTAAAGTTGTCAGAAACAGAAGGTGATATGCCGGGCATGGCCGAATCCTTCAATAATCTCGCTGAAATCGAATACCTCGAAAACAATTTACAGGAGGCACAATCCTATGTAAACAGAAGTCTGGACAATGCCCGTGAGACTGGAAATCTGGAAGCCCTTGAAGCAGCATGGAGTTTGCAGGCCAAAATCAGCGAGGCATTAGGAGACGACAAAAAAGCCCTTGCCGCATTTAAAAAGTACAGTATTTTCAAAGACAGTCTTTTTAGCGAAAGCAAATACAAATCAATTCGTGAGACCGAAGCCAAATTTGAAACGGAAAAAAAAGAACAACAACTGGCTCTGCTAACCGAAAAAAATGAGGTTCAGCAACTGAAACTGAGCAGAAGGTTTAATTTACTGCTTGCCTCTGGAATAGGAATACTTCTGGTTTTATTTATCAGCTATTTATTGATTCGTCAAAACCGGATAAAATCGAAACACAAGGCCATCGAATTGGAGCAGCGTTTGCTGAGGTCGCAAATGAACCCGCATTTTATTTTTAATTCATTGATTGCCATCCAAAGTTATATTTATAAAAGCGAACCCCTGGAGGCCGGTGACTTTCTCGCAAAATTTGCCGACCTCGTCCGCCTCACGCTCGAACATTCGAGAGTGGAATACGTGCTTTTATCAGAAGAACGTAAAATGCTTACCGCTTATCTCGACTTGCAAATGTTGCGCTTCGAAAACAGATTTGATTTCGGCATTTCGTTTGCCGATGATTTGGATGCCGGGAATATAAAAATCCCGCCCATGTTTGCACAACCCTTTATCGAAAATGCCATTGAACACGGGCTGCGACATAAAAAGGAAAAAGGCCATTTGAAAATCACTTACTCACTGAAAAGTGAGCATTGCGTTGAGATTGTTATTGAGGATGATGGTGTCGGGCGCGACAAAGCAAGGGATATCGAAAAGAAGAAACAACATCAGTCGCTGGCTATTGAAATAACGAAAGAACGCTTGGCCATTCTGAGTAAAAGGCACAAACACAGGTTTCAGCTGGAAGTAATTGACCTAAAGGATGAAGATAACAATGTCAGCGGAACCATGGCAAGAATTACTTT
>QMPA01000130.1 GCA_003650365.1 Bacteroidota bacterium | reverse complement strand
TCTGAATACGTTTTTTTTGCATGTATTAAAAATACAAAAAATATGCGAAAAAGAATGCGAAAACCAAAGTAACTTATTAACATTTAATAGTTTATAGCGTTATTGCCTTGCAAAGGTCTCAATCCATAATTCATCGGCAGGATTACCTTGACCACCATCGGCAATGGTAATAAACTGACCCGGTGTTCCGGAAGGCGCCCAGTCACCATCGTTATCCAATGGGAGCAAACAATGAAAGCCATCAAAAGTTACTGGTCGGTTTGGGTTGTCAAAACCAATCATAGTGGGACTGGCACCCCCGGCTATCATAACATCCCTTTCAAATACATAAACATCATCACCACCTCCAGTATTGGTAGCCATATAATATCCATCCTGCCATATCCCAAACTTCATATAATCGGGCGTATCATCAACATCAAAGGACCAGGAATACCATGTTCCGGTCGGGTCATTTGTGGTAGATACTGCAATAAGCATATAATCATTTGATGTACAAAGTGAAAATTCAGCAAAAAGCCAACGGTCAGCCTGCTCATCCCATAAAACGATTGGGTCACCATTGTTACAACCTGCCCCTGGCAAAGCAGGATCAAAAATTGTATTCAGGTTAGAGGGCCCAGCTGCGGAACTACCATCCGCTTTGTTAAAAATCTGGTAGGTTGTATTTACAACCTGAAAGTAATAACTTGCTCCAACCGTACCATTACAGTCTGGCGGATAGGAGCCACTATTCTGGCCGGCAAAATTTTGTTCAAGCCCTCTTAGCCCCCTACCGGATTGTACAGTTCCCATCACTGTTTGTTCACCCGGATCGGGAGGCATATTCTTGAAATCTGGGGGAAATATGTTTGGGTTTATTTCCCTGTCCCGGTGCTTGTTCATATAAAACTCTTCATCAGTATCACCCTCATCAATCACTACAGGTGCATCCCGCAAAGGGGCAGAGATCGAAAACCCAATCGGGGTTTTTATTGTGGTCGGGTAAACTGTGGTCTGCGCTTTCGTTTTAACCTTTTGTTGCGAAAAAGCAAAAGTTGCTATAAAAACAATCAAAATAGTTGTCGTCAGAAATTTCATAAATAGAAAATTTGGTTTAATTATTGGCTACAAAACTAATACTTAATTCATTGTGAATGATAAATGGTTTCTCAGCACAATAAGGCCTGATTCTGCTAATGTTACTTCATTACATCCAAGCTTCCCTTTACCGTAAGCAAGGCACCTGGTTCAAGTGTAAGTTGGTTACAGCTATGCTGGAAATTCAACCCAATCTCGGGAAATACCCCGTCAGTTGGAAATGATGGAATTGTAACATTATAATTGCTATCGGGTAAACCATTTGTCCAGTTTAAAGGATTCGTCCAATCTGAAGAAACAGCGGCTGTCCATATTGTGGAAGCGACCACTTTGATAGAATAATCTTCTACTTCGCCGTATGTAGTAATTGAACAGGGGGAGCCGCAGTCAGAATTTCCTCGTTTTATCCTTATGCGCATCAGGGTATTACCCAGCAATGCATCGGATGGTATTGTGAAATTATAAGTGCCTTGTGATCCATTGTTGACTCCACAAACCACATTTTCTCCAACATCATCAAAATCACTATCATGATTCCAGTCAATCCAAATACCAATATCATCGCTGGGATAAAAAACACCACAGTTTACAATAATCTGTTCGCTTGAGTCGCGCTCGATATCTGTATAAAGCGTGCTATAATCAGTATAGCCATCGGCTGCTGTTCCGGTATTTAAAATACGCCCCATTTCCACTCCACTAATGTGTTCATTTCCTCCTCCACTGGCATGGCAATATGCCATTTGATCGTTTACCGTAATATAATCTGTCCGTACTTTTGTATCGTACCCATAAGCATTGGTATCGGAAAGTGTGATGCTATAATCTCCAGTAGCCAAAAATTCCAATAACGGATTTTGCGAGGATGAATCCGTTCCATTCAAATAATTAATTGTAGCCGGGCTGATACTCCAACACCAGCTTGTCGGGATATTTGCCGAAGCATCGTGCAATTCAACTTCTTCATTCAATCCGAGATTTGTATTTGTCGCAAAAAAATCAGCCACCGGTGCCACTGCATTCTCGATGTTTCCACTGATGATGAGTGAAAAAGCCTGGCTTCCATTGTATAAGGTGCTATCGTAATCAACCGTGATGGTGTAAGTTGTACTGTTTGAAGGGTTGGCGATTGAAACAACTTCAACATTATCAACATTATTTTCAGATGCTCTTGTGGCTGCCGACGAGGGATTGTCCCGGTCTAATTTCCAGGGATAATATACTGTACTTCCTTGTGTGACTTTCAAATCCAGATCATTAATCAGCATCGGATCGATAGGATCGAGTTGGGGAGGAAGTGGGTTGCCCGGGTAATCCGTCCAGACAAGGGTGACTTTTATTGAATCAGTTCCTGTTGTAGTAATGGTTCTGGAATAAGATTCTCCTTCCAATAAAACATGCTCCAACAAAACGTCTGCCAAAGTATCTTCCGATATTTTTTCAATAGCGTGCAATGTGTTCATTAAGCCCCATCCAAATTCGTAATCAGGTCCATCGTTACTTCCTGCTTCATCAGCAGTATGAATGATAAGGGCTTTTAAGGTAGCTGCCCGCATTTTGCTTCCCACTCCATTTAAATTCTCATAATGTTGAATCAACAGTGCCAGCGAACCTGTAACCGAGGGCGCTGCCATCGAAGTTCCTGTTAGCGATAAATAATGATCAACTGAATCTTTGCCAGTCGAATAAAGTCCTACACCATTGGCAACAATATCGGGTTTAATGCGACCATCATCTGCCGGCCCCCAGGAGCTGAAACCAGTCATTACTACATCAGAAGGCTGAGTATAACCACCAACGATATCATAAACAGCACCTACCGTAAGTATGTTTTTTGCAGTTCCCATTTGGGGGATACAATCGTAGGGACCATCAGGCGGATAACTGCCATCACCTGAATTACCGCGGTCGTTACCTGCCGATTTTACGATTAAATGGTAAGGCCCGTAAAAAGCCACTTCGTCCCATAAGCGGGCATGGGCCTCGTAAAATCCAAATTTATAATCTTCTAACTTACTGATAGTGGTATCGCCCCACCATATTGCTGTATCTCTTAGAACCTGCCATCCTCTTAAATAACTATAAGAATGATTACTTACCTGTGCACCGAGAATGGCTTCACTTGCCATTTCCGATTCATTAAAATTCCAATCAAAGGTGCGTAAGTCAGCGGCAAAGGCCATTCCTTTAGCAGCAGAAACAACACCTGCTGCCATGATTGTTCCGGCAACATGGGTTGAGTGGTAATGATTTGCCACTGAATTGAGATTGGCAACCCTGCCCCCAAGTTCCTGGTGGGTAAGCAATACACTTCCGGCATCCCACTGGCGAACAACAACACCGGATCCATCAAGACTTAATCCGGCGGAGCCACCAGCATATACTTCATTTGTAGCGATCGTTTTTGCAGAATTTGAGTTATTTGTAATCAGGTATTGAGGGCGTCCATTTTCATCGATATACTGCATCTCAAAAACAACACCATCTCTCTCAAACCGAATGGGCATGCTTCGGTTTTGTGTGTATTCAATCACTTCCTGTCTTTGTTGTTCAGACAAATATTTTTGTTCATCAGCAAGTCTTTGCAGGGCATTTACATCGGTAGTAGTTTGTGAAGAGGATGTATTCACAAAAGCAAAAAGCAAAAAAACCAGAAAAAATATTTTCATCTGAGAAAGATAGTAGAAATGAGTGTTTGTTTTGAAAAAAGAATTAATAGTGTCCAAAAATAAAACAAATTAATTAACCATTGGTTTGAATTACTGTCATGCAACTTTAGAGTCTGACAAAATCAGGAGTTTACAAAAACCAAATTAATTTTTCATGCTCATCTCAAAAATATTGTTCTCCCGGTTTGCATCAGGAACCTTTTTCCGGTCAATCGCTACTGAACTGATATCTTTTTTGGTTTCGATGGTTACCTGTAACTTATTACCACCATCTTTCCAGACTTTTGCCGATTCGTAAATAAACTCGTTCGAACCATCAGCAAAGTTTACAACTAAATGAACAGGTGTAGGATAATTACCCATTTTCTCTACATCAATAACATAAGCTCCGTCAGCCATTTTTTCTACATTGACAACTGCCAAATCGGGAAACCCAAATTCAAAAAACCAGGGTTTCCAAAACCAATCCAATTCCTCACCAGACACATCATTAAAAGTAAAGAAAAAATCGTAGGCTGTGGGGTGTTTTCCCTCCCAACGTTTGATGAATTCAATCAGGCATTGCTGAAAAACATCCTTTGCCAAAACATCACGGAGTGTGTAAAAAGCAGCCGATGCTTTGCTGTATGACAAATACATATAAGTACGCCCGGTGAGCTGTTCTGAAGGAATCATCAAGGGTAAGTCATATTTACTACCGGCAAAATACGAGTAAGTCAAAACAGAATTGTTTAGTGCATTGTAAGTACTATTATCAGACATTTCTGTTTCAATTTCTTTGGGAAGGAAAGTGACAAGACCCTCGTCCATCCAGGCATATTTTTGTTCGTTGGTTCCTACCAGAAAAGGGAAGTAACTGTGGGCAATTTCGTGGGCTGTAACGAAAATTGTTTCATTGCGGTTGCTGCCATCACCATCGTTAATCATCATCGGAAATTCCATTCCATAATGCCCATTGAATGCCGTCAATTGCGGATAGGGGTAATCTACGCCAATGGACTTTTCTGAAAGCAGTTTCAAAGACTGCCTGCTGAGCTCGGCCACTTCATGAAAATCTTTCGAGCCTTCATAATAAACAGCATTTACCGGTATTCGGTTTCCGCCGATTTCTACACTTGTGGCATCCCATAAATAAGTATTACTTGTGGCAAAAGCGAAATCATTGATATATTCAGCCTTAAAGTGCCAGGTATTGAATTCATTATCTGCTGTCAATTTCCCTTTTTTAATATCTGCTGCCGAAACCACATGAATAATTTCATCTGTTGTTTTTGACTTTTCAAAACGTTTGAGGATTGTTTTTCCGTAAACTTCCTGTGGGTTTTGCAACAATCCTGATGCCCATACCAGATAGTTTATGGGTACGGTCACCTGCACATCAAAATCGCCATACTCATTGTAAAATTCCTGTTCGCCGCTGTAAACATGTTTGTTCCAGCCATTAATGTCATCATAAACTGCAATGCGCGGAAACCAATAGGCAATAAAATAATTTGTTTCGTAGTAACGGCCTTCGCGGATGTTTGTGTTGGCCGGGAAAATAAATTGCCAGTCGATAGTAAATTCCACTGCTGTTCCTGAGCGAATTGCCCATGGTAACTTCACTGTTAAATTGGGGCCATCTATAGATACTGCCTTCGATTCAAGGTCGATGGTTTCACCATTAAAAACCAATTTACTCAGCACGACACCTTCATCTGCATCGCCTGTATCAATTGTTACTCTCCGGGCTGCACCCTTTTTGTATAAATTTCCATACAGATTAAAAACGACCAAGCGTAAACTATCAGGACTGTTGTTGGTAAATACGATGTTTTCACTTCCGGTAAGCAATCTGCTTTGCGGGTCAAACTGCGCCTCAATGGTATAATCTGTTGTGTTTTGAAAATAGTTTTCACCCGGCTTTCCATCATAGGAACGGCTACTGTCCTGATAGACTTTTTTAATATTTTTGGGCATAAACAGGGCACTTTGCGCTTTTGTGGTTGGAGAAAGAAAAAAGGAGAGCATACAAACAACAGCAATCGAAATAGTTTTCATATTTAAATATTTTGATTTGTTTAAAACCATAAAGATACATTTTTTGAAAGTGGGATTCTTCAAACAAGCAAATTGCCTGAATTTTATATCTTTGGGGAAACCTAATTGTGCTTATTTGCAAGTTGGCAGCAAGCTCAGAACAAAACGCTTAACCAAAATAGAAAACCTACCGCGCAAATAGCACATTTGTTTTTTTTCTAGCACACAAAATGCCGACCCTAAAAAAACAAAAGAGCTATTTTTTACCAACCCAAATAAAAATCATAATTTAATTTGCTAATTCAGAATAAGTGTTGTTAATTTGCACTCAGAAACGATATTAGTCAAATAAGACAGCGTTATGGCAATCGAAGATACTAGAAATAAAATTTTAAGCGTTGCAAATAAATTGTTTAGCCGCTTTGGTTTCCACAAAACCTCAATGGACGAGATTGCAAAAATTGCAAGAAAAGCCAAAGGCTCATTGTATTATCATTTCGCCAGCAAAGAAGATTTGTTCACCGCTGTTGTCTCGGCTGAAATTGAAAATCTTAAAACGCAATTATCCGTTATTGTAAATGACAAAACTTTAATAGCTGATGAAAAAATTAAAAGATACTTGGTAAAGCGAATGGAAATTCTAAATTCAGCTGCCAACTATCACGAAACATTAAAAGCAGATTTTTTTGAACATTTTAATTTTATTGATAATCTAAGAAATGAGTTAGATATATGGGAGAAAAAACAAATACAGAATATTATTTATCAAGGAGTTGATGAGGGTATATTTGAACCGCGAAATGGTGATATTGATATATTGCTAGATGTTTTTATAATGGTATTAAAAGGACTTGAAATTCCTTTCTTCTTACAAAATAAATACAACGATTTGCACCCTTATTTTGATGATTTATTGAAAATTTTAATAAGGGGATTGGGTAAATAATTTTTTTTGCAATAGACTGACCATAAAACGATAGTAGTATATATATGTATTGGAGAAACAAAATAAATTTGGATAATGACTTTAAAAGTAAAGTTGTAATAATTACAGGAGCATCCTCTGGTATAGGTAAGGCTTGTGCCTATGAATTGGCTAAACACGGAGCAACAATTGTTCTGGCTTCACGAAGAGAAAATGAATTAATAAAAACTGAAACTAAACTAAAAAAAGAAGGTTGTGATATTTTATCAGTGAAAACAGATGTCAGAAAAATTGATGATTGTGAAAGATTAATAAAGAGAACTGTTCAAGAATATGGAAGAATTGATGTATTGATAAATAATGCTGGAATATCAATGAGGGCAAATTTCGAAGATTTGGATTTGTCAATAATAAAAGAACTGATGGATACAAATTTTTATGGTGCAGTTTATTGTACAAAGTTTGCACTACCCTATTTGATAAAGCAGAAAGGAAGTTTAATTGGCATTTCATCAATAACAGGATTAACCCCTTTACCTGGACGAACCGGTTATGCCGCTTCAAAACACGCAATGGATGGATTTCTTAATACTTTACGTCTGGAGAATATTAAAAATGGTTTACATGTTTTGATTGTTCACCCTGGCTTCACCAGTTCAAATATTAGAAAGGCTGCCCTTACGAAAAATGGCAGACCGCAAATAGAAACACCTAGAAATGAAGAGCGAATGATGTCTTCTGAAAAAGTTGCACAGGTTATCGCAAAAGCCACACTTAAAAAAGATAATAATTTAATCCTAACTCGTGAAGGTAAATTAGTAGTGTGGTTGCACAAAAATTTTCCAAATTTAACCGATAGGATAATAATGTACGAAATGTCTAAAGAACCTGAACTCTAATTTTTTTATCAATAACTGACCACAAAACATAAATAGTGTAAATAGAAACGAATGAAAGATAAAATATTATTAAAAGAATTTATAAGGGATAAAAAGGTAGGGGCTGCTTTTTCCACCAGCAAGTATGCTATTAAGAAAATGCTTGGAATTATAGATTTTGACAAAGCAAATATTTTGCTTGAATATGGCCCTGGCAAAGGAGTGATAACAACACATCTTTTGGAACGGATGCATAAAGATGCTGTCCTTTTTGTTTTTGAAACAAATGAGATATTTATAAAAGAACTATTAAACATTAAGGATGAACGATTGGTGATTATTAATGAAGATGCTGAATACGCGCGAACAATATTAAAAAACAGATATAAAATTAACACAGTAGATTATGTCATCTCTACCATTCCGTTTACATTTTTAGATAGAAGGAAAAGGAAGAGAGTTATTACCAAAACCTATAATTTACTTAATGAAAACGGTAAATTTATCACCTGTCAATATTCAGGCTTAATTTATCAACTTATAAAACAAAATTTTTATCAAACCCGTGTTATAGCAGCGCTTATAAACATTCCCCCGGTCATCATATTTACAGGAATTAAATAGAACTGAAAGCATAAACGTAATAACTTCAAATAACACATTTATTAGTAAATGATGAAATTATCTAAAATAATATTAAAGACTTTTGGCTGGAATCTAGTTGGAGAATTTCCTGATATAAAAAAAAGCGTGGTTGTTATGGCGCCTCATACAAGTTATTGGGACTTTGTAATAGGAAAATTATATTTAAATGCAATGGGTATAAGTAATAATACACTTATGAAAAAAGAGATGTTTATCTTTCCGTTAAATATACTGATGAGGGCACTTGGTGCAATACCTGTTGACAGAAGAAACAAGAAGAATAATATGGTACAACAAGTTGCATCAATAATTGAAACACGTGAAAAATGCAATATTTTTATTGCAGCCGAAGGGACAAGAAAAAGGAATTCCCGTTGGAAAAAAGGCTTTTATCATATTGCTAAAAAAGCCAATGTGCCTATTGTAACAAGCTTTGTTGACTACAATAAAAAAGAAGTTGGAATTAAAAGAATTATTAGCGATACGAGCAATATTAAAAGCACAATGACAGAAATAAACAATATTTATAAAGATATACAACCAAAATTTCCACCAAATTTTTCGGTTGATAAAGAGTCAATCTAAAAAATTTTGGCTTAAACTGACTATAAAACGAAAATAGTATATATATATAATAATTAAATCTTTAAGTATGAATAAAATAGCAAAAGCAATAGTAAAGTTAAAATGGCTAATAATTATTGTAGTCGTTGGATTAACCGCCTTTTTTGGTTTACAGTTAAAAACCTTAACAATTAACTCGGATGTATTAAGTTCCTTGCCCGATGACGATCCTGTGGCAAAACTATACAAGGATGTAGGTAAAAAATACGGTGGCAACGATATGGGAATGATCGTACTGGAAACCGATAATATTTTTAAAACCGAGGTACTGGAACATGTTAAACAAATAACCGATAGTTTAAAAACAATGGAAAGTATTTCTACGGTTACAAGCTTAACTGATATTATTGATATAAAAGGAGAAGAATGGGGAATCGAAATAGGTAAACTCATTGATGAATACGATTTGCCTGACACACAAACGGAGTTAGATAGTTTGAAGGACTATGTTTTTTCAAAAGACATGTACAAAGGTTCAATAGTTTCTGACGATGGAACAGCTACACTCATAATGTTCACAATTTTAGACGGTGCAGATGTACAGGCTGTTGCAAAAGAAGTCAAAACTAAAATTGATGGCATAGGATTACAGGAAACTCTTTATTACGGTGGTTTACCTATGATGATGAATGATATTGCTGATTTAATAATGGCTGACTTAATTTGGCTGTTACCCATTGTGTTTATTTTAATAGCTTTTATCCTGTTGTTAAGTTTTCGCTCTGCAAGGGGTGTGATTATGCCTCTCTTAACAGCAGTTATTGCAGTTGTTTGGACACTT
>QMPA01000129.1 GCA_003650365.1 Bacteroidota bacterium | reverse complement strand
ATTACCATAAAAAAAACCTTGCAACGGGGTGGTTGCAAGGCTTTTTAGTGGGGTTTAGGGATTTTAGTATTTTTAGGAATTAGAGAAAAAAAGATTTTTTATTAATTACAGAGTATAGTCTTAGAGATTGGTTATTTAAGTATTCAAAAAAATATACTTTATTGTCTTTTATAAAAATCCTTGTGCCAAGATCTCTCGCTTTTTTTTCAGTCATGCCGTCAGCAGCAATTTGAGATAATGAATAGGCTTCATTTAGTTCCATCACAGTTACTATTTCATTTTACTTCTAATACCTTTTTTTTCACATATAGGGCAATATGAATCTCTAACAATTGAGACGTATCCACACCTATCACATTTGTAGTATTTCTGCAAAATCTTTTTCTTCTTCCTAATATCCGACCTTATTGTCAATATATTCACCGTTCTAAATTTTAATGGAAACTGAAAAGCAAGAGCTGTGCCAAAGTTTGTTAATAATTAGCGAGATTGATATAAATAACAGTAACACAATTTAATAGCATATTATAAAACAATCTATGGTTTCTAATTGCAACAATTTGGGTTTAGTCAGTAACAGTATTTTACGAATTTGGATATGTAACTTTTAATAATTTCACAAGAATGGATAGTAACAGAAGAATTAGTGAAAATGTTATTCAATATAATCATTATAAGCTAATAGAAACCAGAATCACTTTAGAAAGTCAGACACCAGTAGTTTTTACTTTACTTTTGTAAAAAAACATCATATGCAAAGTTTTAACAGTTATAATTTTATGCTCTTGAATTTAGAAAGCAGGATTCGCGAAATATTGGAACAAGAGCAACCTTCAATTAATCGCCCCGATGTTTTAAAAGAGCTGCTTGGCTTAATCGATCTTACAACGCTTAGCGGGAACGATACTACTGAAAAAGTGATCAGTTTATGTAAAAGTGCAATTTCATTTAAGGATAATCAGCTTAGTATTCCGAATGTTGCAGCAGTTTGTGTTTATCCGGTTTTTGCCCAAACTGTAAACAATGAATTGAAGGGGACTGATGTGCAAACAGCTTGTGTGGCAGGTGCTTTTCCCAGTGGGCAATCGCCTTTGTTTGTTCGCTTACAGGAAGTAAAGTATGCCATTGAGATGGGCGCTGACGAAATTGACATGGTGATTTCGAGAGGGAAATTAATAGAAGGTGATGAAGATTTTGTTTGGGACGAAGTCAGTCAAATTAAAGAGGCATGTGGAGATGTTCATCTGAAAGTAATTCTTGAAACGGGGGAATTAAAAACTGTAGACTTAATTCGAAAGGCTTGTGAAATATCCATTCTTGGTGGGGGTGATTTTCTAAAAACATCAACCGGGAAAATACAACCAGCAGCAACACCCGAAGCTTTTTTGATTATGTTGGATACAATAAAAGAATTCTATAAAAAAACCGGGAAAATGATTGGTATTAAAGCTGCCGGTGGAATTTCAGAACCAGAGGATGCCATACTCTATTATTTATTGGTAAAGGGTGTTTTAGGCAAGAAGTGGCTTTCTCCGAAATACTTTAGAATAGGGGCAAGCAGGCTGGCGGATAAATTGATGGGTGAAATAGGTGAGGAATAGGAATAGAGGAATATGGTGTGAGGGAAATAGGGGGAATAGGGAAATAAGGTTTGTAAAAAATAGGAGTGAAATGAAGATGCTTTTCAGGAATATTTATGTCAATACCCATATTCCCCTATAACCCTTATAACCCCTCCTATAACCCTTATTTCCCTATTCCCTCATACCGCCCCATTCCTAATTGTTAACATCTTGAAAATAGCAACAAATAGGATTTATTAATTTTGTACGACAAATATTTAAAATGAAGAAACTTTTTTTATTGATATTTCCGCTTCTTTTATTACAGGGAGTAAATGCTCAAACCCTATTAACAGAAGCTGAGAATTTCCATGTAAAAACAATTGATGGTGTACCCATTTGGTTATTTCCAATTTTGGATGATGAAGAGCAGATCGTTGTCATCGATTTTTTTTCAACCACTTGTGGCCCTTGTCAGGATTATGCAGATGATTTCCAAAGAAGTTATGAGGCCTTTGGCTCCAATACCGGTAATGTTTACCACATGGGGATTAATTGGGGAAACGATAATCAGGGTGTTCGTGAATTTGATTCCATTTATGGATTGACTTTTCCTACGGTTAGTGGTTCTCAAGGGGGTGGGAATATAGTATTCAATCAATACCAAATACAATCTTATCCTACTGTAATTGTGATTAATACTGCCCACGATATTACTGATCAATATGTTTGGGAACCATCCGAAGAAAATATCGAAGCGGCAATAATTGCAGCTGGTGGTATATTGGTTGGCACAGAAGAATTTGAAATACAACAAACTCAGTTTGGGTTTTATCCAAATCCTGCCAAAAACGAAGGGGTAATCAGTGTTTGCCTTCCTGAAGCAATGAATGTTCGATATGCTGTTTATAATCTTTTGGGAAATAGGGTAATCTCAGGAGAACAGGAATTCTCGCAACAGGGAAATTATACAATCCCGATACATTTTTCTCAATTTGAAAACGGTATTTATTTTATCAGGTTAATTGCAGGAAATGAAGTGTTTAATACGGTCAAATTTGTTGTTGAAAAATAGATTTCCAGGATGAAATATTTACAGAAAAAAATGATGAAAAGTATTTCAATTACGATATTTTTTGTTTTTGCCTTAGGCTTTTTAGGATGCGTTACAGGTGATGGAAACGATGATGATCCAATTGAAAAATACCTGGGCACATGGCAGGTTTCAGATCAGCCGGCACGACTAAACTATGAAGTACTAATTGAAAGAAATCCTTCCAACTCTACTGAAATTTTATTAAAGAACTTTGCCGATCTGGGTGGAACAGCAATTGGACTTGTAGTAGGAAATTCTGTAATTATCGATAAACAGACGGTAAAAAGTGGATATCAGGTTGAAGGAACAGGGACTTACATTGGTTCGTTCAAACTCCAATTTGATTATGAATTGGATGATGGAATAGATCTCGAAAAACGCAAAAGTATATTTACAAAGTGATGCCGCAAAGATGGCTCATTTCTTAATCTCCAGCGTATCCGCTTTGTTTGCTTCCTCTTTTATCTCCCCTTCTATTCGGCTCAGTTTTGCCAAAACATTTTCATAAATTAGCTCCATCTGTTTCGGATTATTATTGTAGTAGTTCAGGTTTTCGTTGAGTACTTTGGCATTAATTCCATAAGTTGTAAAGATTTGTTCGTAAGCAAATTTACGGAAATCTTTTTGCTCAATTCTTCGGGATCTTCTATAAGTAATAGCGCCATCAACCAGTTGAACATCTGTAATAATATCAACCATTTCTTCTTCACTCAACAAATGATCAGGAATTTCAATTGTTACCTGGTTTTCATGATAACATGAAAAAAGCAGGGGAAGCAATAAAATGAAAAGAATTCTGGGAAGCATATTTTAATTACCTATTTCTGATAAAAACTTTATCCGGATTAAGCGAACTTCCTCTTCTGAATATTCCGATTCACCCAATTCGAGTAGTGCATCTTCGATAGAGTCGGTTTCAGCTTCTGAGAAATAATCGTAAATATCTTCCTGGTGGTATTCATCTACAAATTCGTTGATATAGTAATTGATATCAATCCGTGTACCCGACAAAACAACCCTTTCTATTTCGGTAAGCAATTCGCTAAGTGTAAGATTTTTTGCGTGGGCAATATCTTTCAGAGGCAATTTCCGGTCAATGCTTTTAATTATGTAAACTTTTAAGCCCGATTTATTGACTACCGATTTAATAACCATATCGTTTGCCCTGGTTATTTCATTCTCTTCAACATATTCCTTAATAATCTCTAAAAAAGGCTCACCATATTTTTCGGCTTTGCCTGTACCAACACCAACAATTTGTGTCAGTTCTTCTTGAGTTATTGGATATTGAATGGCCATATCCTCTATTGACGGATCCTGAAAAATTACGAAAGGAGGGAGATTTTCTTCATGCGAGATCTCTTTTCTCAGGTCCTTAAGTATTGCAAACAAAGTAGCGTCGGCACCACTTCCTTTTTTTCCAGTTCCTCCACTGTTAACAATAATGTCATCGCCTCCTCCATTATGACTGTAGTCATGGTCTTTTGCAATCATAATACTGTAAGGATTCTTAACAAAATCCTGGCTGGTTTCTGTTAATTTAAGAATACCATAATTTTCAATTTCTTTAACAATAAGTCTGTGGATTAAACCTTGCCTGATTACAGTATTCCAATACTTTGAGTCGTGTGAACTACCAGAACCAAACAGTTCCAGTTTGTCCAGTTTAATGGCTTTTACATCGCCACTTTTATGACCTGACAAAATATCAGCAATAATTTTTGCTTTAAACTGCTGTTTTGTATTTTCAATAACCTCAATGGCCAGTTTTACATCATCTTTTCCTTCAGTCTTTTCCTTGGGATTCAAGCAATTATCGCATGCGCCACAACTGGGTTTCGTGTAATTTTCTCCAAAATAATGCAGGAGTAGTTTATGCCGGCAAACCGAAGATTCTGCATAAGTTACGGTTTCGAATAACAGTTCCTTGGCAATTTCTTGTTCGGCAACAGGCTTGTCCTTCATAAATTTTTCAAGCTTTTGGATGTCGTCGTAGCTGTAAAAAGTAATACAGTTTCCTTCGCCGCCATCGCGGCCACCCCTGCCTGTTTCCTGGTAATAACCTTCAATACTTTTAGGGATATCGTGGTGAATAACAAAGCGGATGTCGGGTTTGTCGATACCCATTCCAAAAGCGATGGTTGCACAAATCACTTCCACATCTTCCATTAAAAACATATCCTGATTATTTCGCCTTGAAGCTGCATCAAGTCCGGCATGATAAGGTAAGGCCCTTATGCCATTAACAACGAGTGATTCTGCAATTTCTTCGGTTTTTTTCCTGGAAAGACAATAGACAATGCCCGATTTTGAAGGTTGTGTTTTAATGTATTTAATAATGTCTTTAATTACGTCCTTGGTTTTGGGCCTTACTTCGTAATAAAGATTCTCCCTGTCAAAAGATGACTTAAAGACATTGGCATCGGTAATTTCAAGATTTTTAAGAATGTCTTCCTGAACCTTAAGTGTTGCCGTAGCAGTAAGCCCGATTATAGGAACTTTATGGCCGATGGCATTTATAATAGGTCGTAGTTTTCGGTATTCCGGCCTGAAGTCGTGCCCCCACTCTGAAATACAGTGTGCTTCGTCGATGGCATAAAGTGAGATTTCAATATTTTGAAGAAATTTAATATTGTCTTCTTTGGTTAATGACTCGGGCGCCATGTACAACAATTTGGTTTTTCCTGCCAAAAGGTCTGCTCTTACTTCGTTCATCTCTGCCTTAGAGAGTGAAGAGTTCATTACATGGGCGATGCTTCTTTCTGAACCAAAGTTCCTAATCATGTCCACCTGATTTTTCATCAGGGCAATTAATGGAGATACAATAATTGCTGTTCCGGGTTTGAGCAGGGCAGGTAATTGATAACAAAGTGACTTTCCACCCCCAGTTGGCATAACAACGAAGGTGTTATTACCGCTCATTAAACTTTCAATAATAATTTCTTGCCGACCTTTGAAACTTGAAAATCCAAAAAAAGACTTTAAAAGTTGCTTTATGCCATAATTATCTTTTTCGCTATTCATGTGTTTTTAGATAAAATATATCTTTGTGCGAAAATCATTAAATTCCCGTCATATTTTGATAAAGAATGAGTTACTTAGACGTAAATTCGCATACACAAATATAATAATAATAAATCACAGTGAAACAATTTTAATTAAAAAAAGTTTTGGATATCAAGAATAATACAAGAAGAATCGCAATAAAAGTCATTGAAAATGAGTATCTGGCGATAAAAAAATTAGTTGATTCAATTGACGATGATTTTATAAAAGTTGTTCAATTGTTGTTCGAATCGAAGGGGAGAGTGATTGTAACCGGTATTGGAAAAACGGCACATATTGCGCAAAAGATTGTTGCAACCTTTAATTCAACAGGAACACCGGCTATTTTTATGCATGCTGCCGATGCCATTCATGGCGACCTTGGCATTATACGTAAAGATGATGTTGTTATCGCAATTTCGAAAAGTGGGGAAACTCCGGAAATTAAAGTTTTGGTTCCACTTGTTAAAGGCAGGAATAATATTTTGATCGCTTTGGTTGGAAGTACCCAATCATATCTTGCCAAACAAGCAGATTATGTAATTGATGTAACAGTTGAACGGGAAGCTTGTCCAAATAATCTTGCGCCTACTTCAAGTACAACAGCGCAATTGGTAATGGGCGATGCTTTAGCTATTAGCCTATTGGAACTCAGAGGATTTACTCCTGATGATTTTGCACAGTTTCATCCGGGAGGTGCATTGGGAAAAAAAATGTTCTTGCGTGTTTCCGATTTATCGGTAAATAATTTAGTGCCAAAAGTGAATGCATCTGAAAACATTTCGAATGTGATTATTGAGATATCTTCGAAGCGTTTGGGTACCACAGCTGTGATGAAAAATAATACCCTAATAGGTGTAATTACCGATGGTGATTTACGGAGAATGATTCAGGATCATCCGAATTATCAGCAACTAAAAGCATCTGAAATAATGACCGGAAACCCATTAACTGTTGAAGCTAGTGATATGGTTGTTAATGCCTTAAGTATTATGAGGGAAAATAACATTACTCAATTGCCTGTAATGGATGGTGATAATTATGTTGGAGTAATTCATTTACACGATATTTTAAAGGAAGGGATAATTTAGATGAAAGCAGAATCTGTACGAGCATTTGATTTTTGCATATGGAAGTTTAATTAGAATAATTTTGCAGCTTCAAATCACAAAATACTGTATTTGACGTTAGCTAAAACAGCAGGAAAAAGACAAGGAAATGAAGCTCTATACAAAATCATTGGTAAAAAAGTACAGAAAGCGCACAGTAGTTAAATCCGTTTCGGTTGAAGTAAACCAAGGTGAAATCATTGGGCTACTTGGCCCAAATGGTGCCGGAAAAACAACCACCTTTTATATGATTGTGGGCTTGATTAAACCTTTTTCGGGACAAGTTTTTCTAGATGATAAGGAAATCACGAACTTGCCCATGTACAAACGTGCCCAATTGGGAGTCGGATACCTGGCCCAGGAAGCATCTGTTTTCAGGCAATTAAGCATTGAAGACAACATTCGTGCTGTCATGCAGTTTACTAAAATGAAGAAAGCTGAGCAAAGCGAAAAACTGGAATCGCTGTTGGATGAATTTGGTTTGCAACATATCCGAAAAAGTAAGGGAATACAACTTTCAGGAGGTGAACGACGACGAACAGAAATCGCAAGGGCATTGGCCGTGAGCCCAAACTTTATTTTACTGGATGAACCCTTTGCCGGTGTGGATCCCATCGCTGTCGAAGATATCCAGTCAATTGTTTCGAAATTGAAAGAAAAGAATATCGGTATTTTAATTACTGACCACAACGTACACGAAACCTTGAGTATTGTTGACAGGGCTTACTTAATGTTTGAAGGCTCCATCCTGAAAGCCGGAACTGCCAAAGATTTGGCAGAGGATGAACATGTTCGTAAAGTTTATTTAGGCCAGCATTTTGAATTGAAAAGAAAGAAATTCAAAAATACTGGCCAATAATAAATAGGTCCCCTTGAGTTTGCGAGACTGGAGTTTTTGAACTATTTCGTGGCCAACTTGGTCACTTTCTTCTTTTCATACACATACACATATTTTGCATCTTCGCGCTCCAGCCAGGTTTGCGCTCCTTTTTTCGCATCGTACATGGTGTATTCCATTGTAGAAAGGTCGTAAACAGCAACATCATCTTTGTCCGTTTTCATCAATACCATGTCATCAACCCGTCCTGACCAGGCAGATTTTTTATAGGGTGATTTCTTAAGCAATGAACCATCTGTTGCATTAAATGTTGACAGTCCCTTTTCGCCAACCACAACTATTGTATTGTCACCGTATGGCAAAACAAGCGTTGCAAGACCAACACCACCTTTGGAAACTGGTACTTCATAATTATCGTTTCCAGTCGCAATATCAATTGAGTAAAGTGCTTTTCCACTACATACAATATGGCTGTTGCCCACGGTAATTGCATTGGTAATACCTTTTCTAAAGCGCTCGCTGTCCCATCTTTTTGAACCATCGCTGGTATTAAATGCCTGCACACCATAGGGTTTTACTCCGCTATAAGTAACAACTCGATAATAAAATGTATAGTATTGTGTAACAACTTTTTGTACATATTGCACCTCGACAGCCCCTCCAACCTGAATGGCTACCACATCACCCACTACAGTCATTCCGGGGATGGCTTTTGCACCTTTAATTTCTTTTGAAGTCCAGAGTAATTTACCAGTATGGTAATCATACTTTTTTATGTACTGACTTTTCTTACCCGTCATATCAAGTACATAAATATCATCGCCAACAACAACAGGATCGGCCACTGCACCATAAACGCCCCAACGTGTCACACCCTTAGGCGCCTTAATAACCGATGGTGTATAATCAAAAGCGGCTGACCATAAAGTAGCACCAGTATTGTAATCGTAAACCTGGATACCGGCCAAACGAAGAATTACTTTATCACCATCCAATTCAAGATCGTAAATAAAATCCCTGGTCACTACTTTTCTGTCGGCCCTGCCGATGTAGGTATTTTCCCAGACTATTTCACCGGTTTTCATGTTGATTCTGACAATCTGGTTTTTAAACATGGTAAAAAAAGCAACAATTCCGTTGGGGATGAAATTGACCATTGTCATCGTTTGATCATCACTGTTGTAAACATATTTCCCAACAACACCTGAGAATTTACTTGTTGACCAAATCTCTTCACCTGTATGCGCTTTGATGTAAACCAGTTCTTTTTTCAAGGAGATGGCAAAGCCATGATCTTCTTCAATATAAACAATCATGTCGGCAGTTACTTTTTGGTATTTGTCCGTTGTCCAAAGGAGTTTTCCATTGGTTAAATCGATACATGCAATCTGGTCTTTACCGGCTTTTCTGTCGAATAAGAAAATAATATTCGATTTCCAGAATGGCACCAATTCATCAATTTTTTTAATGTTTGGCGCAATTTCTTTAAAGGTTTTTTTCCAGTAAACACTGCCGTCTTTGTTGCTGAATACAGCCATTTGTTTGGCATCGGCAACATAGCTGTAATCGTTCACTTCGAGGCCGGTGCCGTGAAAAGTGAATTTGATTCCGAGGTCTTTTGACCAGACCGTTGACATTTCTTTTTGGCTCATTCCGGTAAATCCGAAAGTAAGAGCCAAAACAATTAAGAGTAATTTTTTCATAAGATTTGCTTTAAGGTTAACAATTAAAATTTGAATTTATGTTCGAAACTATAGTCTTTATTTTTGGGAAGTTTGAAATTAAAGCGAAAGGCTTTCACCGCATCTTTTACTTTATTTTGGGATGGGATATCCCCGCCTTCCCTGCTGACGACAAATATGGAAATGACTTTCCCCCTGTCTCCCAGGGTAACTTTGAAATTGTATTCGCCCTTGATGTTGTTTTCAATAGCGAAAAGGTAGAGTTCCCCCTCCGGGTCTGTCATCGACAGATTAAATTCTTTTTTGGCAGTGGCCTCAACTTTTTCCCTCGATTCAATCAAAGGCTTTTTTTCGGGTAGAGTGAAGCTTGCCAGT
>QMPA01000128.1 GCA_003650365.1 Bacteroidota bacterium | reverse complement strand
GCGATGGCGGACTGCAATGTGTCGAAGGCAACGGAAGCCGGATCGGCACCCATTCCCTGGCTGATAATCGGAACGCCAACTCGTTCCGACCAAATAGTCAATTGATCAACAGCAGCAGCACGGAAAGTGTCAGCAGCTCCTAAAACAACAGTTTTCCCAACTCTTTTAAAATTGTATGCCAGTTTCCCAATGGTCGTGGTTTTCCCCACTCCATTCACACCAACTACCATAATTACATATGGTTTCTTTCCTTCGGGCAATTCAAAATCTTCACCATCACCGGAATTGTTTTCTTCCAACAACGCTTCAATTTCTTCCCTGAGAATACGGTTCAATTCATCCGTTCCGAGGTATTTGTCGCGTGCTACCCGGGCTTCAATCCGCTCAATTATTTTCAGTGTAGTGCGCACTCCCACATCTGACAGCACTAAGGCCTCTTCAAGATTATCGAGCACTTCATCGTCAACTTTTGATTTGCCGGCAACCGCCTTTGATAATTTATTAAAGACGCTGGTCCTTGTTTTTTCAAGTCCCTTGTCAAGATCTTCTTTTTGCTTTGGTTTGGAAAAGATGGAAAATAAGCCCATGGGTTTTGGTTATTGGTTAATTGATTTGGAGACAACAATCTTTGTTGATCATTTACCCACTTTTGCAAACCAAAAAAGCCCTTCCCCGTTGGACAGGAAAAAGCTTTTTCAATAGGTCAACAAATGATTAACAGACTATTTTTTAGCAAAATAATCTTTAACCTTGTCTGTTGCGATGATCTCTTCTTTGAATGTGTATGCACCGGTTTTTGGCGACTTCGCCATTCTAATAACCTTTGCAAAATCTTTTCCTGATGATTGTAAGGATGCTACTACTTTCTTTGCCATGGTTCAATTATTTAATTTCTCTGTGAACAGTCATTTTCTTTAATACGGAGTTGTATTTCTTCAACTCAAGCCTGTCGGGAGTATTTTTCTTATTTTTTGTAGAAATATATCTCGATGTTCCGGGCATTCCGCTGGTCTTGTGTTCGGTGCATTCTAAGATCACCTGAATCCGAACGCCTTTGGTCTTTTTAGCCATTGATTAATCCTTTAAAATTTGGTCGGCAAAAATACCAACTTCTGTATTATTATGCAAGTAATTTCTAAAATTATTCTCTAATTGATAATTGCTTGAATATAAGGCGTTATACCGTCAAAAAAGAATTCTACTGCTATCACCATTACAATCAAGCCCATCAGTTTCATCATTATTTTATTGCCCTTATCACCAAGAAAGCGGGTAATGCCCACAGCTCCAAACAATACGAACAAGAGTGTGGCCGACACCAAAAGAATGGATACGAGCACCATCATTTTTGAAGTATAATCTGTACTTTCCCCCATCAACACAATGGCATTTGTAATGGCACCGGGACCCGCAATCATAGGAATCCCCAGAGGGGTTATCGAAATATCATCAACATATTTCTCTACCTCATCAGGTTTTATTTTCATGGGGCTCAAACGCGCATTCAGCATGTCGTATCCCATAAAGAAAAATAAAAATCCGCCAACCACTTTAAGGCCGGCTACCGAAATACCAAAAAACTCAAAAAGATAGCGTCCGGCAAATGCAAACAAAATCAGCACCGCAGTTGCAGTGACTACTGCTTTTAATGCGGTATTCCTTCTTTCCCTTTTTGATAAATCTGATGTCATTGTCAGAAAAACGGGCATAATACCCATCGGATTCATCAGGGTGAGGAAGGAGGTGAAATATAGAATTATGGTTGTGAATTGGTCCATTGGCTTACTGGTCACTGGTCATTGCTTCGCGTTATTGGTCATTGCTTCGCTGTCATTTGCTTCGTGTCAACCATTGTCATTCATATTTTTACCCCCTCTGCCTTCGGCATCTCCCCCCAAGGGGGAGAAAGGGGTTTCTCCCAAATTATTGAGCATCCCCAAATTCTCCCCTTTGGGGAGATGCCCGCAGGGCATAGGGGTTTACAGTTCAAGTATTTTCTGTTCAACAGTTTCCATAATCGCATCGCGGCAGGCTTTTGCTTTTTGTGCAATTTCTTCTCCCCTATTGACAAGGTCATTGGTGAAGGCTTTATCGGCAATTCCTGCGGCATTTATTTTTACATTCAGATAAGCACCTTCAACAGCTGTTAATGCACAGAGTGCGCCAACACCCGCATCAGAGACTGAATTGGGGTTGCCATTCTCGGCCATAGCCCGCATTACTTCAATGGAACGGTACGCAGTATCCATTACTTTAAAAGGTATTTCCATGGCGTATTTTGAAGCATTTTCAATAGCCTGTTTGCGCGCCTTCTTTTCCTCATCTGTCTTTTTGGGCAATCCAAAAGCATCCATTATTTTATTGAAAGCATTGGTATCTTCATCCACCAGGTACAACAATTCATCTTTGTATTTTTGCCCTTGAGCTGCCCAATCTGAGAATTCTTCCCAACGTTCGTCCCAACCCCGCTTGTGTGCGGAAAGATTGGCTACCATTGTTCCCAAGGAAACACCAAGAACACCAACATAAGCTGCAATTGATCCACCACCGGGTGCAGGAGATTCCGAAGCTGTTTCGTTGGCGAAAGCAGTCACTGTCATGTCCACCAGTTTATTATCTGAAGCTTCGAGCAAATACTCAATAATTCTTTCTCTGGGATGGAAGGGTTTCAACTCATCCAAGCCCATTGATTTAATAGCTATTCTAATCAGTTCATCATTGTCAACACCGACCGAACGTTGCTGTTTGCGCAGAAAATACCTTCCGGCATCAAGCATGGCCTCCAAAGGAATGAGTCCTACCAATTCAGAACCGGTGGCCCGGATACCCCGTGCAGTTGCTTTTTTATCGACTTCGTCGAAAGCAATATGCACGGGTGTAATACTGATATTGGTCAGATTCATAGAGATTTGAGCCACGCCATATTCTTCAATAAACCAACCGATTCCTTTTACAGCTTTTAATGAACCTGGAATCATCACCGGTTTGCCATTTTCATCTTTTGCAATTTTTCCGGTTATAGGATTTCCCTCTCTTTTTGTCCGGCCACGTTCGCGCACATCAAATGCGATGGCATTGGCACGACGTGTTGAAGTGGTGTTCAGGTTGACATTAAATGCAACCAAAAAGTCGCGGGCACCTACTGCTGTCACACCGCTTCCGGCTACCCTTTCGGTAAATTCATTGGGACCAAAATCGGGCTTCCATTCTTCGGTAATAATGCGTTCCGGAAGGGCTTCATATTCGCCCGAGCGGCAATTGGCCAGATTTCTGCGCACCTCTGTAAAAGCTGCATTTTCATAACAAAAAACCGGAATGCCCAATTCTTCACCAACACGTTTTGCCAACTTCCTGGCATATTCTACGGTTTCTTCCATGCTAATGTTTGAAACGGGAACGAAGGGACAAACATCGGTTGCACCAAAACGGGGATGCTCCCCTTTCTGGTGGCGCATGTCGATGACTTCGGTAGCTTTTTTTATGGCAACGAGCGCGGCTTCGACAACCTCATCGGGCGTACCAACAAATGTTACAACGGTACGGTTGGTTGCTGCACCCGGATCGACATCAAGTAATTTAACGCCTTCAATTTTTTCTATTTCGTCTGTAATTTGCTTAATTACAGTCATGTCGCGACCTTCGCTAAAGTTGGGAACACATTCTATCAGTTGTCTCATATTGATTCTATTTTGGGGTGAAAAATGGATTGCAAAAGTAGGAAATTTAATGGCTGAGAGAATTAGATTTTGATCAACTATAAGTTCAATATCGCAAATCCTGAATAGCGGGCAGGTTTTAGCACTCGAAAATTCGTGGCACTAGTGGTATGAATGATCCCGTGGTCAGACGACTATACGCTGAAGCAAAAAGATCGTCCGACCACTAAACTAGCTTTTAGTGGTCGGACGACTATTTCGTCGCGGAGTATTAGTCGTCTGACCACGTTTGCCACCCACTAGCGCGCGAATTTTTCGCGTGCTTATTATTTGACAAATGCGAAGATTTGGGGCACACGAAAATTCGTGCGCCAGTGTATTTGATTAAACGCTTCCAGGTCCTACGGACGCTGGAAGGTTTTTAATCTCCCCATTCAAAATTACCGTTTCTACTTTATTAGATCCGTATGCATAGGGCATGAATTCGTATGATGGAATTTCTGTCGTGATAAAAACATTGGCTTTTTTACCAATGGCAATGCTGCCGAGTTCTTTGCTCAATCCCATCGCATAGGCTGAATTGATGGTAGTGGCATTGATGGCTTCTTCGGGAAGCATTTTGTAGAGGATGCTGGCCATGGAAAGTATCAATTGTATATTTCCCGAAGGGGAAGAACCGGGATTAAAATCACTGGCGAGTGCGAGGGGCAAACCGGCATCCATCATTTTACGAACGGGTGCATAAACCATTCCCAAAAAGAAAGCGGCACCCGGCAAAACAGTGGGCATGGTTTCTGAATTGAGCAAGGCTTCTATTTCTGCATCCCCGGTAAATTCCAAATGGTCAACCGACAATGCATTGTATTTTACACCGGCCTGAATGCCTCCTGAATAATCCAATTCGTTGGCATGGATTTTCCCGCGGATACCATATTTCAATCCGGCTTCCAGAATACGTTCGGTATCTTCGACCGTAAAAAATCCGGTATCGCAGAATACATCAATAAAATCGGCCAGCCCTTCTTCAGCTACCTGCGGTAACATTTCGTTAATCACCAAATCAACATAAAGGCTTTGATTTGAACGGTATTCCATAGGAATGGAATGTGCGCCAAGAAAAGTAGAACGAATGGTCAAGGGCGAAAGTATTTTCAATTTCTTGATTACCCGCAGCATTTTCAATTCCGATTCGGTGGTCAGTCCGTAACCACTTTTTATTTCAACAGCCCCTGTACCGTAGCTGATGATTTCGTCCAATCGTTTCATTGCCGCATCGACTAATTCTTCCTCGCTGGCTTCTTGGATTTTTTTCGCCGAATTGAGGATACCCCCTCCCCTTTTGGCAATTTCTTCGTAGGAAAGTCCTTTTATTTTATCGATATACTCAATCTCTCTGGGAGCTGCATAAACCAAATGGGTGTGCGAATCGACAAAAGACGGGAAGACCATTTTGCCCTTTGCATCAATAACTTGAATATCTTCATTAGCAAAAAACAATTCCTGTTTATTGAGGTCTTTCATCTTGCCGAAGGCAACAATTTTATCGCCTTCAATAAAAAGCCAGGCATCTTTCAGTGTAGGCAATTTTGCCATTTCTGCACCTTTAACCATCAATTTTGGACTGTCTTCAATCTGGACAAGTTCTTTAATATTTTCTATTAATATTGGCATGATTATTCTGTTAGAATTTGAGAATGCTATTCAGGCAAAAATAAACATTCCCCCTCAGGCAAGCTTTTACACATACTACTTGTTTTCATTGATAATTAACAATTTAATAACAAATTGAAAAAAGAAGTACTTTTGCCGGCAAATTTTTCATCTAAAACCTTATCCATGAAATTCAAAGTTTTACTCTCATTGTTTGTTTCAGTCGTTCTGACAATTAGCATTTTTGCCAAAGACATTTCTGTAACAGTTGCAGAAAAAGTGGCCATTAATCTTTTATTCGAAAAGACAAACACATTTGACAAAGCTGTAGATTATAATAGCTTTCAAATTCTTGAATCCTACAAAGTAGCCAATGCTTACTATGTTATAAACTTTGAAAAAGGATGGGTGCTTGTTTCGGCAGACGATGCCATGACCCCCGTTATTGGATACAATTTTGAAAACAACTTCCCCTCACCTGAGGTTCTGGATGAAAATGTAAAAAGCTGGATGCAAAACTTTGTGGACCAGAAACAATACATCAATAAAAACAATATTAAAGCCGAAGCTACTACGCTTGCTGAATGGGAAAAATACACTTCTAATAATCCTGAACTGTTTTTAGCAACAGGTGAGCGTAACGAAGTTGAGATATTACTCACCGGAAAATGGAATCAAGACAGCCCTTATAATGTGCAATGTCCTGAAGATGCTGCAGGTCCGGGTGGTCATGTTTATGTTGGATGTGTTGCTACTGCAATGGTGCAAATTATGTATTACTGGCGGTATCCAATTCAAGGAAGTGGTGTTCACAGTCACAATTGGCCCCCTTACGGAACAATGACTGTAAATTATGGAAATGCAACCTACGAATGGGATGCCATGTTAGACAGAATTGACAATGCCAGTCCTGATGAGATAGCTGAAATTGGTTATCACGCAGCTATTTCAGTTGATATGATGTTTAGCCCAGATGGTTCAGGTGCTTATAGTTGGGATGTTCCTTACGCCATGCGCACCTACTTTAATTACGACAACAGTGTACAATACGTCGAGAAGGGAAACTATTCATTTGCTACCTGGGAAACCATGTTGCAAACCGAACTGGATAATGCCCGACCCATGTATTATTCTGGCTTCAGCAATAGCGGCGGCCATGCTTTTGTATGCGATGCATACCAGGGAAGTAACTTTTATCATTTTAATTTTGGATGGAGTGGTAGCAGCAACGGTTATTACACACTACAAGATGTTGGTGGTTTTAACAGCGGACAGGGAATGGTTAGGTATATTGAACCTGATGATGCTAATTACCCATACATCGCTGATGGTGCCGATACATTGAGGTATTTTTCAGGATCGTTTACCGATGGAAGCGGACCTGCAGAAGACTACCCTTCTGGGATGAGTGCTTCATGGTTGATTGACCCCCAAACAGATATCGACTCCATTGAAAGCATTACACTCTCTTTTACCTCTTTTAAGACTTCCGCTACTGACTACGTACGGATTTATGATGGCGCAACAACTGACAAAGCTTTATTGGGAGAGTATTCGGGAGATAACCTTCCTGACAATATCACTTCATCAAACAATAAAATGCTCGTTACTTTTAATCCATCAGGATCAGGTTCAGGATTCAAGGCAGAATACAAGACAGCATCACCCAAATGGTGCAATAGCCAAACATATACAGAACCTACAGGAATATTAACAGATGGAAGTGGCAGTTTTTATTATGACAACAGCACAACCTGTGTTTATATTATTGACCATCCTGAAGCTGTTCAGATAAGCATTGAATTTACAGCGTTTTCGACCGAAGCTGATAAAGACTTTGTTCAGGTTTACAATGGGAACAACAACCAACTTATTGGAGAGTTTTCAGGTCACCAACTGCCTGAAACCATCAGCGAGGAAACTGACGTATTGATTATTGTTTGGAATACCAGCTCTTCGGTAAGAGACGATGGATGGCTTGCCAATTATTGGGTTGATGGTGTTGGAGTAGAAGAAAACACAGCAGGCAATTTCCTTGCCTATCCGAATCCTACAGACGGACAATTGAATATTCAGTTTGATTTCGAACAATTGCAGCATCCAGATATTCGTTTGTTAAGTATTGATGGAAAACTGATTTTCAGTGAAACATTGAGCGGAACATCAGGTTCGTATAAAAACACTTTTGACATAAGCGATCAGCCAAAAGGAATTTATATTCTGAGTATCATCGCCGATAACAAGAAGGTAAACAGGAAAGTGGTGATTAAGTAATTTGTTACAGATTTCGATAGTCACGGGGAAAATCCGCGCGACAGTACCCAGCCAACTTCCGTCTACCGACTACTGACAACTGCGAACTTACAACTACGCCTGCACTCTTTTATTCACCTCAATCTGTAAACTTTCGAAAACGGGATCGCGTTTTTCGCCATTCACACAAGCCTGTACTTTTTTCTGAAAGTTATAACATGTCATATGTCGCATGTCCAATTGTCGGCTCATCTCGTATGACGAAATGTCAGCAATATTACACACCATAAAGGCAATTTCGAAGGCTTTGACCAGGGGAATTTTGCAGCCATGAAATACCGTGTGGGCAGTTGCCGATTCTTCCGTTTTGCATTTTGTGCAACGGCGCGATAATAATGTTTTTCCCTTACAATAGTTGATTCCACCACACTTTATACAAACAAAACCTGCTTTCCATTTGTGTGCAGAAAGCAAGCTCAAACAGGCTTCATCATCAGGGAAAACATTTTTAAAATGACTTAATCTTCCTGCAATTTGCCAGGTTTTTTTCTTTGGAGATTTAAATGGCATGACACGACAGTTTCTATAATATTCCCTTTTGGAATAAAATTTGAGTGCAAAGATAAAAAGTTCGGGTGATATTAAAGCGATATAAAATATTTACTATTTTTGCAACGCTTTTTAAGAACGAAACTAAATAAAAATTAAAATGAAGAGATTAAGTGTAATAATGATAATCGTTTTTTCTTTTGCTTTTTTCGGTTGCAGCAACATTCAAGGCAATCAGGAAGAAACAGGAGTTACCATTAACGATGGTGGAACTACTGAAAAAGGAAATAAGGCCTCAGACTCACAAGGTGTTGTTGAATACCTGAGTTACGATACCTTTTTAACAGAAGTTTGGGATTTTGAAAGCAACAGTCAGGAATGGATTTACGAAGGTGACGTTCCTTGTGTAATCGATTTTTACGCCGACTGGTGTGGACCCTGCAAAAGGGTTGCCCCGATAATGGATGACCTGGCAGCCAAATATGAAGGGAAGGTGAAGATATACAAAATCAATACCGATAAAGAAAAACAACTATCGTCTGCTTTTGGTATCAGAAGTATTCCTGCTGTTTTGTTTGTACCCATGAAAGGCAAGCCCATGATGCAAACAGGTGCATTGCCCAAAGATCAGTACATCAAAATTATTGAAGATGAATTATTGAATAAATAGGAAAACAACCTTGAACAAATCCTGCTAATAACTTCAGAAATTCACATAGATATTCACATCACAAATAGTAAGCACCAAAAATCAATAATACAAATTGCAAATAATAACCAAATAGCAATAATAAATGACCGAAACGGTTTAGAACATTGGTTTTTTAAACATTGTTATTTATTTGTCATTTGTTAATTATAATTTATGATTTCATTATTTTAGAGTATTATTCAGATATTGACAGAAACAACTAATTAGTAATCAATTATATAATAAATAATAATATGGAACATTTAACAAAAGAAACCTTTTTAGAAAAGGTATTTAATTTCGAGAAAAACAAAGAGTGGACATTTGAAGGCAAATTACCTTGCTTGATTGATTTTTATGCAGACTGGTGTCAGCCATGTAAAATTGTTGCCCCTATTCTTGAAGAACTTTCTAAAGAATACGAAGGAAAAATCAACATCTACAAAGTAGATACCGAAGCTCAGCAAGAATTGGCTGCCGCATTTGGAATCCGCAGTATCCCTTCATTGCTCTTCTGTCCAGGCGAAGGTCAGCCACAAATGGCACAAGGTGCATTGCCAAAGGAAAATTTGATCCAGGCAATTAACGAAGTACTGTTAAAAGAACCGGTAGCTGCTAAATAACCCAAGCAACAAAACCGCAAAAAGCCGTGGACATTAATTGTTCACGGCTTTTCCTATTTAGTTTTACCACGAACCTGTCGGCCGGACAGGCGGGTTCAGTGGAACACTTAAAAATGCGCAACACCCAATATACAATATTCAATACTCAAATATTTTCACATTATTTTATTCCAGAATAATTGGGAAGAGTACTGATAATTGCACAAGCTAATTGTTTATTATAGTTCTGATATCCAGATAATCAAACAGTTTATGAACTCTTGTACTATTTAATCTCTCTTTTTCATTACTTATTGTTTATTGATTGTTGATTATTGATT
>QMPA01000127.1 GCA_003650365.1 Bacteroidota bacterium | reverse complement strand
GCAAAAATTAAGCCTATTTGAAAGAAGATACTTTTTTTGTTTTCTAAATCTACGTTTGAATTCTTTTTAATCTCCATGACAATTTGTTTTTTCTGTTAAAAAAGCCGGGCTAAATTAGCAATAATTTAGGAGTTGGCCGGATGTACGCTAATTTTTTTTCGATTTACCCAAATAAATAACAACCATCCCGTGAGCGCCCCAACGCAATCAGCCAACACGTCGTACACATTTCCATGACGCCCGATAAAAATATAATGCTGCAGAACTTCGGTAAGCAGACCATAAATTGCGGTACTGCCAACTGCGATTACTGCATAGTAATAACGGTGCTTACTTTGATAATATTGTGAACGAACACCGTAGAGGATGGCAAAAGATAAAACAGCAAATATAAAAACATGTACTATTTTATCAGGCTGTAGCCAATCCCAGAACGTTGTAATTCCGGGAATATAGGACCCCGGGATACCAGTAATTACAAGTATAAACAACGCCCAAATTATGGCACGCCATTGTTGTTGGAATAGCATGTAAATAATCAGCCTTCAATAATTGCTTTATAAGCGGCCGGGCTAAGCAAGCTATCTAATTCAGAAGCGTCTTCAATTTTTATTTTGATGAGCCATCCTTTTCCATAAGGATCTTTATTGACATCTTCAGGTTCGTCAGTCAGGTCTTCATTCACCTCAACTACCGTCCCTCCAGTCGGCATCATCATATCCGAAACAGTTTTAACAGCTTCTATTGTGCCAAAAACTTCACCCTTTTCCAGGGTTTCGTCCAGTGTTTCCACCTCAATGTAAACAATATCGCCCAATTCTTTCTGAGCAAAATCAGTAATGCCAATAAAGGCTTCATCACCTTCAACCCTTATCCATTCGTGGTCGTCGGAATACAATAAATTATCTGGAATATTCATTTCAAAAGGTTTAATTAATTGGCTTCAAAATTAATCTAATTTTAATTGTTCTTTATATTTTAAAGGACTTTTTAAGTTTGAGTCCGGAGAATCTTCTGACAAATTATTATCCGAAGAATTAGCAATTAAGCGACAGGGAGCATGCTTATTGCGCCAGGTTGAATCTCAGGCTAAATCCACCATTGGTAGTGGCATTTGGAAACTGGGAAGAAACATAGGGATTGTTACTCGTCCAATTGTAATAGGCACGCAATTGCAAACTTTGACTAAGCATATAATCTGCAGAAAAGTTAAGCGTATATTGCATTGACCCTGCCGAAATTTGGTTATTAAGTTCATCAATTCTCCGAAGAACAGTAACATTATCACGCATACCGAAATCCAATCTCAGATTCAAATCGCTATTAAAATTCGTTTTTCCACCACCATTAATTGAGCTCATTGAAAAACTGATATTTTTGATCCGGTAACCAAGCCCCACAACAACTTCCGATCCAACAATTTCTGTCATCTGATTGTTAATATAGCTCATTGTTAAACTACGCGATTTCTTATACTCGGTACGGATACTCAAACTGTTGTGCATGGTAATATCTATTCCGATAAGTGGGCTAAACTGCTCCATCAGCGAAACGACACCTACATTGTATTCGGTAAGATAATTCGGACTGTTTGCGAGAAATTCGCCCTGGTTAAAAGGATCATAGTTCACATTGGTTTCCCACGAATTAATTGTTAACATCGAGCGATAACCACTCGTAATATTAATTGATCTGAAAGCTTTGGCAATGGCCTTAATATTAGTAAGTCCGTTGAAAGTAATTCGCCAGTTGGGAAGCGGTATTTTTGGAAATGGACTTTTATTAATTGTAATGTTTGTTGCGCTTTGCCCCGAATAAGCAGCCAACATAGAATAGTAAAGTACACTTTGCGAATTCGGACCATAACCCAGCGGGTAGGTATCTCCAGTCAGTGAATCGACGTAATATTCCTGATTTTCCAACCAGTTTGGATTTTCACGCGCAAGTCGCTCGGCAATAGTTGTTCTATCGCTTAAGAAAGTATTGTAAGTTGTAGAAGCCCCGGCCGAATCGCGCTTTTCAAATGATGTACGAATCATGGAATAAGACATGCTAAAAGTTCCCCTGTTAATGGGTGAAAAAGTAGCAAAGGTGTCCCCTGAAGGATCATATCTGTAGTATGCTGTATAATTTTCAGCATAAATCCGTGTACCATCAAAATCAATCCTTATGGCCCCTAAAATATCTGTATTTAATTTATAAGATAAGTTATTGTTATGCTTTGTAATATACGGATTGTTCAATGCCGAATCTGTTGTCACCCAACCGTATTGGGCTGCATCAGCCCGAATATCCCTTTGACTACCAAACACAAACCCCAGACCCGGTGCATTATCATTATTAAGGTCTACCCCCATTATTGTTGGCTCAGGTATAAAGCCAGGGAGCATGATTCCATTGCCTTCAGTGTATGTCAGGGATGCTTTTTTAACAAGCATCAATATTTTCAACGCACCTTCGCCGATTATTTTACCATAATTTACTTTTGGTTTTGCAATGGTATCGGAGGCCGGGTCCTTTGGTTCATCTCGTTTTACAGCCGACCTGGAACGGGATGACCTTTTACTGCTACGATTAATCGTTTTAAAATAAGGAACTTTATTATACAGTTTATTCAAATCGGCGCCACCATTTAGCTGTATTGTATTCGAGTTCTCAATAGTATTACCAAAGCGTTCCTGAATTGAAATTGGTGATGCAGACCAGTTATACATAGCCTGATAACTTGCCGTAACAGTTATCCAGTCAATAATCGGTATTTTCTTTATTGGGAGGTTGTAATTGACCCTGAAATTCTGATTGTACCGTTGCATGGTTCCTCCCCTGCCTATGTCATCCCAAATGGCGGTTTTATATTCTTCCCACTCCTGTGTGTTTTTATCGGGGTAAATTTGTGGTTCCTGAATATAAGTATTTGCACCTGCATTTAATTCGAAAGTTAAGGATTTAGAGAAATCATACTTAAAATCGTAAGTCCTGTTCCAGTTAAAAACGCGGTCGTAAGTAGGGTAAATAACAATATCGCCAATACTTTTGTTCCTGTATTTGGTTTGTCGAATACGCCGGTCCATGTCGGTTCTGAAAGAGAATACTTTTGGCAAGGCATAAACATTGAAATCCCTAATCAGTGCCAGATGTTTTGATTTAAAAGCTTTTGATTTGCCAAAAGGTTTGTAGTTTTTGGGTTTGCTATTCCAGTTGTAACCAAATCCTCCGCGGTATTGTTTCTGATCGTCGTATTCAAAATCAATATCGTGGTGGTTATTTTTTGAATAGGCAAAAGATGCATCAAAATTCTCGATATCGTAAACCTTAGGTTTCTTTTTACTGTTCGTCCTTGTTTTACGAACATTCATAAAATTAAGGTTTTGCCTTGTGGTTCTGTCTTCTGTCAGTAATCGTACCGAGTCCCTGTTTTGATCATTCGTATAAGTATCCAGGTCTTCTTTTAACAAAACATCAGGATTCAACGGATTGTATTTCGGTGTAATAAGATCCACGCTGTAATCGTAATGCATAGGAATACGCACACCAGTTTTTTCTCCAAAAAATTTACCCCAGTTAATGTCGGTAGTAAACATATAGGAAGTAACAGCTTCAAGGGGAACATCTGAGATTTTCGTGTCGATACTGGCAAAACCTGCTGAACTATAAGAACCAGAAACCGCCATTCTACCCAAATCGGCCAATGTTGCCTCTGCCCGGCCAGTGGTTGCCCATCCCGGTTTATCGTTAAAATCTGTCAGGCGCAATTCATCAATCCAAATAATGGCACTCTTCTCATTGCCATCATCATCCATGTTGGCACCACGCCGTTTTGGATTTCGCACACCCATCATAATCCCCATTACATCACTAATATTAGGATTACCCAAAACCGTTACTTTGGCATTACCAAGGTATTTTATATAAGGTTTAAACAGAGCCAGGTCTGTGCCCAGTTCCCGCATGGCAACATTTCTTTCCTCCTTTACACTTACAAGTTTTTTTAAATCTATCTCCATATTATTGACTTCTGGCCAGATGGAGTCAGGGTCTGTTGTTTTGGGTTCCCAGGGTGTAAATTCAAGCGGTATTTCGTATTCGTAATAGTTGTGGGTAAAATCAGCTCCAACCCTGATAAAAGCTGTCATTTCACCATAGTCGTAAGTTATTTCTTCGGCATACATGTTTTCGGCATGGATAAACATTTTCAATTTTTTAAACTGGCGAAAATCAAAATCTGTTGTCTTAAAAACACCGCGTGCATCACCATCTAACAGATGACCCACAGCTAGTTCAATAGATTGCTCATTAAGTTGTACGTAACTTGTTGTAGCAAACTGTGTCTGCCGATCAATTCCCGGAGGAATTCTATATGGAATGGGTTCGCGGCTTCCATTTTCTTCAATATTTACCGTTGAAACAACAAAATCAGTTTCATTTATTTCATCGCCGGGATCGTATTCACCTTGCGACAGCAGGGAGTGTTTGTATCGTCTCCATTCGCTGCGTACCAATTCAAAAGTGGCAAAACGGACAACAATTGGCTTGTTGAAACTTTTCATAAACAAGCGCATAAAGCGGATTGACCGAAAATCGCTGATGCCACCTACAATTTTGTCGGGAAGTTGTACGGGAATTTTAAACTGATACCAATTTACATCCGTTACATCATTGTTGGCCAAGCGAACATTGGTTGCCCGGCGGATATCGGTGATGTAGTTTTTACCCACTTCCATTTCGTTGGGATCGAGCAGCACTTTGTATTGAAAATAACGTTCAGACTCACCCAAGGTATTGTCACGATCAATGTCTTCAACATTGGGTATATTGGTTGCTGAAGTGGGGTAAGATTCCGGATTTATATCATCAGTTGGTGAGTTTCCTTCGGTATTGTTAAAATCTTTGTAACGTTCGGTTACACTTGAATATTTTGCATTGCCATCGTAATCGGTACCCCTAAAATAGTGATAATTGTCTGATGAAGGATCATTCAGTGCTTCTTCGTAAGCGGCACCATCCAGTTTTTGCCGAATGACACTGAGGTAATTTTCACGCATTGTTTTCTCATCATCATCAATAAGTCCTTCGTAACCCACATCCTGATATTTTCTTGATCCACCGGCATTACTAAATGATTCGACCAAAGCTTGTAAAGTTGGCACCCGTCCCCAAATGGTAGTATCTACATTTTCGATTACCGTGCTGCCGGGTAGTCCATTCTCGTAACTTTTCCTGCCATCCCTTAAAATATCTTCAGAAATCTCACCAAGGTTTATGTACATTTCTCCCCTGCTGTTGGCATATTCCTCTTCAGCAAAGGGATCCATCATCCAAAATTCGATGTATTCAATATTTGTGGCTTCAAAGTCTGACGATTCAATTTTACGCATAATTCCGCCCCACCTTTCTTCAGGTTGAGTAAGGGTTCCGTCAGTATTTAAACGCTGGTCATCGTAATTATAAGCGCCTCTTTCGTTTGGAAAGTATGCCAGGTTTAATACGGCAATATTTGTAGGGCGGCCATTGGGAATGTCTCTGTTTGGAAACACCTCCGTTTCATAAACCTGTCGTACAGAGTTTTTTGAGACTTCATTTTTATCAACATTTGACGGGCGAAGACCCCCGGTTCGATCGTAAAAAAGCGGATCGATGATGTACCACGACAACAAAGAGCGGTTCATCCCATAAGTTAAGTCGTTGCTCTGTGATTCAGGGAAAAGGGTAGGTTGACCCTGCGGCGTACTGGCCAAAAACCAGGAACCAATATATTTGAGATCAATCGACGATTTTGCTCCCTCAAAATCATCGATATAAGTAGTTCCTGTTTTTCCGATTGCTTTGGAGTGCCCCGGAATAAATTGGGCAAACTCACCATCTACCGTAAGTTTTGATACTACATTGGTCGAAATTCCAGGTAAATAGTTAATCATATTCGTCAGCCATCTTGAGTCTTTCCGGTAACTGAGGTCGAGCCCCCACATGGTATTTGAAATAGGGTCATCACCATAGTTTACCTTTTGAGTAAGTGGTTTTTCATGTAAATTTAAAATCGTACCCCCAACGTGGAAATCTTTATTAATCTCATGATCAAAATGCAAACCCATCATCCGCTTTTGTTGCACATTAAACATTGAATTACTTTCGAGCGAAACATTAATCGGAACACCCGAATTCATTACCCCTTCGTTAATTATTTTTACACGGCCAAGGGTATAATCAACTGTATAATCCACATTTTCAGTAAGTGGCACACCACCTGCTGTTACTGTAACAGAGCCTTGTGGTACATTCAGGGCATTTAAACTAATATCGGATCCCGACTGCGATTTATACATTCCTTCGATCAGGAAACGATTTTTATCAGGATATTGTTCGGCTGCGGCTTTTGTTTGGGTGTACAAAGAATCGAAAGCATAACGATTGGCTTCTTCAGGATCATTCGGAAAAACCGAATCGCGTATGTAACTACCAAAAGGTTCTAGCGAAGTAAAAAACAAGCGCCCATTTGATGCCTGAAAGGTTCCCCCCTGTCGAGCAGCGCCATCAATAAAATCGAAATTACCATCTCCTCCATCAATAGGGTTTAATTGATTATCTAATCTATCCATCCCCAATAAATGAATTAGGGGGACGCCAACAACATCTTCCGGACCATCTGTAAAGTAACCCGTTGGAACCCCGTTGTTGTTGCCTGAATACAAAACGTTTAAGCGAAAATTATCGCGCTGCACCTGGTAAGCTCCAATAGCATATACGTTTTTCATCATCAGGTCCCACATGGGCATTGCGGTAATTGTAGTACTACTTTTAAGCAATTTTACCACAAGGTTACTTGGTGAAATAACACCCTGATCGGCAAATTCACCAATCTGAAAAACAGTATCGCGGCCAATAATTGTATACTGAACAGCTACAGCCAACACCTGATCGGCATTAAGTGAGGTATTTAATGAAAGAAATCCCAACCTGGTATTGAAAGAATATTCTGAAGGTTTTAGTTTCCGTGCATTTTCAAGTTTAACAAAATCAATTCCGGACACAAAATAATTATTGGTTCCCAAACCATAGGGGTCACCTGTAAGATAACTGGATACAGTATTAATATTCCTTATCTGGGTAGTGTCCATTTTAGCAAGCATGTCGTTGGAGTTGTTTGAAGGAACATCTCCGCCCGGTGCAGGATAAATATAAGGATTAAAAATATCTTTTGGATTTCCTTCGGCAAGGTCGGTAAAAGCAATAATATTTCTGTTTTCTTCGGTTGCCGCCCCAATATTTGTTACCCAAACTTCCATACGGGTAATGGTAACATCTGAGCTAATTATTGGCAAACTCCCAATTGCCCTTTCATAATTATCACGAAAAGTATGGGCAAGGAAAAAGTGTTTGTTTTCTTCATAATCGAGTGCCGTAATTTTAAATCGATTTGTTTGGGCACCACCCTGTACAGCAATATTTTTTGTTTCACTTTGCTGTTGCGAAAATATTCCGGTTACTACTGTTTTGCCAAACTTCAATTCGGTCTTCACCCCAAATAAACTCTGGCTACCACGAATAAGTGTCGATTTAAGCGGAAGGCTTACATTACCCGCCTCAATTAATTGGATTATCTCGTCTTCATCCCCCTCGTATTTCAGTTTCAGTGTATTCTCAAAGTCGAATGATGATTCGGTATTGTAATTGGCCTTGAACTCAATTTTATCGCCAATTTTTGCCACCACATTCATTTGAATTTTCATATCGAAATCGAAATTGGTGGTTTTACGTTGGCGCACATCAAGAGAGGGGTCGTCGCGCCGGTTGTGCAAAATACCAAAACTTACTTCGGCCGAACCCTGTGGCCTGATGTCGATAGTATTGCTGCCAAATATTTTGTCGAATGCTTCGCCACCAATGTGGATTTTGGGAATAAGCCTTGTACCTTCGGCAGTACCTGCGGTTTGCGAGCGTTCAACCCAATACTTTCTGATGTCACTTTTTAGATCGTAATCGCTGTAATCCTTGAAATCCATTTCCGTTGGTGGACGGTAGGTGAAATCGCCAATTTTGCTGACAAACTCGTAGGAATTAGTTTCGGGATTGTAAATAACTTCACGCTCAATATTCGATGGATCCTGCATGAACAAAGGGCTTTGGTTTTGTCCATCCAAATAAGGATTTCCAGTATTGTCATTAAACGGAAAAATCAAACTAACACCGGAAGTATCAGATTGATTTGTTGTATCGGGGGGTGGGAAAAACTGGGGTTTGGCATTCAGACACAAGGGTGCTGCTCCTGTCAAAATCGTTAACAAAACCAGTAGCGCAAATAATCTTATTGAAAAAAAGTATTTCTTCTTCCGCCTCAAAGCTTTTAATTTACAAAACTTTCTTACTGATTTTCAGATGCTTACAAAATCTTTAAAGCCTCTTTAATCAGGTCTTCCACATTGTTGGTTGTTCCTCGCTTTAAAATATTCCGCAAAGCCTTTTCGGCACTGCTTTTGTTAAAGCCCAGAATCAGTAAACCTGATAACGCTTCATCCTTTAATGTATTGTGGGTAGCATCAACTTTTTCAAGCTCAATTCCGGCTTTTATCAATTTGTCTTTTAAATCGATAATGATGCGTTGTGCTGTTTTTCCGCCAATACCTTTAACTCCTTGCAAAACAGGAGCTCTTCCGTGTACAATGGCGTCGTATAATTCTTCGGGGCTTAAGGATGAAAGAATCAAACGTGCGGTATTGGCCCCAACGCCTGAAACTGTCAACAAAAACCGGAACAATTCACGTTCTGTTTCATCGGCAAAACCGTAAAACACCTGGGCATCTTCGCGCACATGAAAATGGACGAATAATTTGACTTCAGATTTGTCTTTAATTTTTGAAAATGTATTCAGCGAAATATTGACAAGATAGCCAATTCCGTTGTTTTCGATAACGACAAAAGTTGGATTTTTGCCACTTAGTTTTCCACTAATGAATTCGTACATAATGCTTTATTGGTTACGCGTTGGTTTTAAACTCGCAAGCAACAAAAATACTATTAATCAGTAAATATGCAAGGTGGGAAATGTTGATTTTAATATCTGTTAGTGCATATCGGGTGAAGAAGAAAAGCTCACAAAGAATGAGGTAATTTATTCTTTTCTGACAGCACTTGCCCAATTTAGAACCCTTACAAACAGCTCATTTCACTTGATTTTTGCTCAAAATTATTTAACTTTATGCCCTCGTTAAGCAACAAACAAATGTTTTGCCCACAAGCCCACAAGCCCACAAGCCTGCAATCCTGCGCCAACACTTTCAGCCATTCAGGCACTCACGGATCCACACATAAAACTAAAAGTTAAAAAGTACTGCCATCCACCATAGTTAAACATTGTGACACCAATCTATATCAGCTAATTCAGTTTTTTGTTTAACTAATGATAATAACTTTCAAAATGAAAAAAACAATTATAAGTATAATAGCAATATGCATTTTGTTACTAAATGCACCACTTTACTCACAATCAAGTGACACATTAGAAAATCATATTTTACAAATGGCTGTGGGATACACAGGAATACCGGATAGTTTATACGTAACGCCTAACTATAATCCATTAATTGGTGGCAATGAATTTATTGAAAATACAATTTGGGCACCGGGTAATGTTAATGGCACAGTACCTTACGATATTATCGGAATTGATAACAATAAATTGTATGTTTACGGAGATCGTCAGATATTGCAAATTGACCAAGGGTCGTCGCCTCAGGTTATTGATCAAATTGAT
>QMPA01000126.1 GCA_003650365.1 Bacteroidota bacterium | reverse complement strand
GGTTCAGTTAATGGATCAAAAATTCCTGCCGAAACCAGGGTTCCCTCAAAAGCCAGACCTTCAGTTTTGAAAGTAGAAATACTGTCAAAAATAAACGGCTCCAATTGGTAATAGAACACATCAGGATGCAAGGTGCTGTCTTGAATACTGCGGTTGTTATAATACACATAACTTTCATCGTTGCTTACAAAATACGGATAGCGGCTGTATTTTATCAGGCCTGATTTATTGAAAGATTGATCAATATATAGTTTTCCATTAAGATCAACAATCTTAGAATTCAAATTTACGAGATAGCTTGCATTTTGAAGTGAGTCGAAGGCATAGACTTTGAACTTGATAGAATCGGCAAAATTCATATTGACCATAAAACTGTCGTAAACAAAAGTGCTTTGGTGGGTAAAGAAATCGAATAAGCCTGTATGTACCTGTCCGTCAAAAGTAAAATCCCTATTTTTTTTAAATGAAATGATTTTATCGTAAGGAAAAATGTACATTTCCTGAGAATCGCTCAGGTGAATTTCGGGAACACCAAAAACATCCAAATCGTAAGTATGTAAATTGAGGGATGCATTGGACTTATACTTTACGCTGGATTCAATAGAAATAACATCATAATCTCTGCGCCCAATTTTTGCTTCAAGTGCGTACAATAGCCGATCCTTTACTGTGGCAGTTTGGTTTTTACTGTCGTAAACAACATATCCTCTATTGGCCAAATCAATTAACATCGACGAAACCTGTTCAGGTGATTTATTCATAAAATCAGCAAGTGCATTCAATTGAATTTCATAATCTGAATACGTATTTAAATAATTCCTAATCACATACATGGGATTAACTTCATCAATACGCTGGATGGCATAAAATTCGCGTTCCGAAAAATAATTGTTTGATACGAATCTGGCCGTTTTTACATTGCCTCCTCCCGGTGCAATTCGTTTGAAATCCATAACAACAGAATCCATATGCCAGCTAAGTGCTTGCGAATAAATATCGAGCTTATGGTAAGAATCAAAAAACGGTATCATGCTTGAACCCGAATTTTCGTTAAACATCACAAGTGTGCGGTCTTTGTTCGCATATTTTACCCGTAAATCGGGATGGTAAATCGAATCATCTTCAATATAAACAATGACTTCGGCATCAACGGCCTGCAGTTTTTCTTCACCCAATTTAATCTTATCGGCATTGACTTTCCCAAGCAAAATATCGCCATGCCAAAACCTGAGGTGAGCACTTGAAAAAGGCCCGCCAATTCCAAATGCCGTTTCGCCCTGCAAATTAAAACCACCAAAATAGTCGATGCCAGGATACAGTCCATTCAATTCAAAATCATCAAGATATGCCTCAAAACGCGGATAAGAAGACTTTTTTCCCGGTGAACCCGAAACGACTTTATCTGAAAAACTACCCACAACAGGATGTTCAAAAAAGCGATCGTAATGCAGAATGGCCGAGTCTATTGAAAAAGTACTCTGGTTGAAATCAATTTTGTATTTATCAAGTTCCACAAATATTTTCTCACCGGTTTCTTCACCAAAGCGACTCCACTTAATGGTTCCTCCTACTCCTGTCCAAACACCCTGCTCATAATCTAGAAAACCTTTTGTTTTAAGAATAATCGAACTGTCCTTTCTTGAGGCTGCCACCAGCTTTAAACGATCGTACTTCACCAAAAAAGTAGTGTCCAACACAAAAGTAAAGCGGGAATCCCGATGGTACCACGACAATGTTTTTTTATAATAAATCTGGTCATTCTCAAAAATATTCCGGCTAAACTTTAAAAAATCCGCAAAGTCTTTTGTATTCACTTCATCCAACAATTGTTGCGCATAAACATGCCAGGCAATAATACTTTTGGGCAATTGTTTCGATTCAGAAAGCAAGGTCAATGCATAAATATAATCGTACAAAAAAGGATAAGTTTTAAACTTTCTTGTGCGCATTAATTCAAAAAGTTTGTGGACTTCGGCTTTCTCGGCCTTGTTAAACCTGCCAATATTCCAGCGGGCGTAAAACCTTTCCAGCAGCACTTCCGATTTATCCTGGTAGCGTTTTGAGGGCGTATTTAAAAGGATGTCTGAAACTTCCCTGAAAAATTGCTCAGAATTATAAAGCGTCGAATCCTGCGCCCGGCCCAATTGAGCAAAAAGAAGCAGGAATAAAACAGCAATGAAAACTACACTTTTCTTCATTTAATAATTGTTGCTCTCAAATAAATTTCCATGAATCAACGGTTAAAAACTGCTGCGACCCAATTGTTTTTCGTCTTGTTTGTAACAAAATTCAGGCCGTTTTTTTCCGCCTCACGGCTGATGTCTTCCAAATCTTCGGTATAAAAGCCACTCAGGAATAAACGTCCCCCTTTTTTCAGATTTTTTGCAAAATGTTTGATGTCGCGCAAAAGAATATTCTTATTGATATTTGCCAAAATTATATCGTAGTTTTCACTGTTATCCAACAAATCGGCATCTCCTAATTTGGCAGTAATATTCTTGCTATGGTTTAGGTCAATATTTTCCAATGAATTTCGATAAGCCCATTCGTCATTGTCGATTGCAAGGATATGTGATGCTCCTTTCATATCGGCAAGAATGGCCAATACTGCAGTTCCACAACCCATATCAAGAATGTCTTTTCTCCTGCAATCTTCTTCCAGCAGAAACTCAATCATCAATGCTGTGGTTTCGTGGTGGGCAGTACCAAATGCCATTTTGGGATTGAGCAATATATCGAAATCCATTGATTCATCCTTGTCATGAAAAGGCGCTCTTACCCTACACTTTGTGCCAATGGTAACGGGTGGATAATTGCTTTCCCAAACAGCATTCCAGTTCTGGTCTTCAATCAGATTGATAGCAGGTTCTGGTTCTACATGCTGAAAATAAGCGATGGAAGAGAGCTTCTCCTTCGAAAAATCTTTTTGAGGGATGTAGGCCAGAATGAAATCTGCTTCTTCCGAAAAGCTTTCGAATCCGATTTCCGCAAGTTCCGCGATAATTATTTCTCCCATTTCGGGAGGTTCGGGATTAAGGAACTTTAGCTCAATGTAATTCACAGGCCAGGCAATTAAAAGCTGTTGATGATTGTGACAAAATCGTCAGCTTTCAAAGAAGCACCACCAATCAAACCACCATCCACATCGGATTGTGAGAACAGCTCTTTCGCATTTTTCGGATTACAACTTCCGCCATAAAGAATTGTTATTTCTGCTGCCAAATCCGCTCCATATTTCTTAGCAACCAAGCTGCGGATAAAAGCATGCATTTCCTGCGCTTGTTCCGATGATGCAGTCACGCCGGTACCAATGGCCCAAACAGGTTCGTAAGCAATAACCACATTGTAAAATTCTTCGGTATTTAAATGAAACAAGCCTTCACTAATTTGCTGTTCAACAATAGCAAAATGGTTTTCTTTCTCCCTTTCTTCCAACTGCTCGCCACAGCAATAAACAGGAATCAAATCATTATCGAGCAGTTTATCCACTTTTTGGGCAAGGAAAGCATTGTTTTCATGATAGTATTTTCTGCGTTCGCTATGCCCCACAAGGCAATATTCAACATCTATTGATGCCAACATGCCGGCAGCAATTTCCCCGGTATAAGCCCCGCTTTCCTGGTTGCTTACATTTTGCGCACCGACTTTTATTACTGATTCTTCGGCAAAGTCTGTTGCCATTTCAAGATAAAGTGCAGGTGGGCAAATAACCACTTCACATTTAAGCGCTTTACCTTCCAGTTTTTCTGCCAGACTTGCTGCTAATTCCTCTGCTTCTGTAAAGTTGAGATTCATTTTCCAGTTACCGGCAACTATTTTTTTTCTCATGGTTTTTCGTTTTTTTATGAAGCCTCAAAAATAGAATTTATTTGGGGACTTTCCGAGGGTATTCTCGCTCGTTATGCCCATTTGACTGTTAATAAAAAATGCTTAGCTTTACCCAACATTTCAAGCAAAAATGAATACACCAACCAAACATATATGCAAAAACCCTTTAAACTGTAGAAAGAGAGAGAGAGAGAGAGAGAGCACAACCAAAGGGCTCCACCCACTTTAAGTTAAATGATGATACACCAATCTATCTGACTAAATTCACATTTTTATTTAACTTAAAATTACTGTTATGAAATCAAGAACACAATATAAATACATAATTAAAAAAGCAACTTTTGCATTTTTACTGATTGCTTTTAGCCTCTTTAGTTTTAAAAGTGTTTCATCGCAAATAACAAACCTAAACCTGCCTGATATTGAAAAGGGCGGAAAAAAACCCTACGATATATTGGCTGCCAACAACTTATTGTTTGTGCATATAGGCAGTAAAATTATTGTTTACAATGCAAGCACAAGAACATACAAAACTGAAATTCTGCTTTATACAAAAGACTACGGAAAATTTAACCCGGCCTATTACGACAAAAAACTTCACGGCAAATCAAATTTAATGGCTTACGATAATATCAATAATGAATTGTACGTGGTTACTTTGGAACTTGATATAAAGCGATACGCAATAGATACTTCTATTACGTTAATAGATTCTTTTCCACGGCCACCTGAAATAAATAATTTCAAACCACTGCATGGGTTAAACGTACTGAAGTTTGATGCATACAATGGCCCTGACCCAAACCGGAAAAGCCGTTTGTATTGGGTTGTTAAAGGGAGGGATGATGTAGTAAACAGTATTGGGGGTTTCCATGCAAGGGAACGCTATTTCGCCATATTTGAACTTGTTGAAGATGAAGCAAGCAACGCTACCAAACTCGTGCAACATTACAAGGAATATGTCAAATCCTCTGAAAATTATAATGAGTCTGCCATTTCTGATGTAGAGTACCACCGCAATCCTGACAGCAATTATTTCTTTTTAACCAAGCTTGAAAAGTTTGAAATGTGGAAGATTACGGAAACCGGGGTACAATTGATCAAAACTGTGCTGGTGTCGGATGAAATACCCGACCCTGCTAACTTCGATAGATACCGGTTTATACGTATGCTTTATATTTATGATTTAGGAGGGCCTGGAGATACAGATGATATACACAAAATAGTAGCCATTCCTTACACATACCCTTCAAGGGATATGCCTATTAGAAAAATGCTGGTATATGATGTTGATGATCGATCTGTTAAATGGGTGCCTGTACCAAGCAGAAGAACAATGGATGCGGCATATTTAAGTGCAAATAACGATTTAATTCTCAGTTATTCACCGGATCCTGATGAAATCTCAGACGGTAATATCGACAATACCGATATTGCCATATTCCATTATAATCCTATAAATAAAGTATTTACAAGAACACAAACCTTAGTAACAAATCAAGTGCAGAATAAATCTGAATATGACCTGAACGCTTCTTTTCAGGTAACAAAGATCAATGCATCTACGGCCTTAATTGCCAAAAAAGACCAAATTGTGAAGCTATATTGGGATGAAAATGCGAGTAAGTATAAAGCTGACAAATTGATTGAAGCCGAAGGAAATTATTTTTCCAAAACCACAACAACAGCTACCAGATCGTTTATTATAAACAGGCTTGGACAGGAGATAAAATGTTTTAACAATGGAAGCTATATAACACATGGAGATATACATATGGGTTACCCGGTCTCACATATTGTTTCTAATACTGAAGGGAGCAAAATGTATATGTTCCAAAAACTGAACAGTGAAAAAAACGGCCTTTGTGTTTATGATATTAATGTTTATGATATTAACGGTGAGGAAGAGAGTATGGAAAACCTGAATCATGATGAAGTTGGAAACAACGACATCAATGGCATGATTGGCGACGTGGTTTATAACCCTTACAAAAAACAATTCCTGGTGGCCCAAAGTAATTTTGCAGAAAACACCTACTTCATTAAAATTATCAACGATGATGCAGACAATACAAGTCCCGGTGTAATTCCTTTGCCTTCCGGGCTTAAATACCCCAAAGAAATGTACATCGGCCCCAACAAAAGGCTGTATGTAATGGCCAATATGCAAAGCAGCGCTCAAAACCCAAAAGTGTGTGTTTATGCAGCTGACGATATGGGAATCTACAATGCGTACGACCCGATTTACAATGAAGATATTACTTTTTCAGGAAACTTTGCTGATAAATTTGAATACTGGTCAGCACAGTTTAGCTACAATGCCGCAAACAACAAAGTGTATGCGACCATCCATCCAACAGAATACACCTTTGACCCGTATGTATCTGTTTCCAATAGTATGTTTAATTACGATGAACCCGTATTAACTAACGGCGTAGGGAATGGAACCGGATCAATTATAAGGTTTGATGATTCCCATATACAATCAATAACAAATGACTTCCTTTATCCCGGAAAAATAATTTGCCCCAATGAGACCTCCGGAGGAACCGGCTCACAATATGCCGACAAAATATTTATAATTGGTGAAGATTTTTATGAGTACGATTTTGTAAACCCAACAAATACGATTACCCATACTGGGTTTTCTTACAACGACATTATATACAGTCCCGAAATGGATATGTTGTTTGCGCTCAAGGATGTAAAGGGCGAGAACATTATGGACCGGCGGATACAGATCGACAAAATTTACTACGATGAAGGTGAGCTGCAATTTGAACAAATAGATTTGGATGGGGATGGTGAAGATGGCTGGATAGCCGGACAGGCCGCAGGGTTTTTCTACAACCCCTACGATATGCACATCTACATCCACCTGAAATTCGACAACAAAAAACTTGGGGGAACCAATGTCAGCCTGTTTAAGTTCGACCCAATGGATGACCAAATTACTGTTGATGCAATCGACCTGGAAATGACCAGTTTTTACCCTGAACTGGATCACTGTAACGACTACCATTGGTTTTTCTACAGCTTCAATCAGCCCTACATAAACCCCTACAACAACAAAGTTTACCTGCCCAATGGGGCACACTCCAAGGTGAGTGTAGTGGATTTTGTGCCAAGGGAACCCTTGTTTTTAAACCCTGTAAACAATAAAAACCAAAGCTTCAACTGGGTTTCTTTTCCGAGGCTTAACCGCAACGGTGACGATCCCAAAGTAAATGACGTACTGGGTGGGGTACATATTGCCCCGAATAATTACGAAGACAATAGCCAATTGGAGAATCTGCCCCCGAATGCTGAGGTGCAGGACAAAGTATATAATGTTTATACTAACTCTATATGGCCAGATTTAGGGAGCGGTTTAAAGAAAGTATACAGCCCACGTGGTTACATATTAACGCTTGAATACGAGGATTATCAAGAGGGAATTGAGCCTCACCTGTATCTGGACGGGACGGTAATTAACCCTGGTACAGCAATTAACAAATTGTATGGCGGCAAAGAAAACTGGACGGGTTATTGGTTATATGCCACCCAGGATATTTTTGACGCGCTGGGTGATGCTGTTGATGACCTATATATGATAAAACACCAAGACTGGTTGTGCTTAAAAGGTGTTGCTCCATGGCTCGATCCCGAAGGCGCTACGCCACCACCACCATTGGATGCCTGGTCTTGCGATAAAAGAACACGCAACATCCGCTATGGCGAAATGGTAATATTAAAAACGGAGGAAGATATTAATGGTTTTCAATGGAATATAGGCGGACTCGCTGCTGCATATAACGACCCTTCCCAAAACCCGGCCTACTTTACATACACAGAACAAGCCACATACACACCACTGCTGGTTGAGTTGGACAACACTGACCAAGCCATTGAGATTGGTGCCTTCGTCAGCGATTCATGTGTAGGTGCCACGGTAGTTAATCCGGGCGATTCAATCGTGGTTATCCGTGCCTATATGGAAAACGGTACAAGTGACAGCGTGAGTTTTCAAATGTACTATGGTACAAAATCAACAGTATCAAACCGAATCAGCAGCTATTATGTATGGGACAGGCACATTGAAGCTTTTAGCAAGCGGGTACTGCATGCCAACGAAAAGGAAGATTATTACTTTATTTCGCTCAGGGAACAGAAAGAGAAAGTGCAAGAAAGCGATCTCATATCTACCTTTGTCATCTGGCCCAACCCGTCTTTAGGCATCTTGTTTTACAGCATTGTGCTGGAAGAAGATGCGCATGTGACCATTTCCTTATTCGATATTACAGGTAAGCTGCTGGCCATACCGCTTGATGAACCACTTCCATCGGGCAACCTGACAGGGGAGTTGACCCAGGAAGATGATACAGGCGGAAATCTACTGCCCGGAGTTTACTTTGTACAACTCAAAACAGGAGATGTAATTGAAACGAAAAAAGTGATAGTGAATTAAAACCCCGGCCCTCCCCAAAAGGGAGGGTGAGGGGTAAAAAAAATAATTGTAAAATAAGATGAGTTAAAAATCAACAAAAGAAACCCACGTCATTGCGAACACAGAGCGGAGGTCTTGTGTGTGGGCGTGAAGCAATCTCAGATTGACCTGTTACCACCAGGGAGATTGCTTCACGCCAACCCGCAAAATCCAAACGCACGGTGTTCGCAATGAACTGGTTCTCTTAAACTGCTTAAGGAATATTAAAATGAAAACAACACTCCAAATACTCACCCTTATCCTCCCGATAGCCGTCGGGATTACCCAGCCCATCCTCGCCAACACCCTCACCGTCAAACAGGACAGCACCGGCGATTACAGCACCATTCAGGCCGCCGTGGATGCGGCGGTTGATGGCGATACCGTTTTGGTCTGGCCGGGTACATATAAAGGGAATATTAAAATCTATTTTAAGGGCATTACTGTTGGAAGTTTGGCCATGACTACCGGCGATCTGAGTTACGTGCACCAAACCATAATTGATGGGAACGACTCTATACGCAACATTACAATCGTTGAAAGCGGTAATCGAATGGTTATCAATGGCTTTGTATTACAAAACGGTTATGATATTTTTGGTGGAGCCATTCGGGTATGGTACTCCCATACCGACATCATGAACTGTATCATCCAAAACAACCTAGCAACCGGATCGGGGGGAGGTATAAACTACAAAAATTCACAGGGCTTCCTTTCCAATGTAACTATCAGGCATAACCACGCTTACGCTACTGGTGGAGGATTGTACACAGTTGCAAGTACAATTGAGTTTGATTCCATTAACAAGTGCAACGTTTACCTCAATTATGCAGCAATAGGTACTGACGTTTATTCGGCTGGTAGCCCTAAGATACATGCAGTGTTGGATACTTTCACCGTGGTTTCTCCTGATTATTATTATTTGATCTCAACCGATGAAGTTTATCCCACCGATTCGCTTACTTACGAAATCAACATCGGGAAAATCACCCAAAGTTATCAGGATTTATACATTGCCCCAAATGGTGATGACAACAACAGTGGCCTGTCACCATCAGAACCGCTTAAGACAATTAGCTTTGCCCTGCTAAAAATGGCTTCTGACAGCCTTTCACCCGATACCATCCATCTGGCAAATGGTGTCTATTCACCCACAGGTGGAGAAAAATTCCCATTGAGCCTTAAGAGAGATGTTTCAATTCTGGGAGAAAGCCGGGATGGAACCATACTGGATGCCGAAAATAAAATTTATCACATGTATGGGATTGCTAATGCGAGTAACTACCAGCTAAGCAAATTAACATTAAAAAATGGAAATGGTAACACCAACAGTCCTTATGATGTTGGAAGTATTCGCTTTTTTCAGAACGATAATACACTTTTCAAAGACTTGCTTTTTACCCAAAACAGGGGGGATTTATTAAGTAGTGTTTATATCCGTCAATCGAACGGTGTTGTTTTTAGAAACGTTGATTTTATTGACAATACTGGAGGGAAAACATTCAGGGCAG
>QMPA01000125.1 GCA_003650365.1 Bacteroidota bacterium | reverse complement strand
TACCTGCGCTTTTCTGCGCTTTTCTGCGTTAATCTGCGTCTTCCTTTTTTTTGACGCTGATAGGCGCTGATTTATTATGATTATTTTATCTGCGCTTTTCTGCGTTAATCTGCGTCTTCCTTTTTTTAGACGCTGATGGGTGCTGATTTATTATGATTCATATTTCAATAAAAATCCAGCCTGCATAAATTTACTGACCTCAGTTACAAAACTAAGTATCAGATCGCCACTATTGAATTGCTCTTCTCGTATCATCCGGTCGATGCTTACGATGGCCATCGGTGGGCCAATGTATCCCATTGTGCTCATTTTGGCATATAATTTTTCCTTCGGGATTCCCAAAGTTTCACATTCTTCCATCACCACTTCCGAAATGTGTTTGGAGGGAAAATTCACCTGGAAAAAGCGGACAGCATCCACATTAAAAGGATACTTTTCCATCATCCGTTTTAGGCCTTTGTAAAATACGGAACCCCCTTCTTCATTAAAATGTATACGCAATTGATCGTTGAACAATTGAGCAAGATGGTGAAATCCTTTTTCGTATTCTTCTTTCGGGTTCATCCAATATGCAGGGCGACGATTGAACATGGCTGCCGGTTTTTTCCCACCGATAGATTCCATATAAGTATGTTCGACAAATAATCCTTCATTATCATCAGTTGCTTGCAAGACCATCGCCCCTGCCCCATCACTAAGGAAATAACGCAAAATGACTTCCTCTTTTTTGATGATTGCCTGATTGTAATATTCAGCTCTCAATTCTGAAGAAGATATATTTGAAGAGATTACCAATGCTGTTTTATATCTGCCCGTCCGGAGCATATCGTATGCGATAAGCAAGGCTTTGTAGGCAGAAGTACAATTGGCATGAATAGAAATTTCGCCACATTGTTCGATACCCAATTCTTCCTGAATACGGACAGAAGCCGTTGGCATTTGATCCTGATGCGGGCTACCGTATGCAATAAAATCAATCTCTTCTGCTTTTATTCCAGCAGCCTTCATCGCTATTTGGGCTGCTTTTACCGACATGCTGATATTGTCATCGGTAAATTCGCGTGTAATGGGATTGATGGCAAAATGATAGTATTCCACATCCAGCAACTGCCTCATCAATCCCTTGGTCATTTTAAGCCACTTTTGGATTTTTGTTGGCGCTTCGGTCAACTCACCAAGGATTTGATCCACTTTATCCAAAGGGATTTTTTCTCCCGGTAGGTAAGTTCCGGTTCCGGTAATTTTTATTTTTAGTTCTTTCATACTCTTATACCCCGACCTGAAGGACGAGGCAATTGATAAATAACCTCATCAGTTGCCCCGGCCTTTAGTCCAGGGTATTATTAATAATCAAATAATCCTTTTTTCTGTATTTCCTGTAATTATTCATTGATCTTTTGGCCAGTTGAATAGCTGCATCCATCAATGTTTTCTTCGGATAAACTGCATCCACAATATTCCATTTCAGTGCGTCAACAGCATTAAAAGTATTGCCTTTTAGTATCAGTTCAAGGGCCTTTGCTTTTCCTGCAAATTGCTGTAATTTGGGGATGCCTCCCAGACCGGGAATTAATCCAAAACCTGCCTCGGGCAATCCCAAAATGACATCTTCCGCACATAATCTGAAGTGACAATGCATGGCCAATTCCAATGCCGAACCAAGGCAAACTCCTTTAATAGCTACAATGACCGGAATATTTAAATCACATAAATATTGAAACGAATGCATATTGGAAAGCAAAATATCTGAACCAGATTTTTCATTTTTTATCTCATGAAATAAATCATCCAAATTGGCACCGGATGAAAAATGACGGCCATTACCAGAAATGATGATTGCGGCAATTTTACTTTTAGGAATAGTATCTGTGGTTAGCATTTGTAACTCCTGAAAGAAGAGCGTATCCATACGATTTTCTGGTGCATCAATAAAGCTCAGGAATCCAATGCCATCACTGACTTCCCATGAAATTTTCTTTGTTGACGGCACTTCCATCATCTGCTAAGTTCTCTTGTTACCTAATGATTTCAAAGCCAATGTACTGAATAGCTGAGTATCCCTTTTTATCACCTCTTCAATGTCCATTTTCTCAGAGTTGCTGATGGATTGCATCACCGCATTGATTACATCCAAGGATCTGTTGTTGGTCATTTTTTTTGCCAAATCCATTGAATAATTGAGCGTCTGTTTCTTCTTGACAACTTCATCAACAATACGCAATTCTAAAGCCTTTTTTGCATTAATCATATCCCCATTTAAAACCAATTCAAGGGCCGTTGATTTGTCCGTCAATTTGGCCAATCTTCTTGTGCCACCCAATCCGGGGAAAAGATCGTGGTTGATTTCCGGAAAAGCAAACAGCGTATTTTCTTCACAAATCCTGATATCGCAAGCCAAAGCTATTTCTAATCCGGCACCAAAACAAACACCCGAGATGGCAGCAATTACAGGGATTTCCAAGTCGTCTAAATAATTCAACAAATGGTTTCCCTTTTCCATTTTCTCCCTGAAAACATTTGCATCTTTTATTTGTTCCTTGATAGAATCAAGATTAGCGCCGGCACTGAAATGTCTTCCACTTCCGGAAATTATTAAAGATTTTATTCCTGTTCCGACAAATTTTTTTAGCTCATCAAGTTCAACAAAATCTGGCCGTTCAAGGTAGTTTTGCGGAGGGTTGTTGATCTGTAATAAACCAATATCACCTTCTTGCTTCAATAATATTTTGTGCTTATTTTCCATTCCGGCTTATTCTTCAGTGAATGTATCCAAAAGTGAATCAGGAATATCACAAGCCTTATTATTTTCATCCAGAAATACCGTTTTTACAAGTGATTTGGCTACCCGCTTCCCTGTCTTTTTATTAAGCATGAGATGTCTGAACAAAAGGAAATATGCAGATATCTCCATTTGGGTTTCAACAATAATTTCGTCGAAAAGCCTAACCTGCCTGATGTATTTTATTTGGTTTTCAACAATAACGATTTTCTTGCCACTGGCAATTATCGTATCCAAAAGACCCAATTGACGAAATATTTCCCAACGTGCCTGCTCGTTGTAATTCAGGTAAACGGCGTTGTTTACGTGTCCATAAGAATCCAATTCGTTACCGCGTGCCCGGAGTTCAAAATAATATTTACCAGATTTATTTTTGTTCATTGTATTTTCTTCTTTAATTTTTCTGTTTCTCCCTTTACAATTTCTCGAAACCTCATTTGTGTAATAAAAGTAAAAATAGTTTTATGAATGACATCATTCACACTATTGTCTTTTTGTTTTTTGTGTAATAAAAGTAAAAATAGTTTTATGAATGACATCATTCACACTATTGTCTTTTTGTTTAACGAAAATTTTAAAATAATAATATGTCCTTTTTAAGGTAGCTGGCAAACTAAACCCTTTTTTGATGACAAATTCCAAGGCAGTAATTACTTCCTGGTTTTTAATGCTTGCGTGAGGAACGTTGGTCACATTAACAGCATTATCCTGAAGCTTTTTCGCTGCTTTCAAACGGTCATACAAATCTGTTCCCTGCATGGCATGAACAGGTGTAAATACCGGAAGTACATTCATTTCCGTGCAAAATTTAAGGGTTTCATAATAGGTTTCCAAATCATCATCTTCGTAACCAATAGCAAACCATGCTGAAATCAGGACTCCCTGCTGCTGGATGAAACGGATATTTTCCTTCATTTTTGCGAGCATGTCAGCTGATTTACTCACTCCCATTTTGGAATAGCTGCCACTTTTCTGAAGTACTTTTTTGTTAATTGATTCCATCCCGATGGCTGTATAAATCAATCCTGATTTCACTGCCTTCTTAATGACTTCCCGGCCTTTTTCATTCGAGGCTGCATCAAGGTTTGCCTGCCCCGTCCAGTAATTAACTTTCTTAAGTTTAGCTATTTTTTCGTATAACTCAATGTAATAATCATAGGTGTTTACCCTACCAAAAACAGTATCATCAATCAGGTAATAATAGCCTTTGAATGCCGCAATTTCAGCGACTACATCATCGGCAGGCCTGAAACGGTATTTGCTACCAAAGAGACGGGTAACCGAACAAAAATCGCAATTGATGGCACAACCCCTGGAAGCAAATATCAATTCAAAATTATATCTTTTTCGGAACAATTTTCGATTCAGCTTTGGAATGTTTTTAAGCGAAGGCAGATTTTTTAATTGAAAAACGGTATGGCCATTCGATTCAAACTTTTTTGGTGCTGAAACATAAAATTCTTTAGCCTCGCCCTTTTGAAAATCGTCCAGTAATCTCACCCAAAGTTCCTCTCCTTCACCCACCACTATTGCATCAGCATGACTTAGTGCCTCGAAGGGGTTTGCCGAAACCTGCGGACCACCCATCACAACTTTTACTCCTCTTTTTTGAAACTGGTCTGCCATCTTGAAAGCAACTTTTTCAGCAGACCTGCGGACACTGATTCCCACCAAATCTACATCTGATTCAAAATCAACAGTTCTGCCATCAAGCATATCAATTAATTCGTAATCATGATTTGGAGCTGCCCCTGCCAGCAATAAAAGAGACAAAGGTTTGAAAGGGTTTTTCATGTTCAATGAGTCATTTGAACCGGCTGCCATTATAAGTTTTATCCGCATATTATTTAATCGAATACTGCATTTATACCTTTTCAAGAATCACAAATATATACTTATATTTGCCATCCCAAAATAACACATTTTTCTCTTATAACTAAAATGAATACATGGCAAAGTTGAATGATAAAATGAAAGAAGAAGTTCGGGAAGTCGTTCTCGATTTCTTTGCTGAAGAATGTGAAATTGATACTGAAGAAATCACCGATGAATCCAATATCATCTCTGATTTAGGTGGTGATTCCCTGATGTTTTTGGCACTGATTGAGATTTTCACAAAAAAATACGGCCAGGAAATTGACCTGAAAACCATTGGTAAATATAGCATTAAACACCCCGTTGAAACGATTGGAGAGCTGATTGACATGCAATTACGAATCATTGAACACGGAAATAATATTATTAATCTTGATTAACCAAGGCATGAAAAACCTTGGAAAATCAAATCCCAAAAAAACAAAATCCAAATAAATATCAATTTTCGAAAAATCAAATTCCAAACAGTATATTTGAATATTTGAAATTAGATTTTGGAATTTATTTGATATTTGCATTTTTGCTATTTGGAATTTTACCCCATGAAAACCGCCTTTATTTTTCCTGCTTTTATTTCTGAATACATTGGTAGCGAAATCCAAATTCTGGATGCGTTTTCAAGTAATTTTCAACATTATCTTCATGAAACTTCAAAAATTACAGGAGACGATTTTGAAGAATTCTCTCTGGAAAATACAGCCTTCACCGAAAATGAATTACGCAGCCAATTGATCAGTTATGTTTTTAGTTGCAGTTTATCAGATACATTAATCACTCATGGATTAAAACCGGATATTCTTGCCGGCTACAGTATGGGGCTTTACGCTGCTTTACACACTGGTGGGGCAATTGATTTTGAAGACGGTATCAAGTTGATAAAACAGGCATATATTATTTCTAAATCTACAATCGCAGGCATTGAATCGGGAATGGGTTCCATCATCGGATTGACCCAGGATGAAATAGAAGAAATCATCGCGACATATAAGTTGGAAGCTGAAATTGCAAATACCAACAGTGTGCATTCACACCTCGTTACCGGACGACTTGATGCCGTTAACCACTTGCTTAACAATGCCATAGAGATTGGCGCATTGAGTGTTGCATTATTGAATGTAAAAACGCCCTACCATTCTAAATTGCTAAAGGGAACACTTGCTGAATTTCAGCAGTTTATTTCTGATGAAGTTCCTCTTAAAAAAACAAATTATCCCATCATTTCATCTATCAATCAAAGACTGGTAAAAACGCCAGATGATATTAAAACAGAAATCACAAACAACCTTTTTGGTAACATCAACTGGATGCATAGTTTTGAAAAATTAGTCAATGTGGGTGTAACTCAATTCATCGAATGCGGTGCCGGAAAAAGCTTGCAGAAAATCAGCCGGTTTATACCGGGCGATTTTAAGATTTATCCGATGAGTAAAATCAAAAGATTGTTGACATAAAAGAATAGCACACTACGCTGCTGTATACTATTTACTTCCTATTCTCCTTTTATTTTTTCGTAATCAAAGCAGCCGACAATAAAATATACAGCAATACAATCAATGGTATTGCCGCAATTCTTAGCAGAGCAAGCAGCACAACCGACATGATCAAAAACAGGTATCGTGTCTGGTTCTCTTTCCATGAAAAATTGCTGAATTTCAATGAAAACATCGGCAGATTAGAAACCATCAAAAAGGAAAGTACAATGCCACTACCAATCAGAAACCAGGTGTTGGTAATTAGTTCTGAATATAAGTTTGGATTATCTGCAAAACAAGTGAAAACGATAATTGGAAATGCCGAAATTACAATGGCCTGTGCCGGAATGGGCAAGCCTTTAAACAAATCCGTCTGACTTTCATCTACGTTAAATTTTGCCAACCTTAAAGCACCAAAAAGTGGGATGACAAATGCAATAAAGGGCAGGTAGGCAACATTTTCAATAGGGTAAAATTCAAAACCAAGACTAAAACGAATCATTTGAAAAAGAATAAAACCCGGTGCCACACCAAAGGAAACTACATCAGCCAGCGAATCCAAATCGGCACCAATGGGCGTTTTGGCATTCAGGAGTCGGGCAGCCATCCCATCAAAAAAGTCGAATAAAGCAGCAAGAAAAATCATAAATCCTGCCAGACTAAGGTCACCGGTCATGCTGAAGTAAACACTCAAAATACCACTGAACAAATTCATCAACGTAATAAAGTTCGGAATATGCTTTTTTATACTCATGGTTTCATTTTAACAATATTCAAATGTAGTTATTTTTTGTAAACAATATGAAGTAAAAGTTCAATGTGAAACTGTGTTTACGCCTTCTTTAACACATCATAGAATCTCCATATGTTATTTTTTTGTTAAATTTGTGCAAAATATTACAAAATTAAAAATCAATTATGGCAAAAGTAGTCGTACTGGGCGCAGGCATTGCCGGGCATACAGCCTCCGCACTTTTAAAGAAAAAATTGGGGGGAAAGCATGAAATTGTTGTTGTAACACCCAATGCCTATTATCATTGGATACCTTCAAATATTTGGGTTGGCGTAGGTAGAATGACCGTTGACCAAGTACGGTTTAGATTAAATAAACGCTATAAAAAAGTGGGCATTGTTTACAAACAAGCCAAGGCGGTTTCTTTTCATCCCGAAGGGGACAGTGGAATTGAAAAAGGTTTTGTAACCATCGAATACACCGGTCAGGACAGGGTTGGCGAAGTGGAAAAAGTGGACTACGATTTCCTGATTAATGCCACAGGACCCATGTTAAAATTTGCCGCCACTGAAGGATTAGGGCCTGGAAATCATACGGTTTCGGTTTGTTCCTATGACCATGCTGCCGAAGCCTGGGAAAAACTCCAGGAGTCGTTTGCCAAAATGGAAAAAGGGGAAAAACAGAAATTCCTGATTGGCGTTGGGCATCCCGGTGCAACTTGTCAGGGTGCTGCTTTCGAGTACATCCTGAACGTAGCTTATGAAATCAAAAAACGGAAACTCTCCCATCTTGCCGAAATCAAATGGATTACCAATGAATATGAAATTGGTGACTTTGGAATGGGCGGTGCATATATTAAAAGGGGTGGTTATATTACTTCCACTAAAACTTTTGCCGAATCTTTTCTGAAACAAAGAGACATCAGTTGGTTGAAAAGAACCGGTGTTACAAAAGTAGAAAAGGGCAAAGTGTTTTATGAAAAACTCGATGGCAGCAAAGGTGAAGAGACTTTTGATTTTGCCATGCTGATTCCGGCTTTTTCAGGCCCCGGTTTTACAGCTTTCGACAAAAAGGGAGAAGACATTACAGCCAAAGTTTTTATGCCCAATGGTTTTATGAAAGTGGATGCCGATTACACTAAAAAACCTTTCGAGGAATGGTTGGCTGCTGATTGGCCTTCGACCTATCAAAACCCTGATTATGCAAATATTTTTGCTGCGGGAATTGCATTTGCACCACCGCATCCCATTTCCAAACCCATGACCAGCCCGAGCGGATTGGGGATTTTCCCGGCACCACCTCGCACAGGCATGCCATCGGGTGTTACCGGAAAAGTAGTCGCCGAAAATATCATCGACTGGATAAAAAAAGGAAAGCCGTTAATGAAGCACAAAGCTTCGATGGCAAAAATGGGAGCAGCCTGTATTATTTCGGCAGGTTATGGTATGATGGATGGCGCTGCTGCTACCATGACTGTGAACCCCATTGTTCAGGATTGGGAGAAATATCCCGAATACGGACGTAACCTTTCTGACACCATGGGTGAAGCTGGTTTGGCAGGCCACTGGCTAAAATGGACGATGCATTATATGTTTTTGCACAAAGCCAAAGGATACCCTTTCTGGTGGTTGTTACCGGAGTAGAAAATGTATGAATGCTTAAATGCGAAATTATTTTTATCATTCGTGCATTCATTTATTCACGCATTAACTCATTTATTTATTCACGCATTCAATCATTAAACCATGGAAGATAGAAAACAAAGAACCATCGCATATTCAGACGAATCCTACCCACCCATGCCCACAAAGACGACTTTGTTTTGGCGCAGATTCTGGCCTTTTCAGGCGTGGCGCTGGCTGGTGTTGAATATCAAGATTTTAAGAATAGTCGCTGGCGGACATTCATAGAAAAAGAAGCCAGGCCTTCCAGTGTCCATCCCGATTGCTATCGGGATGGAAGCGTCTTTAAGTCTAGCAGATTCAATTCCCAATATTCAAAGCAGTCATCCCCAATTCATTATTTGTTGGGCTTGTTACAGCCTGGCTCCAGGTTTTTCCTCCATCGCTAGTCACCAGTAAAGTATCAAAGGAACCATTTCCAACAGTCCTGAGGCCATTCACTTTTCCATGTTCATTGTCCGTAAAGTAAACTGAATTGAGTTTTAATTCTGTACCGCTTCTGTATTGCAGTTCCCAGTTTTGGCCACCATCGTTTGTGTGAAAAATAACACCGCAGTTTATGGAACATCCTACCAACATGCCGATTGCCCAGCCATTTTGCGAATCAGTAAAAACAATCGAGTTGATATTTGCACCCTTTACATGTTTTCTGTCAACATATGCATAGACTCCATTGTCATTTTCCACCATCATTCCCCATGCATTATCTGGTTGGAGTGTTTTACAAACAACAACGGTATCTATACCATTGATGATGGTTTGTTGCGCTTTAATAATTGGCAAACTCATTAGGATTGTGAATACGGTCAAATAGATTTTTGTTTTCATGACTTTTAGTTTTAATTAGTAAAAAATCAGATTGGTATTTCTTTAGCTTTCAATGGTAAAAGTACTTCGGAAGGTAGGAAAAGTCTATCAAACAGGTTTCAAATACTGTTAAGCCGGTTACATGAATAACAGTAATGTTACAAGTTTTGCCAGTTTTGTTACATAAGGGAAAAATGCATTATTAATACAGGAAAAAAACTGTTGTAATTGATCTTCTAACTGAGAATTTGGCTTTCACAAAAAATTTCACAATAAACTTTACTTTTGCCTCCTCAAATCCCAAACATGCTTCCAACCGGTCAAATAAAAATTGAAGATTACAATTACCCGCTTCCTAATGAAAGGATTGCTAAATTTCCTTTGGAGAATCGGGAACAATCAAAACTGCTTTGTTTAAAGGGAGATAAAATCACACAAAGAAAGTTTTTTGAATTACCGGAATTGCTC
>QMPA01000124.1 GCA_003650365.1 Bacteroidota bacterium | reverse complement strand
TACGCTGTCATTTTTTGAAAACCTGATGAAAATCCTTCATCCTTTCATGCCTTTTATTACCGAAGAGATTTGGCATTTGTTGTATGATCGTCAGGAAAACGATGACATTATTGTTGCTGCAATGCCTGTTTCCAATGGGTTTGATGATAAGATGATTACTGCATTCGACAGAGCTGAAAAAATAATTATCGCCATTCGTAATGTACGCAAAGACAAAAACATTCCGCAGAAAGAAAGTATAAATATGTTGGTTAAAGCAGGTGACTTTTCTGATTGTATTTTTAATCCGGTTGTGGCCAAAATGGGGAATATTGAAAGTATCGAAATTGTAGATGAAAAACCTGAAAACGTCCTTACTTTCACAGTCGGTGCACAGGAATATTTTATCCCAATTTCTGATAGCATTGATGTTGAAGCTGAAATTGCCAAGTTGGAAGAAGAACTGAAATACACACGTGGATTTTTAAGTTCAGTAACAAAAAAACTATCCAACGAACGCTTCGTAAACAATGCCCCGGCAGCGGTTGTTGACAAAGAAAAGAAGAAAGCAGCCGATGCGGAAGCGCGGATTAATGTGATTGAAGAACAGTTGAAGGGGCTGAGATAATCAGTTAGCAGTCTTCAGTCGGCAATCGTCCATTGATCGTTGAAAGTCGTCCGACCACTATACGCTAAATCAAACGGTGGTCAGACGACTAAAAATAAAATGATCAGTCTTCAGTTGGCAGTCTTCAGTTTGCAGTCAGTATCTGTCAATAAATAAAAAAACCTTGCCAAAAAAAATACCCATAGAAGAATTCCTTCCACTGACAGACAGTCTGCCATTGGTTGATGTCCGTTCCCCGAAGGAATTTGAGGAGGGACATATTCCCGGAGCAGTAAATATTCCGCTTTTCAGTAATGATGAAAGGGCTAAAGTTGGCATTCGTTACAAACAGGGCGGCAATGAAAATGCAGTGCTGCTTGGCTTGGAAATCGTCGGACTTAAACTGGCAGATTTTGCCAAACAGGCGCGAAAGCTGGCAAGAAAAAAAGAAATTCTTGTTCACTGCTGGCGGGGCGGAATGCGCTCTGCGAGCATGGCCTGGCTTTTTGAAACTGCCGGATTGAAAGCCAGAACACTCGAAGGGGGTTATAAAGCCTACCGCAGATTTATCCGCCAGGAGTTTTCCAAACCTGCAAAAATGATTGTCCTTGGTGGCTATACCGGTAGTGGGAAAACAGATGTTTTAAAAGAACTTGAAAAATTGGGCGAGCAGTTTCTGGACCTCGAAGGAATCGGTAATCACAAAGGTTCCGCCTTTGGTCAATTGGGGCAGGATAAACAACCAAGCAACGAACAGTTTGAAAATAATCTTGCAGACCACTGGCGTAAGTTCGATTTTGAAAAAACCATTTGGGTAGAAGACGAAAGCCGGATGCTAGGCAGATGCGGCATTCCCGACCCCTTATTCCAAAAAATGCGCAACAGTACCCTCTTGAAAATTATCGTCCCGAAACCAAAGCGCGAAAAAAGACTGGTGAAAGAATATGGCGAATTTGAAACAGCCGAGTTGCTTCAGTCATTAGAAAAAATCGAACAACGTCTTGGAGGCTTAGCCACCAAAGAAGCCAGAATAGCCCTCGAATCCGGTGACATAAAAAAGGTAGCCGAAATCACTTTGTACTACTACGACAAAGCCTACCATCACGGAAACGAAAGCAGGAATCCGAAAAGCATTTTTGAAATTGAAGTAGAAAAAGACGAGCCGACAAAAACGGCGGTGGAGTTGAGGGAGTATTTGAGTAGGGAGATTTGAGCTTGGGTCATAAAATTATCCTCTGGTTAAAGCGAATTCTTTTCATTTAGAATTTTGTATCTTTGTAAATAATCAAACAATTGCTAATCATTCATCCAATATCATGCTGCTCACTTTAGATATCGACCTCAGCAACAAAAAAGCACAGGCTTTTATTGATTTTGTTCAAACCATTGATTTTATTGAAATTAGGGATAAGGAGCACTCAGAAGATTACGCTTTAACGGAAAAGCAAATAAATGTACTGGAAGAAAGAAAGCAAAGGCACATCAGTAAAAAAAGCAAGTCGTTTAGCTGGGAGGAAATACAAGAAGAGTTAAGGGCTTCTTCCGATGAATAGATATCATTTAATAATTAAGGAAGAAGCACGAGTAGAAATTTCCGACGCTTATTTTTGGTATGAAAAAAAACAAAATAAACTTGGAGAGCGATTTCTCAACAAGCTGGATGAATGCTTTATTACCATAAAAAGTAACCCTAAAATTTATGCCAAGAAGCATAAAGATATGCGGCAAGCCCTGATTGATGTATTTCCATTTATTGTTATTTACGAAATTGAGAAAAATGATATTGTAGTCTATGCCGTTTTTAATACCCATCGGGATCCGAAAAAGTGGAAGAAAAGGGTTTGATATCTTTCGCAAGCCGATCCCAATAAATTGGTAGTTTCTTTTTATCTACCAATTTTCAATCTCCTTCTCAAGTTCTTCTTGTGTAATGTAATTTCCCGCTTTCACTTGCTGAGATGCCAACTTTACCCTGTCTATCAGATCTTGTTGTGTAATGGATGTGCCATCTGGACGGCAACCAACAATTTCTTCTTTCTTAAATTCTTTGCTCATCTCGTAAATTATCTTCAGGGCATTTTCATCTGCCTGATTGATATATTCATGAAGCTCTTCTCTTAATTCCGGCAATTCCATTTTGGGATACTTTTTACAAAGTTAGTGTTTTTTCATAAAATACTAAAAGACGGTTTATCTTTCCATTAACTTTCCTCGTACAACTTTCAAATTCATTTTATCGTGAAGTATTTGCACCATCTTTTTGCCATTTTCTTTAAACATATTAACATATAATTTATTTGCTTTAGAAATGTCAACAATATTTCCCCATTCTAAAATGAACATATTTTCAACACCATCAGCGACACACAAACATATTTTATATGCAGGATTTCTGCTAGCCCTAAGGGTCTTGATAGAGAACTTTTTGAAATTAGTATTTGAATTAAGAAAGGGATTTCTTTCTTCATAAATCTCTTTAACATAGTCTTCAACAGGACTGCATTCAGCCACTGACATACTTTCATATTTCTTTTTCATCTTTTATTTTATATAGCCATTTTGTGTACTATTCCAAAGGATAGTTTCAAAGGCAGTAAACTCTACACGCCTCTACGAGAATTTAATAATTCATTAACTCCCCTTGTACAACTTTCAATTTCAGATTTCTATAATTTATTATAGTCCTTTCTCCATCATTAGTAAATGTACGACGTACAACGCGATGAGGAGTTGCCTCAATGATACCATATAAGATATGAGTTTTTAACAGAAATGTATAATAATCTCCATCAGCTATACAATCACATTCCATATATGTTTCAAGCATTTTTGAAGGACGAGTACGCTTAATGGTGAGTTCGCCTAATACTTTTTTTTATTCATAGTGCAATTTATACAATTAATATGCAATCTTATTGTAAACATATTTCAGGAAAATAAATTTCTTAATGGTAGTCATCGTTGCTCATCAAACTTGATAACTCAAAGTTGATTTGCTGTATAGCATTTTTTAGTATTGTATTATATTCATTTATGCGAATAGGACGTGCATTTTTCTTTTTTGCTTTATTGAATGCATTTTTTGCAGACCAAACTTCTTTATCAAGTGTTAGGTATAATCCATCATAACGAGATTTATAGATTTGTTTCTTTTCTTTATTATCTGCTAACTTTATTAGTTTTAAAATATCATTCAAGACACTTCCAACATACTGACTTAAATAAAAGTACCTATCATCTGATGATAAATTGTTGATTTCAAATAATTGTTTTCGTATGCTTTCTAAAATATTATTTTCCATTATTTTTTTATTAGTCTTCTGTTTTACCAATGCTCTAAGATACAATGTATTTACAGAGAATAATTTCTCTGAATCCTATTTTAATACTAAAGTTGATAAGTATTATTCCCAATAGTAGTCATTTAGTCTCTTTTTTTGAAACTATTTACCACTTAAAAATAGCAAAAAACGACTATTACCTCGTTTATCATAATGAAACGCCTTCATCGTGAAATTTTTAAATGAAAGCATAAATAATCCCTGCCATGCTTCCTCTATCTTGCTACTATGAAACCTTATATTTTCTCCTTCATTCAATATGTTCATCACTAAAAAAACAATATAACTCCAATAATTTATATTACATTCAATAAATAATGATTTTTCAAAATTACTGGTTGAATTTTTTAATACACCATATCTGAAAATCAAATCCGCATCAATTTGATTATTCACAATATTATTGACATAATACTCTACTTCAATTTTTTTTCCTTTTTCTTTTTCAGTTTCCTGTAATAACGCTGATGTATCGCCCATTAAATGAGTTCTCATTATTATATCCCATTCAGAAAGCTTCATGTTTTTTTTGGTAAAAAGCTCATTAATTTTATTAACCGTAGTCCGCATAGTAGATAAGGCTCTTGTTTTTACCGGTATTGGAAAATATGGATAATCTGGATTGTCATTTATCTCATATTTTCTCAATGGTGATGAAAGATGACCGCTCAAACTGTCACGATTATTTGAGTAGTAGTTCATGAGTTCTTTAAAGTTATAAACTGGTTCGTTTGAAAAGTATGATTTATTTATAATCCTCTCCCAATCTGATACAAAAGTAAGAGTGTCTGACACTTTTGAAACTCCAAATATTCCTTGAAAAGTATTGAAAATGTACTGATACAATCTTTTTTCTCCTTCATAAGTATAACCTTCAATTTCGAGTATTCCATAGGGTTTTCCTTCAATTTCGAGCGGAGATACTACATTGTGATTATTAAAATAAAAACTAAAATGAGGGTCCTTCATATTATTAATATCATCATCAGTACCCATCATATTGATTTCGTTAAGGCTTCCTGTTACTTTTTCGATTTCCTGATCATGATTAAAAACAATTTTTGAGATATTGAAGTCAAAGGCTGGTCTCATAGTGTCTATATTACCTTTTGTGCCAATGAATAAATGAGCCACTTCTTTATCAAACCTAAAATCAGCAGTGAAAGTATGCGTTCTCCAATAATCATCATAATACCGTTCATCCATTAATAATTCGCTTTTATTAAAATTGAACCTCCTCTTTTTGCAATTCAGAAACACAAAGGAAATCATAGTGCCACTATTCAATAATTCTTTCATAGTATTCATAATTCTATTTTTTTGTCAAATTTTCATAAATAATAAACTACCAAGGATGGTATATGTTTAATTCCTTTTATTCAAAACATTATGAAACAATTAGTTCTTTATCAGTTAGTATGTTTTCAGAATTAAATGAGACATTTATTTGTCCAATTTCATTAATGGACTTATTCTTAATTTTTGCAATAGTGCTATTTGCGTGGTGCTTTTCTCTTTTCATTTTAGTTTATTGTTGATTTTGTTAGCATGCTGCCAACAGGGTTTATTTGTAGTAGGAGAACAATTTGGCATAACACTCTATTAGTCATGCTAATCTGCTCTGAAGATTCAAAAGTAGTCATTTTAGTTCATGATATCGCCTCAGTAGTCGAGAGTGTTTTGAGTCATCGATTTTAATTTTTGTAAATATAAACAATCCTCTATTTTTAATCATCTTCAATTTGCTTATTAATGCTTTGTTAGAAAGGTATTTTCTGCCTGGGCAGCTGTAATTCTCTGATATTTTGCATAAGCCTTTGCCGTATTTTTTCGTATTTCTTTTTCGTTGTCTCCGTTTGCCCACGACTCAATGGCTGCCATCACCACATAGGCTTCGGGTGCCATAAATGTATAAGTTGACAGGGTCATCTCCACAAAGGGCGAAAAGTAATAATCACTGACACAAGAAAAAACCATGACATCACATTTGTTTTTCTGTGGTACAACATCAATATCAAAATCCATCAGGCCATCATGCCCGGCATAAATCACCAGCTTATTGCTGTCCGTGGCGTAGGCGTATTCAATAAAATCCGTAATTGTTGTTTTTATGCTATCAGTATGGTAAGCCATGGCATCCACACAAAGGTTTAGCTTGTTGTTATAAAAAAGAATGCGTTCTCTGATTTTCGTATCCGGATTGGTTTTGCTTACAACTTCCCAATCCGCATCCTTTGAAAAATAAGTTTTCATGCCGTACTTCATTCCCCAATATAAATCAGATTCCGGCGGGCTGTCCCATAGGGCAACGAATACTTTTGCTGTATCCTGAGCAATAGTTTGCGATGGAATCACAGATGCAAAAACCAATATCAGTATATACTTTCGAATTATTTTTCTCATTCTTTATTTAAGTGTGAAGTGCCACAACCTCCCAGATAAGGTAGTGTAGATTTTAAATTAAACAGGAATATATCCCCGTGCCTTTAGGAGAGTTTATTCATAATAGAAGAATAAGTCTTTTGCATTTCTTTTATACAACATTAAGGCTCCATCTCCGCGAATAAGGTTTCCATAGAATTTCCCTGCACTGACAATATATGTTTCGTACTTATCTTCGGATTCCCATTTATCTATAACTTGAAGAGAAAGAAAGACGCCGTTATCAAGATTGTTTATTCTAATACTGTCTTGGTAGAATATAACAATCCATTCTCCTTCGTTTATTTCACCGGTACTAACCTCACACCGGTTGTACACTGCGAGCTCTTGTGCATTTATTTCTAAAAAGAGAAGAGTAGCTGTAACAATTAAAACAAATAATTTCATTTCTTTTCGTTTAAATCGCATCAGGTTTTTCAATGCTGTCCCTATATCTAACAGCAAAAACTGCTTCTTATTTTGTGACCCTTTTTAAAAATAACGCAAATTGCTCTTTAAGGTATTGACAAAGAACCCATTCTCAAAACCCATTTACTAAAATGAGGTTGACAATTTCTTTCAATTCCGGCAAATCATTCACCACAATATCCCAAACTGCCTCAAGCTTAATGTTAAAATATTCATGGGATATTAGGTTTCTAAATGCCCTGACCCGATACCAGGGATATTGTTAGCCGGAAGTTTGTTGTTGAGTAATATTCAGCCCACCAATAAATTGGGTGGGCTAATTTTTCTATCATCCCTCCGGACTTTGTGTTTATCCGAAATCTATAGCATTTAAATGAATTTCCTGCAAGTCAGGGTTTGACTGCTTTAACAATGAGGGCTTAAGCTAAAATGTTGGGTTCTAGTCAAGCCCTGACTGACCCGATTGCTACTTCCCGTGACAATGCTTATACTTCTTCCCGCTCCCGCAAGGGCAGGGATCGTTGCGGCCAACTTTTTTCTCCACTTTTACTGGTTGTGGTTTGCTTTGTTCCGCGGACTGTGTATCGCTATGAGCCTGAGAAAGTAAATCGCCCCGCTCTTCTTTCATTTGTGAACGGTCGAGGCCGCGGGGAAGTTTTGCTTCGCGCAAAGTACCCTGCTTCTTGATGGCCAAATCACCTTTGATCAGGAATGAACCCACGTCTTTGTTGATCTTTTGAATCATTTTTTTGAATAATTCAAAAGACTCAAATTTGTATATCAGTAAGGGGTCTTTTTGTTCATAAGAAGCATTTTGAACCGACTGTTTTAAGTCGTCCATTTCGCGAAGCTGTTCTTTCCACGAATCATCAATATTTCCGAGTGTAATACCTTTCTCGAACGCCAAGGGAACTTCAGCGCCTTCTGATTCTACAGATTTTTTCAAATTGGCAATTACCTGTATTTCTTTCATTCCATCAGAAAAAGGAATGGCAATATTTTCGTACTGGCTCTGGTTTTCGTACACATCCTTAATTACAGGAAGCGTGTTTACAGCCAAATCTTTTCGCTTTTCGGCATAAGCCATATAAACTTTTTCAAAGAGTTTTTCTGTTAAATCTTCGGCATTCATTCCAGAAAATTCATCCTCATCAACAGGTGATTCGGTGGCCAGTGTCCGGTACAATTCCATCTTGAAGCCTTCAAAATCACGGCTATCCTGGTATTCAAAAACAATGTGTTCACATAAATCGTAAATCATGTTTGACACATCCACACCAAGGCGTTCACCAAATAAAGCATGGTGGCGTCTTTTGTAGATTACCTCTCGTTGCGAGCTCATTACATCGTCATATTCGAGTAATCTTTTACGAACGCCAAAGTTGTTCTCTTCCACTTTTCTTTGTGCACGTTCGATAGATTTAGTAATCATTGAATGTTGAATGACCTCTCCTTCATCAAGTCCCAATCTGTCCATAATTCCGGCAATTCTTCCAGAACCAAACATACGCATCAGGTCATCTTCGAGCGAAACAAAAAACTGCGAACTACCCGGATCTCCTTGTCGTCCGGCACGACCACGCAACTGGCGGTCGACACGGCGAGAATCGTGGCGCTCTGTTCCGATAATGGCCAATCCTCCTGCATCAACCACACCTTCGCCCAACTTAATGTCGGTACCACGACCGGCCATGTTGGTAGCAATTGTAACCACGCCCGGTTTACCGGCTTCTTTAACAATATGGGCTTCGCGCTGGTGCAATTTGGCATTTAATACATTGTGGTCAATATGTCGTCGTGTAAGCATCCGGCTCAATAATTCAGATGTTTCAACAGAAGTAGTACCAACCAGAACCGGCCGTTTTGCATCAACAAGCTTTGCAATTTCATCAATAACAGCATTGTATTTTTCGCGCTTGGTTTTATAAACTAAATCTTCACGGTCGTCGCGGACAATGGGCCTGTTGGTTGGGATGACAATTACATCCAGTTTGTAAATATCCCACAATTCGCCGGCTTCGGTTTCGGCAGTACCTGTCATCCCGGCCAGCTTTTTATACATCCTGAAATAATTCTGGAGCGTAATGGTGGCGTAGGTTTGTGTGGCAGCTTCTACTTTTACATTTTCCTTGGCTTCGATGGCCTGGTGCAATCCGTCAGAGTACCGACGGCCTTCCATAATACGTCCTGTTTGTTCATCAACAATTTTGACTTTGTTGTCCATGATGACGTATTCAATATCCTTTTCAAATAAAGTGTAGGCCTTCAATAATTGGTGAACCGTATGCACACGCTCCGACTTAACCGAATAATCTTTGATCAGGTCGCTTTTTTCTTTTAGAAATCTTTTCTCGGAATAGCCTTGTTTTTCCAGCTCATTAATTTTCATCCCAATATCGGGCAGAATGAAGAACTCATTGTCATCGTAGGAACGCGAAAGCAGGTCAATTCCTTTTTCTGTCAGGTCAACAGAATTGTGGTTTTCATCAATTACAAAAAACAGCTCATCATCAATAACATGCATGTTCTTCGCTTGTTCCTGAAGGTAAAAACTTTCAACCTTCTGCATCAGGGCTTTGTTTCCTTCTTCACTTAAGAACTTAATGAGGGCCTTGTTTCTAGGAAGTCCGCGATATGCACGGAACAATTGATCTCCGCCCTTTTTTTCATTGTCTCCCTGTTTACGGTCTTTGAGGAATTTTTTTGATTCGGCCAGAATTGATGTTGTCAGGCTTTTTTGGGCATTGTATAGTTTAAGAACATCCGCTTTTAGTGCATCAAATTCCTGCAAATCGCCTTTTGGGGTTGGGCCTGAAATAATCAGTGGTGTACGGGCATCGTCAATCAATACCGAGTCAACCTCATCCACAATTACGTAATTGTGCTCGCGTTGCACCAGCTCGTCAGGGTTACCTGTCATGTTGTCACGCAGGTAGTCAAATCCAAATTCGTTGTTGGTTCCGAAAGTAATATCAGCTTTATAAGCTTCACGCCTTTCCTGAGAATTGGGTTGATGCTTGTCGATAGTGTCAACACTAAGCCCGTG
>QMPA01000123.1 GCA_003650365.1 Bacteroidota bacterium | reverse complement strand
AACAGCGGCTCATAAAGCATGGCGGGTGAAGTGGTGAAATTATACTTCCTAATATCTAATAAGCATTATAGTATATTAAATATTAGCTGTTTCAAATCCCGCCACGCTTCATAGCCAAACCGTTTTCATTCCTTTAAAAACAGAAATTAAATAAGTATGAATAAATTCTTAACGGAAAGAAATCTGACCATTATCAATTTTATAATAGTTTTATTTTTCCTACTTATTTACTCCTTGAATTTTTACAAAGTAGATTTTGTTCTGATAGGTGTATTTAGAGAATTACTGACAATTCCTTTTTTGATTGCTCAATTTGTATTTCTGTTTTTTGGTATTCAATTTCTAATAAAAGAAGATAAAAGGAATTTTTTGACTGTAATTAGTATTTTAGTCTTAGCTATTTCTACGATTATAACAATTAGCAGTTTCTTTTAAAAATTGATTTTACCATGAATTTAATTGACTTAAACAAATAGATGAAAGTACACCCAAAAGTAAAATCAAAATTACACCCACGAAGTAAACATCGTGAACGCTATGATTTTAACCGGCTTATTGAGAGCTGCCCGGATTTAGCTCAATTTGTTCAATTGAATGTTTATAAGGATGAATCGATTGATTTTTCCAATCCGGAAGCGGTGATTATGCTGAATAAAGCACTTTTGAAAAAGGATTATAGCATTGACTATTGGACAATCCCTCCCAATTATTTATGTCCACCAATCCCGGGAAGAGCAGACTATATTCATTATATGGCAGATTTATTAGGTGGTAGCAACTACGGGAAAATGCCAAAAGGCGACCAAATAAAATGCCTCGATATTGGTGTTGGTGCTAGTTGTATTTACCCAATTATTGGGAATGCAATTTACGGCTGGTCATTTATTGGCAGCGATATTGATGCTGTTTCCATCGAATCTGCCCAGCAAATAATTGAGCAAAACCCTTCTTTAAAAGGAAAGGTTGAGTTGAGATTGCAAGCCAATCCGAAGGACATTTTTTATGGCATCATTACAAAAGACGAGCGCATTGATTTGTCGATTTGCAATCCGCCTTTTCATGCATCGCCGGCAGAAGCCAAATCTGGTTCACTTCGTAAAGTGAGAAATTTAAGCGGTAAGAAAATCACCAAACCCATCTTGAACTTTGGCGGCCAAAATGCTGAATTGTGGTACGAGGGTGGTGAAAGAAAATTTGTCAGAAACATGATTCGCGAAAGCAAAAAATTTGCTGATTCCTGTTTTTGGTTTTCCAGCCTAATTTCAAAACAATCTAATCTCAAGAGTGTTTACGAGGCACTTAAAAATGCGGAAGCCTCCGAAGTAAAGACCATCCCGATGGGACAGGGAAACAAAACAAGCCGCATTGTAGTCTGGACTTTTCTAAGCAAAGAACAGCAAAAAGAATGGCGGAATAAAAGATGGAATAAACTGTAATATTTGACTAGCGCGCGAATTTTCGCGTGCTCAAAATATAGGCACGCGAAAATTCGCGCGCCAGTGAAGTTGGAGGAAGTCAGCGTAAATCTGCGGGAGAAAGAAGTAAAGACCATCCCGATGGGACAGGGAAACAAAACAAGCCGTATTGTAGCCTGGACTTTTCTAAGCAAAGAACAGCAAAAAGAATGGCGGAATAAAAGATGGAATAAACTGTAACCAGCTGACTAGCGCGCGAATTTTCGCGTGCTCAATTATAAAAATGATAAAGGCACGCGAAAATTCGCGCGCGAGTGGAGAAATTCAAACCTTTTTCATACACGAATCGCCGGCCAGCCAACCAGTCGAATAAGCAATCTGTAAATTATAGCCACCTGTTTCGGCATCCAGGTCAATAATCTCACCGGCAAAATATAGTCCTTTGGTGATTTTCGATTCCATTGTTTTTTGGGAAATTTCATTGGTAGGAATACCACCAGCAGTAATGATAGCTTCTTTAAAAGAACGGTGACCACTAATCGTAAACCGAAAATTCTTTAGAAGAACACGAATCTGTTTGCGCTCTTTCGATGAAATCTGGTGGCATTCTTTATCGGGATCAATTTCTAATAGTTCGATAAAAACAGGAATCAAACTTGCCGGTAACCAGGAGCGGAAAACATTGCTGATTTTCTTCTTGCCATTTTCATTCAGATCACGAATTAAACGTTTGTCGAGTTTTTGTTCGTCAAGGGCAGGTTTCAGGTCGATTGTTAATTCTACTTTGTTTTGCTGCTGCAATGCATCAACTACTGTTCTGCTCAGTGTCAGGATGATTGGCCCGGACAAACCGAAATGTGTGAAGAGCATCTCGCCAAAATCTTCTGCAACTTTTTTGTCGTTCACCCAAATTACAGCCCTGACATTTTTTAGTGCCAATCCTTGCAGCTTTTGTGCTGTTCCTCCTGCTGTTTCAAGAGGAACGAGTGAAGGCCTGGCTTTTTCGATGGAATGTCCCACGGCTTTAGCCAATTCATAACCGTCTCCATTTGAACCCGTAGCAGGATAGGATTTTCCACCGGTCGCGAGGATTACATTTTCTGCCCTAAAATCTTGCCCGTTAGCCTGAACACCGACAATAGCATCATTTTCAATAATCAGTTTTTCCACCCGATGGCCAACACGAATCTCTACATTCAATTCATTAACCCATTTTAACAATGCTTCCAATATATCCGATGCTTTTCCCCTTGTTGGAAAATAACGACCTCCGCGTTCCAGGGTGATATCCACACCATATTTCTCCAGCAACTCAATAATATCTTCTGAATAAAAACCGGAAAATGCATTCCGCAGAAAGCGGCCTTTTGGAAAAACGTGTTTGATGAACTCGCCAATACCGGCACTGTTCGTAATGTTGCAGCGGCCTTTTCCGGTAATCAATAACTTCCTGCCTTCCTGTCGCATTTTTTCCAGCACCAAAACTTTTCCACCCAATTCTGCAGCACGGCCTGCTGCCAATAATCCGGCGGGGCCGGCTCCTATTATTATTATATCGTAGTTTTTCATTTTCAGATCTATACTAGCGCGCGATTATTTCGCGTGCATCATTATTACTGTACGCGAAAAATTCGCGCGCTAATGGTATGTTTTGTTCTAAACAGCCGGCCTGGTTTCTTCAATTCCATATATTCTTAACCATTTTTTCTTGTCCGTGAACAAGTCTATGAGTATTAAAAATAGCAGAAAAAAACTTGAAATTAGCATTCCGGTAGTTCCACCTCTGCTTTTTAATTCAAGTTGTCCCAAATAATTAAATCTGGGAAAAAGAGTATTGTATGAAACTAGTATTTTTTCTTTGTTTACTGGAAGTCTTTTCTCAATAATTTCATTTAGTACATCTCTCTTACCAAAGTAAGTTTTTCCACTATACTCGAATTCATATTTTATTCTGCTTGAGTTAGCATCTAGCTTAATAAACTCTATTTTGTTTGGGGATATTTCATTGATTTCAAATAAGTTTACCCAAGTGTTTCGTAACATTACTTCAGTAAAAGCATAAATAAACATTCCACTCCAAAATACGTATCCTAAAATAAATATGATTTTTAAGGTTTTCATTTTTAAACTCAACATTGTTTACTGGTGCGCCAAGTATTTTATTATGTCTCCTTCACCGGAATCTTACTCATTGCCCGTTCTGTAAGTGCAGTTATAGTAAGGGATGGATTGACACCCGGATTGGCAGAAACCGTTGATCCATCGCAGACCAACATATTTTTATAAGCAAATACGTGATTGTTTTTGTCGATTACACCTTCATTGGCATTCAATCCCATTACAGCACCTCCTAAAATATGGGCCGTCGATGGCATGTTCAGTACCGATTCGGTAAGTACAACAAATGACTTTCCTCCTCCGACAAGCTTCCCATATTTTTCGGCCAGGCGGGAAGCAGTAGGGATTTGTGCTTTGGGTTGCCTGCCTTTTGTTACTGACGATTTCATCCCTAATAAGCCTTTTCGCAGACTCAATGTACTATCAAGATGCTGCATAAAAAGCAGGACAATGGATTGCTTTGAGAAATCTTTTACAGTAACGAATCGTAAATATGTAAATGGGTGGCGTAAAATCTTCCCCGCTATTTGAAACATTCTTGAGAAAAAGTTTCCTTCCGTAACAACAGGTACTAAAAGCGTTCTCCAAAATCCCGAGCCCCTTCCATAGCGAACGGGTTCTAAATGGCTGTGCTCGTCAGCATGGTAAACCGAACCAATGGCAATGCCTTTGGTCAGGTCTTTTTCTTTGTTAAGATTCACATTGAAAATAAGGCTTTCGTTATTGGTGCGCACATCATCACCCACTCTGTCGCTTAAATTGGGCAATGTGGTTTTTTTCAGTTGCAGCAACAATTTAACTGTCCCCAGTACACCCCCGGCAAAAATGACTGCCTTGCTTTGAATGGTCGTTTTTTGTTTACTAAACAGCGAAGTTGAACACTGAAAAGTAATACTGTAACCATCAGTTCCATCGGTTTTGTCTATTGGTTTAACACCGACTACTTCCTTTTCGGCAATTATTTTGAGGCCTTTGTTTAGTGCGAGGTGCAGGTAATTCTTATCCAGCGAATTTTTGGCATTGTACCTGCAACCTGTCATGCAGGCACCGCAAATATTGCAACCAGTTCGTTCGGGCCCTTTACCGTTAAAGTATGGATCAGGGAATGTTTTATCGGCTTCCCCGAAAAAAACAGAAACATCGGCTGCTTCAAAATGCTCACCTCTGCCTTCCTGAATAGCAAGCTTTTGTAAAAGATTATCACCCAACTCTAAATAAGGATTTTTTGCTGCACCGAGCATGCGCAGTGCTGTTTCGTAATGTGGCTTCAAGGTGGTTTCCCAATTCTCAAGACCGCTCCAACTGCCGGTTTTATAAAATGTTGCTTTGGGTTTTGGAAGTGTATTGGCATATACCAACGATCCTCCACCAACGCCCACACCACTTATTATCCCAACATGCTTGAAAAAGGTCATTTTCATAATTCCGAAAAAGCGCAGTGATGGCAGCCAAAGCCATTTTTTTAGGTTCCAGTTGGTTTTTGGAAAATCATCTTTTGCATACCATTTACCTTTTTCGATGATTAAAACTTTATAGCCTTTTTCGCAAAGGCGCAAAGCAGAAACCGAACCACCAAAGCCGCTACCAATAATTACGTAATCGTAGTTTTCTATCATTTAATTGTTGTTGAGAACCTTTGCAAAGGTATTGATTTTGTTGTCTTCGAGGGTAGGAGGGAGTTTAAGTGTGAAGAAAAAATACTGGTGCGTTAATAATATCATAACAAAACTTGTCCGTAGGATCAGTGCCATCATCATCAAAAAAAAGCTGATGAAGATTTCCGCAGAAAAGCGCAGATAATCCCGATAGCTATCGGGACATAACAGATTAGTGATCATCCGCGTAAAAAAGAAGTAATTTAAAAAGCAACAGCAAGCTTCAGATTAAGCAAGCGAGGAGTCAGGTAGTTGGGGACGGCATATTGTTGGTTGTTAATGTCTTTTACCCAAATGTAGGAGATGGTATTGAATGTTTGAAGTAGGTTAAAAACCTCCAGGCTAAGAATCATGGAATTAAAACCCCTGAATGGATTTTTGGGTCCGAAGCTTGTTCCTTCGTTAACAAACTGCCACGAAAAGCCAATATCAACACGGCGGTAATCGGGCATTCGCAAGGTTTGTGTATAACGTTCCGAATCGGGCGGGCCGAAAGGCATTCCTGTGCTGTACAAAAGGCGCAGATGCATTGTTAAGTAAGGAGCTCCCGGAATATAATCCTGAAACAGAATTGAAAAATTTACGCGTTGGTCACTTGGCCTGGGAATATAACCCGGTTCTACTTTTACACTTTCAGAAGCTTCGGGGTCTGGTTCATCGCCGGTCCCAATCTGTTCTCCTTCGGCATTGTAATATTGGTAGTAATAATCACCGTAAATATCTTCTTCGGTTTTCATAAACGAAAGGCTCAGCCAACTGTCAATTCCCTTTACAAATTCACCATAAACTTTAAAGTCAATTCCGGCGGCATAACCTTTGGCTAACTGATCGGCATAATATCTAATGCGTACATTGTCTACTACATATGGAATCAGGTTATCAAGCTTTTTGTAATATAGTTCAGTAGTAAAAATAAAAGGGCGGTTCCAGGCCTGAAAACGGTAGTCACTACCAAGAATAAAATGTATTGCTCGTTGCGATTTAATGTTGGGGTTAAGTGTCCCATCCATATTCCGCATTTCGCGATAGAAAGGCGGTTGGTAATAAACACCGGTAGCGAAACGGAAAACAATATTTTGTTTTTTGTATGGTTTGTATGAAGCATTTATACGCGGGGCTAAAAGAAACTCGTTGTTGTAATCCCAATAATAAGCCCGCAATCCGGCAGTCAGGCTAATAAGGTCGTTGTTCTTCAGGTTAAAATGCCAGCGGTTTGATATAAAAGCTGCCATTCGATTAATATTAACATCATTTTTTCCGGCAGCAAAATAATTGACTGACAGATTGGGATTATCGGGATGCGGATCGCCGGGAATACCGCCGGGATGGGGAAGAGAATATCCTGCCGAGTCAATCATTTCCCATTCCCTTAATCTATCGTCAACCATTTGGTGCTGATAGCGAATACCCCACTTTAAAAAGCGTTTTCCCTGGGTGAATGAACCTTTGTGTTCCAAGGTTATAACCGTTGCTTTAAAGTAATTGCGGGCATGTTCAAGGTAGGTGCCAATTCCTTTGGTTTGTATGGCTTCACCAAAATCATCACTGCCCAAATTGTTGTCAGTTTTGCCAATCCAGTATTGTCCCTGAACATCATAAGTTTCCATTTCCAGGGTGCTGAATGCAGAAGCAATGAATTTTAAATTCAAATCTTTCTGGGGATGAAAGCTGAGTGTAAGGCCACCCTGAAACATTTCGAATTTGTCGGTTTCATTGCCATCAAAATATACTTTAAAACGCAATGATTCCTGGATAGTACCGAAATTTGTTTCGCGGCTTTTGGGTGTTACTTTATACTGATTGCGGGAATAATAGCCCAGAAACGACAAATCCCATTTTGGGTTAAATTCCCAGGTTAATTGGGATTGGAAATCAAAGAAGTTGGTTTTGTATTCACCCTGGGTGTCCATATTGTTCAGGATGTAATTGTTCGTTTTATATCTGCCCCCAAGCAAATAAGTAAACTTGTCGTCTTTTGACGTTCCGCCCAAACTCAGTTCTGCACCCAAAAGGCTTATTGAAAATGAACCGCCAAATTCGGCAGGTTTCATGTATTTTACGTCCAGTACAGAAGACATTTTATCGCCATACTGCGCACCGAAACCACCGGCTGAGAAAAGAATGGAAGAGACCAAAGAAGAGTTGACAAAACTAAGGCCTTCCTGTTGCCCGGAATTTACCAAAAATGGTCTGTAAATTTCAATGTCGTTTACATAAACCAGGTTCTCATCAAAGTTGCCACCTCTTACTGAGTATTGCGAACTCAATTCGTTATTGGAAGAAACACCAGGCAATGTTTTAATAATATCTTCAACACCACCGGTAATTGTAGGCGTAACGGTAGCAACTTTTGGATTCAAGCGCACCATACTTTCTGTACGCAATTGTTCGTCTTTTACTTCAAAGCCCGGCAATTCAGTTGACATGGAAACCAGCCGGGTTTTGAGAACCTTGTGTTCGCCTTCTTTCAGATTAAGACGAATATGTCTGTCAGAAAACCCGATAAAACTAATGACGAGTGTAATTTCTTTTTCGGCAGGTATTGCCAGGCTGAAGTGTCCATTTTCATTGGTAGTTGTTCCACCTTTTTCCCCCATAACGGCCACATTGGCCCACTCAACAGTCTTGTTATTTTCATCGGTAACGATTCCTTCCACCTGAGCCGTTTGTCCCATCATAATAAGAGGAAACAAAAGCAAAAAAAGAAATAATATTTTAGGTTGAAATTGCATGAAGTTGCTGGTTCAGGTATGCTAACTAAAAAGTGGCAAATTTATTATATTTTGGGATTGTTCATTTTTTCTACATTTGCCATGTGTTTAATTAACAATGTAACGATGAACACCTTCAAAAACCTTCCCAAAATTACCACCCACGTTTTACAAGAGATGAAGCAAAAAGGCGAGAAAATTGCCATGCTTACGGGTTATGATTTTTCAATGGCGACTTTATTAGACGAGGCTGGTATTGATGTTATTCTTGTGGGCGACTCGGCTTCGAATGTGATGGCGGGTCATAAAACAACCTTGCCCATTACCTTAGATCAAATGATTTATCATGCCTCTTCAGTGATGCGTGCCGTTGAACGAGCACTTGTTGTGGTTGACCTTCCATTCGGTTCCTATCAGGGAAACTCGAAAGAGGCCTTGAGCTCGGCCATTCGTATAATGAAAGAGTCGGGTGCCAATGCGATTAAGCTGGAAGGTGGGGCAGAAATTCTTGAATCTGTCAACCGTATATTGAGCGCAGGAATCCCGGTAATTGGCCATTTGGGATTGACACCGCAATCCATCAATAAATTTGGTACTTATGTTGTACGTGCTACTGATAAAGGTGAAGCAGAGAAATTGAAACAGGATGCTAAACTTTTAGAAGAAGCAGGTTGCTTTGGCATTGTGCTTGAAAAAATTCCTGCGGTACTTGCCGGTGAGGTGACAAGGAGTATTGGAATACCAACAATTGGTATTGGTGCAGGTAGCGAAGTGGATGGACAAGTATTGGTGCTGCACGATATGCTGGGTATTAATCAGGATTTTTCACCACGTTTTTTACGTAGGTACAATAACTTGCACGACAGTATGATTCAGTCGTTTGACACTTACATTAAGGATGTAAAAGCTGTTGACTTCCCCAATAAAAATGAGCAATATTGATGCCTAAACGTGCTCCTCTTTCAAAACGTATTCTTTATGAAGACAATCACTTGATTGTTGTAAATAAATTGCCCTCGGAAATTGTACAGGGAGATAAAACCGGTGATTTTCCACTGAGTGATAAAGTGAAAGAATACCTCAAAAAGAAATACAACAAACCCGGAAATGTTTTTACAGGTGTAATCCATCGGCTTGACAGGCCGGTAAGCGGAGTGGTGATTTTTGCGAAAACAGGAAAGGCCCTCAGCAGAATGAATGAACTGATTAAAAACCGGAAGATTAAAAAAACCTATTGGGCCATCGTAAAAAATAAGCCAAAAGAAAAGGAAGCCGTTTTAACCCATTTTCTGTTGCGCAACGAAAAGAAAAACAAATCTTTTATATCAAATAAAAAGCAGGAGAACAGCAAGGAAGCCATCCTGACTTATCGTTTAATGGCTTCGAGCAAAGATTATCACTTGTTGGAAGTCGATCTGCAAACTGGTCGTCACCATCAAATCAGGGCACAATTGGCTGCCATCGGTTGCCCCATCAAAGGCGATTTAAAGTATGGCTATTCGCGCAGCAATAAAGATGCATCCATTAGTTTGCACGCCCGTTCGGTTTCATTTGTTCATCCGGTTAAAAAGGAACTGTTGAAAATCGAAGCAGTGCCCCCGGCGGATGTGCTCTGGAGGTTTTTCAATGAAAAAATGTGAGAATGAAAGAATGCTTAAATGAGAGAAAGCTGAAAGGATAGATTGTTTAATATTGTGCTTTCAAATCAGGCATTTAAGTATTATAGCATTTATGCATTAAACCAAAAATCATTTTTCCACCAAAACAACTACAGAATTATTTGAATGAAAATTAACGCCAGATATTATCCCAAACTCGAAGAAAAAATCAATGTAATAACACATGCCATTGGCTTGTTAATGAGTGTTTCGGCATTGACTTTACTGGTTGTTTTTGCAAGCATGAAGGGTACGGTTTGGCACATCGTTAGTTTTTCCGTTTATGGGGCGAGCCTGGTGATTTT
>QMPA01000122.1 GCA_003650365.1 Bacteroidota bacterium | reverse complement strand
GTTTGACATTGGAAATTATCCATACGGACAAGTTTTGTTATTTGTTTTTTTTGGGATTTGTAATTTTCACTTTTACGTTGCTTTTATCTTAGTTGCCATCCTATTAAACAAAGCTGGAAAGAAACGCTTAATATGTACCATCATTAATTCCTTTCCGCCAATCAGCACTTCTTTTTTATTTTTTTCGATGGCTTTGATGTACTGTTCGGCACAATCTTCTGCCGAAATTCCACCAGACTGACCATCATCCATTTTGCCATAAACAGCACCTTTTCCTGTTACTGCATTTACCGAAATGTCGGTTTGCACCCTTCCGGGAATGGCAACGGTAACTTGAATATTGTTGGCTTTATTTTCCAATCGCAGGGTTTCAAAAAAACCAAGAACGGCATGTTTTGATGCAGCGTAGGCAGAACGTAAGGGGAATCCAAATTTTCCGGTAATACTACTTGTTGCAGCAATAACTCCAGTGCCATTTTCTATCATTCCGGGTAAGACCAATTTACTCAAAGTTACAGCGCTCATAAAATTGATTTCCATTATTTTTCGGATGGTTTCCATGGAGGTGTCAACTACAGTTGCCCGCTGGCTTATGCCGCCATTGTTTATCAGAACATCGATAGATTTGAATTTTTCAAGTACGGCAATGCCGGCATCATTTACCTCTTTTGGTTTGGAAAGATCAAATGGTGTAACAAAGCATTCCACTCCCATTTTTTCGCAATTCTTTTTTACCGTATTGAGTTCTGTTTCCTGATTGGACGAAATAATGAGTTTTGCTCCCCGCCTGGCACAGGTATAAACCAATTGCTCACCGATTCCTGAAGAAGCACCTGTAATCCATACCGTTTTTCCTTTAATAATCATTTATGCGATGTGATTGAGTTTTTAAGCAGTAACAGAAGAGGGTTTGCTATAACTGCGATTTGTATTTTGGTTGGGCAAAATTAATAAAAAAGAGGATTGGCTTTCTTATTGAACATCAGTGATTGTTATCCTTCTCCATTGTTGGTGTCCTCACCAACAATAACTCTTTCGTCTTTTCAACCTGCCGTGAAATTTTTTCAGCAAACGTATCGAATACATGAAGATTTGTCCGGTAAAAATACTGCCCGTCAGGTTTAGTGCTTTTTTGCCTTAGATCTGACAGTCTTTTCCTCGTGCCCCCTTTTATTCCCCCTGATTCAAATCTTTTTGCCAACGCTTCCAGGTTTTGCCAACGCTGGAAGGTCTAAAAGTCTAAACCCCAATATGTAATTCATTGAAAAACGAGGATGCTTTCACCAGTGCTACTGTGCCCAGGTCTTTATAAAGTTCATCAGCGCGTTCTACAAATTCCATCTCTTTCCCTTTAATAACCGGGGCAACACCAAGAAAAATAAGGTCAGCATTTTTAGATTCTTCTTTGATAATCTGGTTGACCGGCCTACTGTAATTCTCGTTGTTTATTATCCGTACCTCAATATCCATACGCATATTCTCAAGTGCTTTCCTGGCATCTTTTCGGATGCGTTTTTCCAGTTTGCTATCCGTATTAATAACCATCAGTCGCACAACTGCATTTCGCCATTTGTAAGATACTTTAAGAAATTTAATCAACGACAAGACCAGGTTTCCATTGTTTGACCCACCACGCCACCAAATGTCAATTTGTTTGTAATTTCCAAAACCCTTTTCCGGGTTGTAATCGAGCATTACAATGTTCATGTCGAGGTCTGATAAGTGCCGGATCATTTTCGCGAAACTGAGTGGGTCTTGTGTTTGCCGTCCCCAGCCAAAAACAACTGTATTGGGTTCAACGCCCGAAAAACCGTAAGTAGCAGAAATGCTTTCAATGCCTTCGTAAATGTTATTGCATTCCTGTCTTCGCGAAAAAATACCTTCATCACCTTCCATTTCTTCTACAGGAATGGCTTGCTGGTGCTTTGGAAATAAAACGTTGGATGTTTTGTTGAGGATGAGGTCGAAGTTTGAAATTAGTCCCTGGTTTCCCACCAAGTATTTTCCAAATTCAATAAGGTGAGGCCTGCTTTTCGCGCCTCCGCTAAACAGTAAAATATTGGGTCTCCAGTTGCGTTCATTTAATTGCTTTCGGGCAAGTTTAGAAAGCATTTTTCGGATTACAGAAGCGCGGACACTCTGCCAGACATCACCCATGTCAAGGCGTAGTTGTTTTTTTTGGATGTAATAATAAATGCTTCCCAATACAGCCAAGGCAACCAACATCGAAATGAGGTCTAACTGCATCATAATGATGAATGCGAAAATGAATCCGGTAAGTCCTACCCAAAGGGAGATTTTAAAAGAAGGGCGGAAATCCGTACTGGCCCACTTTTCCAAGGCAAACGCTAGGTTAATAAATCCATAGGCTAAAAGATAAAACATGGTAACCACACCGGCAATTATGTTTAGATCGCCAATTAAAATCCCTATTTCTGCCAGGAAAAAAGTAAAGAACATGGCATTTCTTGGTTCGTTATTTTGCCCATGAACTTTCCCAAGTATTTTAGGAACAATACGGTCGTGGGCAATTGCCTGTATAATTCTGGGGCCTCCTAAAATACCCCCAAGTGCAGATGAAAGGGTGGCTCCCCAAACTCCGGCAACCACCAGCAAAGGAACCCATGCTATTTTCATCAAAAAATTATAATCGTTCACCAATAAATCATGATCTATATAAAAGTAGAAAGCAAAAGCCAGACCGATGTAAACAATCAGGCCTGAACCAATGGATAACATGGTGCCGAGGGGAATGTCTTTTTTAGGGTTTTTCAAATCACCCGACATGGCAACCCCGGCGGTGAAACCGGTAACTGCTGGAAAAAAAATAGCAAATACTTCAACAAATGAAAAATCGTGAAAGGGTGTGATTGGTTCAGAAACAGCAGTAACCGCTTCGGCACTGCTGTATGTAAAAATACCAACTCCAATTGAAATCAGTGAAAGGAAAATCGCACCAAGAATGATGAACTGGGTCTTGATGGCAAAGTTGGTGCTAATAAGTGCAATGCCAGCAAGTAAAGCCAATACAATGGTTCCAATTACCCGGATGTTGTTCAAGCTTTCAGGAAGGATTTCCATAAAATTCTGGATACTCGGTAAGGCCAGAAAAGTCTCAGTAAAACCAACAATGTACAGCGCAATGCTAAGTGCAGTACCCACAAAAAGTGTGATGCCGATGGAGCCGCCCATGGGCAAACCAAGCGAACGCGATAATATGTAATAAATGCCGCCGGCCTCAATTTTTTTGTCGGTGGCAATGGAGGAAATACTTAAGCCTGTTGTAATGGAGATGATGTGTGAAATTAAAATAATGGCAACCACTCCCCAAATACCTGCTACTCCTGTTACCCAACCCAGACGTAAGTACATAATTACACCAAGAATAGTCAGGATTGAAGGTGTAAAAACACCGGCAAAAGCACCAAATTTTATTGAACCTTTTTTTAACGTCATTGGTTTTGTTCTCTTTTTTTAGAGTTGGAGATTGAGCATTCAAAAATAAGAATTAAAAGATAAAAACTAATTTCGTATTCCTTTATGATTTCTTTTAAAGTTCATTACTTTTGAAAAAATCAAATTTCAAGACTAAGAGATACTGAAGGCAACTTAATTTATCGGGTTTAAATATTCAATGAATAATTATATTTATCCTGAATCTTGCATTCTTGCATCCTGACGCTAAACAAGAAAGTATATGAAAAACGAAATCAAATTTCCGCTCATCGTACAGATGACTTTTATCCTGTTTTTTTTACTTCTCAGTTATTATATGCTTACCGAGTTTAAAAACTACCTGGCGCCTTTAACCCTTGGTGTTTTGTTCGCGTATCTGTTATTCCCATTGGCAAACTTTTTTGAGTCGCATCGTATTCCACGTATATTGTCCAATATTTTAAGTATCATCATTGGTCTGTCTGTTATTTATGGTATTTCCTTTTTTATTTACAAACAGTTTGGTGTTTTTCTTGAGGATGTTCCGATGTTGAAAGAAAGGGCATCAAGTAATATTAGGACTATTTTTAAATCAATCGAGGTTTTTTTTGGGATTGAAACCGGTGAAATTAAACCCAAAGTCAATCAATTTGTTCAAGACATGTTGAACACTTCTGGCCAAGATTATAAATCGACTTTTGGCGCGACATTCCATACACTCTTCACTATCTTTATCATGCCGGTATACATTTTCTTCCTGCTGTTTTACCGCGATAAATTTAAGGAGGTGATATTGATGCTAGTGCCATCCAATAGGCATGCTGTTGCCGATCGAATTATTAATGATATTAACCAGTTAACGGTGAGGTATATGACAGGTATTTTCATAGTTGTCAGTATTTTGGTTGTCCTAAACAGTCTTGGGTTTTTAATTATTGGGTTGGATCATGCCATTTTGCTTGGTTCTATTGCCGCCGTTTTGAATTTTATCCCATATTACGGAACAATTATTGGCTATGCATTTCCTTTGCTGTTTTCTGTTTTTATTATGGATTCTCCGGTTTACGTTGTTTTGGTATTGGTGCAGTTTGTGGTTGTTCAATTTACGGAAAACAATATTCTTACGCCAAATATTGTTGGGTTTCAAGTAAATATCAATCCTTTTATGATCATACTTGCCATAACACTTGGCGGTTTTGTTTGGGGATTGACCGGGATGTTTATTGCCGTTCCTTTTGTTGCTGCACTCAGGGTACTCGGAGATAATATTGATGAATTGGCACCCCTTGGCTATTTATTGGGAAAAGGTGGTACCGAAGAACATTCAGTCAATGTTGCACGCTATGCACGCTTTTTTAAACTTTCTGAAATTAGAGCGAGAAAGACACTGCGCAGGATGAGAAAGAAATAGCTTCCCTATTTTTCAATTGCTACATTTGCAAAAAATTATGGAGATTCAACAACGTCTGACAGCTTTCCTTCAAACAATACCGAAATCGGTGCAACTGGTAGCTGTTTCAAAAACCAAACCGGATGAACTAATTCTTGAAGCTTATAAAAGCGGACAACGTATTTTTGGCGAGAACAAGGTTCAGGATCTGGCTGCTAAATGTCCACGATTGCCCAATGATATCCAGTGGCATTTTATTGGTCATTTACAAAGAAACAAAGTGAAATTTGTCGCGCCATTTGTAAGTATGCTTCACGGTATCGACAGTTTAAAATTGCTGATAGAAGTGAACAAACAAGCGGTAAAAAACGATCGGATAATACCTTGTTTACTTCAGTTTCATATTGCCGAAGAGGCAACTAAATTTGGATTAAATATGCAGGAAGCAGAAGATTTGCTTGGTGATGAGCGTTTTCAGCAGTTGAAGAATATCAGAATAAGCGGTATTATGGGGATGGCCACTTATACCAGTGACGAAAACCAGATTCGAAGAGAATTCAGAAACTTAAAGCAATATTTTCAATTGCTGAAAGACAGGCATTTCTCAGATGATTTGTCCTTCAAAGAAATATCAATGGGCATGTCGGGTGATTACAGAATCGCAATCGAAGAAGGCAGCACCATGGTTCGGATTGGCACAAAGATTTTTGGCTCCAGAAATTAATATCCATAAAGATCAAGATGATTTATTTTCTTTTTTTTCTCGGTTTTGTAATTCTTATACTCGGCGCAAAATTCCTTGTTGACGGAGCGGCTTCTATTGGAAAAAAAATAGGCTTGTCGCAGTTGGTCATCGGCCTTACTATTGTTGCATTGGGTACATCTTTGCCGGAATTTATTATTAATTTATTTGCCAGTTTAGATGGCAATACCGGGCTGGCCATTGGTAATGTATTGGGCAGTAACATCATGAATACTTTGCTGATAATTGGTATTGCGGCCTCTATTTATCCCATTAAAATGGCTACCAGAAAATGCCGGACCGATGTATTGTTCAGCCTAATGGCAGCAATTATTTTATTGGTATTGGCCAACGATACTTTTTTTGGGAAAGCTGAGAATTTAATTGACCGGACAGATGGCTTTATATTACTCGGATTTCTACTTGCATTTCTTTACTATACTTTTTTTGTCGAGAAAAAAGAGGAAACCGAAGAAGTTGGAATTAAAGAATATCACATCTTGCTTTCTCTATTATTTATTATTGGTGGTGGATTGGGCTTGTTTTTTGGAGGAAGATGGATTGTTAGCGGAGCAATTAAAATTGCCGGCGATTTTGGTGTGAGCGATACTTTTGTCGGATTAACGATTATTGCCGTTGCAACCTCTTTGCCCGAATTGGTAACTTCGGTAATAGCTGCACTTAAGAAAAACACAGCACTTGCCATTGGAAATGCCGTTGGCTCAAACGTTTTTAATGTTTTTCTGGTTTTAGGAAGCAGCTCAATTATTATTAATATTCCTTTTGACACAAGCTTGAATTTAGAATTGGGTATTTTGATTGCATCTGGATTGTTGGTCATTCTTTTTATACGGAAAGATTTCGGTGGCCAGAAGATGGCTGTCTCACGGATTGAAGGCGGCTTGCTAATTCTTGCTTATCTTTGCTACTTCTTTTACCTCATTTTCAATCAATTGTTTTAGCCAAACAATTGGCTGGCCAAAGCGATTCAGGTCAATTTGTTTTTAACAAACAAACAATGAAGATAATACCAATAATTGTTATTCTATCCGTATTTATACTTTCTTCCTACACCTCTTTTTCGCAGCAACAAGGTCTGGGAATTGTTTTTAATGAAAAGCCGCTGATTGGTTCAGGAATGAATATTGCAGATCATCCAACTACAGAAATTCCACCGGTCTGTGGAAAAAAAAGAAGAACTGAGGGTTTCAATCTGCCTTATCCTTTTGGAGTTGGTCTCCACGGATTGTGGTATCAGCAAGATTTTACGGCAAGTAATTTACTAATTTCTGATTCTGCAGGAAGGGTGACTGTTACTGCTGATACCATGTACCAAAATACAAGGGCAAGTGATATGAAATTAACTCTTCGGCCTGATTTTTGGCTGCTTCCTTTTTTAAATGTTTATGGTATTTTTGGATACACCCAGGGTAAAGTAAGTCCAAATATTACGGTACCTTCATTTACAATGCACATCGAAGGACTTCCTGATATTCCTATTGATACTACTTTTGAATTGAAAGATAAATTGACTTATCATGGTCCTACAGTGGGGGGTGGTGTTACTTTTGCGATGGGCTTCGGTGCTTTCTTTGTTATTCTCGATTATAACTATTCGGTAACTTATCCTGATGACAGTGATGATAAGCTCGTCAACCATTCATTTAGTCCAAAGGTCGGAATTCAACTTGCATCGAAAAAAGGTGCAGGCCGTGGTGCATTGTGGTTAGGTGGAATGTATATTGGTAACAATCAGACGTTCAATGGAATTCTTAATGTCGAAGAAATTTCTCCGATAGTGGCGTTAATACTTGGTAAAGAAGCAGATTATTCAGGAGACATTAAAAGTAACCAGCAATGGAATATGGTTATTGGGGGTTCGTATTTTATTAACAAACACCACAGCTTGTTTGTCGAGGCAGGCTTTATTGGCAGGCAGCAGATTTCCCTTGGATATGGTTTTAGGTTTTAGGATTTCAGTCAGGGCTTGGCTTTAAGTCAAACGCTGCCTGACAACTTCCAACTTCTATCTCCCGACTTTCAGCTCCCAACTTTTTTACAATTCTTCCACCAGGCTTTTATAAACAACCCCTCTTTTCTTCAATCCCCTGAGCATAAACCGGACAATCTTTTTGTCTTTTCCCAAGTATTCTGGGACAGTAATTCCTGTTTCTTTATACAAGCCTTCAGCCAATAATCTAACCGCCATTGTAGCAGTGTATCCGGTGGTGCGTGCCATGGAATGAATACCGCTTCTGGCATGGAATTCATCGTAAAGGTCATAAGTGTAACGCATTGTTTTTCCCGATACTGTACCCTCAACAATAATACGCATTATGGTGAGGTCGGCTTCGTTTTCTTCGAGCTTCCAGTGCTCGAATAGTAACTTGCTTGTCAAGTCGAGTGGAGAAACTTTTTGTCCGCCAACATCTACTTTTTTATTACTGAAGAAACCATTGCTTTCAAGCAATTTTATTTTTTCGGCATAGCCGGGATAACGCAAGGTTTTTTCACGCATATTGTCGGCTTTGATTGTGAACATCAACGAGCGAAGACCATCGCTATTAAAAGCCTCAAGGGTGCCGGGTTTGTCAAATTCCAGCAGTTCAATTTCGGTGAGTGCTGCTTTACTTACGATCTTTCCATTTTCAACCAATCGTGCGGGGCGGGTATATTCTTCAATTACATCGGCAGGCGAAAACACGGCTTTGTATTCCCAGGGTAAGTTGCGGAGTTTTGGGAGGCCGCCAACATAAATATCGACATTGGTAACATGATCTAATTTTTCTACTGCTTCGCCCACCAGTAAATTGCTCATACCTGGAGCCACGCCCATGTCGGAAATAACACGTACGTCATTTACTTTTGCCAATTCAGAAAGTCCAAAAACATCTTCCGGATAAAAAGCAATATCTACCACATCTTTTCCTGCTTCAATACAATTTCTCAGGCATTTATAGCCCATAAAACCCGGAACAGCATTTACAACAATGTCATAGTCGTTTACAAGTCCCCTTAACTCTCGTGAGCTACTCAGATCGGCCTGTATTTTCCGAAGTCCTTTCTCTTTAATAGCCCTCAGTTTTGCTTTATCAATATCTGCTGCGGTAACTTTAAAGTCGCTGTCGTTTGCCAGGTCGAGGGCAATGGGTTTGCCAACAAGGCCTGCTCCGAGTATGATGATTTTTGTTTTCATGCTGTAAAAATAATGATTAAATAATTAATACTGAACTGGCGCACGAATTTTCGCGTGACTTACCAATGTATATGTGTCAAGCACGCGAAAACTCGCGCACCATAGTTGGTTTAAGCATTCACACATTCTTATATTTTTTTTCTCAAACCTTTCATCTGCGAAAGCACAACGCCAAAGATAACAAGAATCATCCCCAGGATTTTTATAGTTGTGAAAATTTCATCCAATACAAAAAATGCAGTAATTACCGTAAAAACAGGAATGAGGTTAATGTAAATGTTTGTCTGAATTACCCCCAGATTTTTAACTACGTAAGCATATAGTGCATAGGCAATTGACGATGCGAAAACGCCAAGCATAATTAAAGAGAGGATGGTATTGGTTGAAGGATGAATTGATAAAAATGTATCTGCATCTAATAGATAAAAGAAAGGGAGAAAATAAAACACACCAATCAATTCTTGCCAGGCAATAATAGTAACAGGCTTGTAATTATTAACCAGTCTTTTTAATAAGATGGTGTAAATAATAGCTGAAAAAACAGCCATAAAGAGTAAACCTATTCCCCATGGTGAAGCTGCTAGTGTGAAATCGAGTTTGAAAATGATAAATAAAACACCCAAAAATGAAACCAAAAGGCCAATAAGGTTCATCTTATTAAGTTTTTCGTGTAAAAACCAATACGCCAGAAATGGCGTAAACACAGGAATTGTTGCTATAATAAATGCACTTGCTGAAGCTGATACCCGGTGAAGCCCATGGCTTTCTCCGACAAAATACAAGAAAGGATTAAAAAGTGCACTAACTACAAAAAGCCAAATATGTTTCCGTTTTATTAATTGGAATTTCCCACTAATAAGCATGAACAGAAAAAGCACTACAATAGAAATCAGTAGCCGGATAAAAATAGTAGTGAGCGGTGTGTAGTACTCAAAAACTACCTTCGACCAGACATAGGAAATCCCCCAGAAAAACATTGAAAGAAAAGCTGCAATATGGACGGAGATTTTGGTCATTGGTAATTAGTCATTTGGCTTCGATGATTTTTGTTGTCTTTAGACTGCCAACTGAAGACTGCCGACTGAAGACTGTCATCTTCTTGATAATTTTTTTAGTCGTCTGACCACTGTTTTTGATCCGG
>QMPA01000121.1 GCA_003650365.1 Bacteroidota bacterium | reverse complement strand
CCGCCGGATTATGCACTGGATGCGAATTGACCGTTATTATACGGAAGATTTTGAAAACCCGGAAGTATTCCACATGCCGATGATGTGCCAGCATTGCGACAATGCACCCTGCGAGAATGTTTGTCCGGTGGCCGCTACCAACCACAGCAACGAAGGCATCAACCAAATGGCTTATAACCGCTGTATCGGAACCCGCTATTGCATCAACAACTGCCCTTATAAAGTCAGAAGGTTCAATTGGTTCGAGTTTACTAACAACAATCAGTTCGATTATAATATGAACAGCGAACTGGGTAAAATGGTACTTAATCCTGATGTTATTGTTCGCCAGAGGGGTGTTGTTGAGAAATGTTCTTTATGTATACAACGGATTCAGGAGAAAAAATTACTTGCCAAGATGGAGAACAGGCCATTGAGGGAAGGCGAAGTGGTTGTTGCTTGTCAGCAATCCTGCCCGACAGATGCCATCAGTTTTGGTAACTTAAAAAACATGGAGAACAAAGTAACCAAAGAACAAAAGGAGAAGAACTCCTATCACTTGCTTGGCCATTTGCATACTTTACCTTCAACTACTTATTTGACGAAAGTCAGAAATACAGAAGCATAGAAATCAATCGACAAGGATAAAAATCAGCAACGATGTATAATACCAGAGTCAGAGGAATATTAATTAAAGGCAACAAAAGCTTTAGTGATGTCAGTCGCGACATCATTAAACCCATGGACGACAAAACGCCATTATGGTGGTATATTTCAGCTTTTATTGCCTCAGCTTTACTTATTTGGGGCGTTTGGGGTTTTTACAATACCATTACTGTTGGTATTGGAACCTGGGGCCTGAATAACAATGTAGCCTGGGGATGGGCCATCATCAACTTTGTTTGGTGGATTGGTATCGGCCATGCCGGAACCGCATTTTCCATCTTCCTGCTCATCGTTCGGCAAAAGTGGCGGACTTCCATTAACCGTGCTGCTGAAGCCATGACTATTTTCGCCGTAATGGCAGCGGGTCTTTTTCCGTTAATCCACATGGGTAGAATTTGGGACGGATTTTTCATCTTTCCTTATTGGAATACACGCGGACCACTTTGGGACAACTTCAACTCTCCCCTATTCTGGGACGTAGTCGCCATTAGTACTTATTTTATGGCATCCTTTGTTTTCTGGTATATCGGAATGATTCCTGATTTTGCCACTATTCGTGAAAGAACGGCTTCTGCAGTCAAGAAGAAAATTTATGGCGTTTTAAGTTTTGGCTGGATTGGAAATGCCAAAGGTTGGCTGCGTTTTGAAACCGCCGCTATTTTATTGGGCGGAATGGCTGCCCCGCTTGTTGTTTCCGTACACTCCATTGTTTCGATGGACTTTGCTGTATCGGTAGTACCGGGATGGCATACAACCATCTTCCCTCCTTACTTTGTTGTAGGGGCTATTTTCTCGGGATTTGGCATGGTGCTCACCTTGATGATTGTGATGCGAAAACTATACAGGTTTAAGGATTATGTTACCGATGGACACCTCGATGCCATTGCACGAATATTGACATTTATGTCGTTAATTATGGGAACGGCTTACCTCACCGAACTTTTTATGGCATGGTATTCCGGTTCCGAATACGAATTGTTTACCTTCATGAAAAACAGGGTAACCGGCGAGTATAAATTTGCTTATTGGACAATGCTGATTTGTAACGGAATGATTCCGCAATTGTTCTGGTTCAAAGCCATCAGGAAAAACATCACCATCGTATTTATTATTTCTATTTTTATTAATATAGGTATGTGGTTCGAGCGTTACGTAATTGTTGTAACTTCATTATCAAGGGATTTCCTGCCTTCCAGCTGGGCAACTTACGAGCCAACAATTACCGAGATTGCTGTTTATTCGGGTACCATGGGATTGTTTATCCTTGGTGTACTCATGTTCTTCCGTTTTGTTCCAACCATCGCAATCAGCGAGGTAAAAGGAGTATTAAAAGAAACTTCAACATTAAAATCGTTTACTGATGAGAACTAGCATTATAGGTATTTACGAGGATGAAAAAGTCCTGATGGATGCATTTAACAGGCTTCAGTCAGAAGGCATAACCATTGCAGATGTCCTTTCTCCCATCCCGCTTCACGGGGTTTGGGAAAAGCTGAAATTAACAACCCGGCTTCCACTTGCAACATTTCTTTACGGAGCATTTGGCGCTATTGCTACTTTCGGATTTCTGTATTGGACATCAGTAGTCAGCTATCCTTTAAAGTTTGGGGGGAAACCATTGAACACACTGTCGTTCATCATTATCATGTTTGTACTGACAATTAATATCGGAACGCTTTTTACGTTCATCACTTATTTCATCAGGGAAAAAATGTATCCCGGCAAAAAAGTTGAACTGGCTGTTCCAAGAACAACCGATGACCAATTCACCATTGTAATTGAGCGTCCACATAACATGAGTGCAGAAGAACAGAAAAAGATTAACACGCTGTTGAAAGAAACCGGTGCTGTTGATATCATAGAATCGAATAATTAATTTGCTTAAGACCTGACAAAATGAAATATTCACGACTGCTTTTTTTATTCCTCATTCCTTTAATGTTTATGGGATGCAAAAAAGACAAGAACCACCCGGGTTATAATTATATGGGCAAACACGATATGTACTATTCAAAATATTACAAAGCCTATTCGCCCAACCCTGTTTTTAAAGATGGCATGACAAACCAATTGCCGGTTGAAGGAACGGTTGCCAGGGGTAAAATACCTTTCCCTTACAAAGGTGCTACCATTGGCGACAGGGCTATGAACCAAAGCCTGGCCGGGATGGAATTACTCAACCCCCTTACAGCTAGTGATGAAGTAAATAAAGTAGGAAAAAAGCAATACGATATTTTCTGCAAAACCTGCCACGGAACTGAGGCCAAAGGCGATGGTTATCTTTATACCAGTAAATTGTTTCCTGCAAAACCAACGTCTTTGGTTGAAAGCTATGTACAGAACAAACCCGATGGGGAAATTTATTACGTCATAACCATGGGTTCAATCTCTGGTTTAATGGGGCCGCACGGAAGCCAGGTTACTCCTGAAAACAGGTGGAAAATTATTCATTATTTAAGACATCTTGCAAATTAGGATTGTAGTTTTAACATCAAAAATATTATCTCATGGATAACAAAATACAAATCGGTGGAAAGTTTAAAATAGCAATGATTGCTTTAATTATTGTGGGACTTATTACGATAATCACCGGTTTCATGACGGGTGAGGCAAGACGAACCTGGGCCAATTTATTGCTCAATAATTATTATTTCCTGTCGGTTGCAATTGGCGCTACTTTTTGGATGGCCTTACAGGCTATTACCCAGTCGGGCTGGTCGGCAGCATTCCTGCGTGTCCCCCAGGCAATGAGCAATTACATCATTGTTTCGTTCTTCCTGTTTATGATTTTATTTTTGGGGATACACGACCTTTACCACTGGACACACCACGAAGCCGTAATGAATGATGCCATATTGTTGCACAAAGAACCCTATTTAAATGTGCCCTTCTTTACTTTGCGCTACGTCCTGTTCTTTGCCTTGTGGATTTTCATGACACAGCGTATCAAAAAGTTATCCCTTAAGGAAGATCAAATTGGTGGCACCAAAATTTTTGATAAAATTGAAATCAATTCAAAAGCCTATATCTTTATTCTTGCCATTACTTTTTCATTGTTTACTATCGACTGGTTGATGTCGCTTGATGCACACTGGTACAGTACGATTTATGCAGTCAAGAAATTCGTTATGGCATTTTACCATGGCATTGCCATCATTGTGGCAATTATTATTATCCTGAATAAAATGGGGTATTTTCCCATGTTCAACGAAACCCATAGGGCAGACTTTAGCCGCTGGTTGTTTGTTTTAAGCATGATTTGGGGTTATATGTGGCTATCCCAGTATATGCTGATTTGGTATGCCAATATTCCTGAAGAAACCGTTTACTACGTCCCCCGTATCATGGGCGAATACAAGAACTATTTTTATGCAGAACTAATTATCAATTGGTTGTTCCCCTTCCTGTTTCTCATGTGGAATCGTGTTGGTAAAAATGCCAATGCATTGCTATTTCTTATTGCAGTTTTAATTGTTGGACAGTGGGTTGAATTGTATATGTCCATCATGCCAAACAGCATTGAGTCACATTCTATAACTTATGTTGAAATTGGTTCTTTCCTTGGATTTGCCGGATTGTTTGCACTGGTTGTAGCCTGGTCGCTTACGAAAGCACCACTTATTCCAAAGAACCATCCTTATATGCAGGAAAGTATTGAAGACGGACATTAGATTTCGTAGTCACATAGTCAGGGTTTGACTTAAAGTCAAGCCCTGACCAAAAGATAACCCACTAAAACGCTCGTTTTTAGCGGGTTTTTTAATTCAATACAAAAAACACATGCATTTGTGATAAATATCATATTTATTTATTATTATTGCATAACGTATTAAAATGTCATTTAGATGCTATCTCAGACAATTATTACATTACCTTTATGCACTTCTTATAAGTAATATTTTACCGAAACACATTAAACCAATAATTAATATTTTAAACCAAACATTAGATTTATGATGCTATTTACAAAAAGACTTCTGGTGTTCAGTTTGGCCATTTTACTTTTTGGGGCTATTCCTCAAGACACAAATGCCCAGCAAACACTGAATGATGTAAAGAAAGAACGCGGTCTTACTGACACGGACGTTCTGGCTGCCACAAAAACTTTTATGCCCCGTGGCGGACGTGATGAATACTTTGGCTTCGTAGGCACCGGTAATTCCGGTACCATGGCAGTTTATGGTATTCCATCCATGCGTATTTACAAATACGTAGGCGTATTCTCCCCCGAACCATGGCAAGGCTATGGTTTTGATGATGAAAGTACCCTGATGCTCAAAAAGGGTTCACTCGACAATCGCCTCTATAAATACGGCGATATGCGTTATCCGGCTTTAGCCGAAACCAATGGAAAATACAATGGAATGTATTTATTCTATTCTGATGGTGCAAATTCAAGAATTGCCCTTCTTGGATTAGATGATTTTGAAACCAAGCAAGTTTTAATGCACCCATTATTTGTTAATGCCTACCCTGGTGTTGCTGTTACAGAAAACACGGAGTATGTAATTCAAACAAGCCAGTACCCTACCCCATGGGACGGAATGGCCGCAGATGTTAATGCTGACTTTGACAGCAAATTTAAGTCAGGTGTAACATTCTGGAAATTTGTTGATACAGAAGACGAGGCAGGAACAGGTCACCACATTGGCCGCATGATTAAAGAAGAATCATTCACCCTGGAATTACCTCCCTACTCACTGGATTTCTTCGATGCAGGAAGAATGGGTTCCTATGGTTATGTAGTCGGACTTGCCAGCAAAGGCGGAAAAAACTATGTTTATATAGTTGATTTCAAAACATTAAGTACGCTCAGCACAAAGCCGGTGAATGACTTTGCTGTTGTTAGTTTAAAAGATGCATTGGCTGCAAATGCCGTTGCTATGATTGAACTACCTACCGCTGCAAAAAGCGTGAAGGTAAATCCTGATGGTAAATATTTTATTACAGCAGCTGACGAATCATTCGTATTCGACTTTGCAAAAGTGAAAGATGCCTTTACCAATAAAACCTATACCGGAAATGCCGATGGTGGTATCCCTGTTATCGATAATGCGGCCGTTAAGCATGGATCAATTAAACTGGGTAATGGTGTAATGGATGTTGTTTTTGAATACCGCCCCGGTATTGTTTATTCATCCGCATTCAACGACAAAAAAGTAATTCGTTGGAACTACGAAACAATGAAAATAGAAGATGAACTTGCTTTGTCTTTCAAACCTGGTCAGTTAATGGTTCCCCAGGGGTTATCAGCCGAGCCTCATTCAAACTACCTAACAGTGGTTGACAAAGAAGGCTTATACGATAACCTTGCTGAAATTGGGCCTGTAAGACCAAGTTACCAACACCTTATCGATATTTCATCAGACCAAATGTCTGACATTTACACAATGAGTATTCCGCAGGCAAACCTTTATGGTTCGGTTGCTGTACTTCGCACAACCATTAAGCCCATTATCCGCTACCCATTGGGCACCAACACACGTACCGGTGAAATTTCAATTTACAAAACCGTTGCCGGACAGGAGAAAATTGAGCGTGAAGGAAACAGGGTTCATATTTTTGGAACGATGATTCGTTCACATATTACTCCTGAAATTGTCGAAGTTAACGAGGGTGACATTGTTACCTTCCACCTTACCAACCTCGAACGTGCCGAAGACGAAACACACGGTTTCACCATTGATACTTATGGTAAGCATGGTAGTTTTGAGCCTGGAAAAACAGCTTCATTAACGTTTACAGCTGACCGTCCCGGAGTTTTCCCATATTACTGTACTGAATTCTGTTCGGCACTCCACCTCGAAATGGAGGGCATCCTTCTCATTAAACCAAAAGGTTATAAAGGTAAAAAAGGAGCTGTTGAAATTGTGTTGACAGATGCAGAATTACAAGGGTACAAGAAAAACTATGAGGATAAACTCGAAGTGATTGCTGCCACACAAGATGTTATTAATAGCGTGGTTACTTTCCTCAAAGAAAACAATTACCAGGATTATCCTTACGTAGAAGCTTTGGTTGTTGATGCATTTGACCAGTTAGGCCAGGCAGCATCTTCAAAAGAAAAACACGAGAAATATGCCGCCGAAGGAAAATGGAAAGATGCTTTCCTATGGGCCGAGCAGTACTGGCAATATCAGGTTAAAACCGCTGATGTAGGACTAAGAGCTAAGAAACTTCTTGAAGAAAAAATTAGCGAATAGCAAAATCAGTTGTTTAAATAAATATTAAAAATTTATAAAAATGGAAATGAAAAAATTAAATATAATTTCAGACCGCCTGTTATTTGCTCTCTTGCTAAGTTTTGCAATAGTATTTTCAACAGGTTGTGATGATACTGGAAAAACCACCGGGAGCGACAATTTAGGTGCGCCCCGTGGTGATGAATCTTTTGGCGAAGTAGTAAAACGCAGAGGCCTTAATGCCGATGACGTGCTGGCTGCTACCAAAACATATACTCCCGATAATTTAAAGGAAGAGTATGTTGCTCTTAACTCTGGAGGACAGGCAGGTAATATGATTATGTACACCATTCCTTCGATGAGGTTGGTTAAATATGTACCAACTGCTGCGCGCCAACCGGAAAACGGTTTTGGTTTCAGCAGGGAATCAATGGATGTAATGGAAAGTGGATATATTGATGGACAGGAACTTTTATGGGGTGACACACACCACCCAGGATTTTCTGAAACCGATGGTAAATACAACGGCAAATGGGCCGTTATCAACGACAAAGCAAACCCAAGGGTTTATGTTGTTGATTTAAAAGACTGGGAATTAAAACAAACCGTTATTAACCCCATCTTCAGAAGCGACCACGGTGGATGTTTCTTTACACCAGATTCTAGGTATATTCTGGAGGCATCGCAATATCCAGCCCCATTCGATCATAAATATTATCCACTTACTGAGTCTAACTTCCAAAAGTATTGGAGAGGTGGACTCACCTATTGGAGATTTGATAATGACAAAGGCCGGATTGATGAAAAGAAATCATTTACACTGGAATTTCCTCCTTATACGCAAGATTTGTCAGATGCCGGTAAAAATGCCAGCGACGGTTGGTCGTTTACCAACTCATTCTGTACCGAAATGTATTTTGGTGGGATCGAAAGCGGACGCCCTCCATTTGAGGCTGGATGTTCTTCAAGGGATGTTGACTACCTCCACGTTGTAAACTGGAAGAAAGCTGAGCAATTGGTTCAGCAGGGAAAATATAAATTGATTCGCGGCCATAAAGTGATCACAATGAAAACTGCCGTTGCAAACAATATTCTATTCCTTATTCCTGAGCCAAAATCACCTCACGGTGTTGATGTTAGCCCTGATGGAAAATACATCATCGTTGCCGGAAAACTTGACTCACATGCATGGGTTTATTCTTTCGACAAAATTATGAAAGCTATTGATGAGAAAAATTATGAAGGAACCGACAAATACGGTATCCCGATTATTGCCCTTGAAACAGCGCTTCATGGTAGCCTCGAAGTTGGTTTAGGACCTTTGCATAATCAATTTGATGATGAGCCCGGTGTTATTTACACATCTATTTATGTTGACTCGCGCATTACAAAATGGGATTATATCAACCTAAAAGTTTTAGACCATGTTTCTTCCCATTACAATGTTGGGCACCTTGTAGCTGCTCACGGCGATGCTGTTGACCCAAGGGGAAAATACCTGATCTCATTGAACAAATTATCAATCGACAGGTTTAACCCGGTTGGCCCACTTCACCCTCAAAACCACCAATTAATAGATATTGATGGAGACAAGATGAAAGTGCTTTATGATATGCCACTTCCAATGGGTGAGCCACATTATACTGTAATGATCGACTTAAATGAGTTTAGTTCAGTTGATAAATACGAGGTGGGAACAGATATATATACGAATAAAAAGTCCAACTTTTACACTGCTCTCGGTGATGAAAATATCAAAACCAAGGGCAATAATGTTACTGTATTTGGAACAATTAAAGATGGGAAAGTTACCCCTGCCAATATCAGCGTTAAACAAGGTTCTGATGTATTGATTCATCTTACTAACCATGGCCAGTTAAAAACCGACCATTATGTTTATGAGATTTCTGCATACGACCAAATGTACCGCTGGCGTCCGGGAGAAACGGCAACGCTGGAATTCAATGCCGAGAAATCAGGTATGTATCCATTGTTATTAGACAATTATCACAGCCCCAAGGGAAGACAACTTCAAGGCTATCTGACTGTTAATTTTGACGAAGCTGCCAATAGCAAAAAGTTATTGGCTTATTCGGCACGTGTTCAGGCTGATATGCAGATGCAGGCATTTAAGCCTTCGGCTATTGAAATGAAAAACCTGCTGGATGGTGAAATGGAGTACCTCAACTATGGTTGTAATGCTTGTCATAAATTCGGTGAGGATTTTAACGGCCCCGACCTCTTAATGGTTGACAAACGCCGTAGCGATGAGTGGTTAACAAGTTGGATTACCAATCCTGAACATCATATGAAAGATACTGACATTGAGGCCATGCGCCAACAATACAAACTGGCCATGCCCGATCAAAATGTATCAGACGAAGATGTTAAGAAAATTATCACTTATTTAAAACTCAGGACTCAACAAATAATGAGTGAGCAATAGATGATGAAATATTTCTAATCATATAAGCAAAAGGGATGGATATTTTTCCATCTCTTTTGTTTTGAAATTTTATTCTAATAAATAATTATCAAAAAATAAATAAGATGAAAAAACTAATGATGATTGTATTTGCAGTAGGCATGTTCGGATTATTTCTTTCCAGTTGTGGTGAAGCACCTCCAAAAAAAATGACTGTAAATATTGAAAACGGAAAAGTAATTTACGACAAAGCCTGTATCGCCTGTCATTGGAAAGGTGTTGCCGGTGCTGCTGCTTTAACGGACACACCAAGATGGGAAACCATTGCTGCAAAAGGCATGGATACAATTCACCAGCATTCAATAACAGGGTTTCAAGGTGAATATGGTGTAATGCCTGAGAGAGGTACTTGCACTGCTTGTTCAGACCAGGATATGTATGATGCCATTGGGTATATGCTGAAGCAAGCTGGGGTATCAGCCAAGTAGAGTTTGTCCACAATGTCAGGCAATTGATAAATTTAAGCACCAAATATCAACGAAGAAATAACAAATAATTTCCAAAAACCAATTTTCAAATGACCAAAACTGTTTGGAAAATTGAATTTTAGAACATTGTGATTTATTTGTGATTTGATACTTGTTGTTTGTGATTTTTTTGTTT
>QMPA01000120.1 GCA_003650365.1 Bacteroidota bacterium | reverse complement strand
GCTCAGGCAATTATTGAAACCGAGCAAGGTGAATTTGTTGCAGAGGTTCTAACGCTAAACAAATTGGCTGTTAAATTGCGCGAAAAAAGATTTGCCAATGGTTCTATAAATTTCAATTCGGTAGAAATAAAATTCAAGCTGGATGAAAAGGGCAAACCCATCGAAACTTATGTAAAAGAGCAAAAAGAGGCCAACCATCTTATTGAAGAATTTATGCTGTTGGCCAATAAAAAAGTAACAGAATTTGTGGCAAAGCCAAAAGATGGAAAGCAAGCCAAGACTTTCGTTTACCGTATTCACGATGAACCCAATCCTGAAAAATTGAGCACTTTTGTGCAGTTTCTAAAAAAACTGGGTTATGGCCTCAATGTAAATTCACAGCAGCAGCTGGCCAGTTCTTACAATAAGCTTTTTGAAAAAATAAAGGGACGCGGTGAGGAACATATGATTGAGACCATTGCTATCCGTACCATGGCAAAAGCAATTTATTCGACTGAAAATATTGGTCATTATGGACTGGCATTTCCCCACTATACACATTTTACATCACCCATCCGTCGTTATCCCGACCTGATGGTACATCGGCTTTTGGAGCGTTACCTCGAAGGTGGCAAGTCAGCTGATAAAGGGAAGCTGGAAGAAAAATGCGAACATTCTTCGGATATGGAAAAAATGGCTGCGGAAGCTGAACGTGCATCGGTAAAATACAAACAGGTTGAGTTTCTTGAAGACAAGGTAGGTAAGGTTTTTCCGGGAATGATTTCAGGAGTGAGTAAATGGGGAATTTTTGTCCAGATAACTGAAAGTAAAAGTGAAGGCCTTATTCGTTTTAACAATCTTCGCGATGATTATTATTACCTTGATGAAGACAATTACCGCATTATTGGCAAGCAGCACGGACAAGTTTATCGCCTGGGTGATGAGGTAAATGTATTGGTAAAAAATGTGGATTTAGCCAAACGCCAACTGGACTTCGAAATTGTGGATTAAGTATTCACGCAGCGGCGCAGCGAAAGTTTTTCATTTTCTGTGCCGCTGCATCGTTGCGTGAAAAAAAAGGGTACAGCGTGCTTATTTCACCCGCCCTGGATTGTCTTTCAAAAAACTTTTCCAGCCACTGTACTTGGTTCCTTGCATTGCACTGTCTCCCTGGAAATAATGGCAAACTGCTGCTGCCAACCCATCGGTGGCATCTAAAAATTCGGGGGCGTCACCCAGTTTAACCAAATTGGCCAACATACCGGCAACTTGTTCTTTGGAGGCATTTCCGTTCCCCGTAATCGACTGCTTGATTTTTTTTGGGGAGTATTCAAAAATCGGGAGGTCTTTGTATAAAGCAGCTGCCATAGCAACACCCTGGGCCCGCCCCAACTTTAACATCGACTGTACATTTTTCCCAAAAAATGGCGCTTCAATCGAAAGTTCGTCAGGATTGTACTCTTCAATAATACCGAGTGTCCGTTCAAAAATCTTTTTTAATTTTATCGCATGGTTACTGTAACTTCCGAGCTTTAAAATACCCATAGTAATCAGACTGATTTTATTGCCCTTTTGGTGAATCAACCCATAGCCCATAATGTTTGTGCCGGGGTCAATACCAAGTATGATGCGATCGGTTTTCATTGCCAGATAATAATTGTTTAGAATGATAGCAAAACTAAGTAAAACATACAATATTCTGCTTCGCCTTACCATCGTCGTTCTGACTTTTGTTTTTTTATACGATCAGATTTTCTACCGAAAAGATTTTCAATCTATTGTTGATTATTTTCCAGAGGTATCTTCAGGGAAACATTTTTATTTTTTCATCATCCTGGTTGCATTCCTCATCCCATTTAATTTATTGCTTGAAGTTGTAAAATGGAAGTTGCTAATCAGTAAGCTCGAAAAAGTGAGTTTTTGGAATGCTACAAAAGCAGTTCTGACAGGAGTTTCAGTAAGTATGTTTTTGCCCAATCGTGTAGGTGATTATTTTGGCAGAGTGTTCGTTCTCAAAAAAGCTGACCGCTTACAGGCTATTTTGGCGACTATTTTGGGAAGCATGGCGCAACTGCTTACAACCGTTTTGTTTGGCATGACGGCTTCCTTGTTCTTCTTTCCTTTTTATGTCGATATGGATGAGCCCCTAAACATTTGGTTATATGCCGGCCTTTTTATTTTGGTCCTCATTCTGGCATTTACCTTTGTGTTTGCGTATCTTAATTTTGCGGCGTTCTCAGAAATTTTGCGGCGGATTAGTGGAAGAGCCTACAGGAAAATTAGCAAATATGCACAGGTATTTTCATGGTATAATCCAGTTTTTTTAATTAAAATTTTGGGGATTAGCATTTTCAGATATTTGATTTTCTCCTTCCAGTTTTGGCTGCTTTTACAGGCCTTTCAGATTACTGTTTCTTATCCTGTAGCCATGGTGCTTATTGGGTTCATTTATATGCTGATGGCTGTAATTCCTACAATTGCATTAACAGAAATTGGTGTGCGTGGTTCGGTCAGTCTCTTTATTTTTGGTTTGTATTTCAAACCGGAAGGAATGTGGACAGAAAATCTGGGATTGGGCATTGCTTCTGCATCAACCATGCTGTGGGTTTTTAACCTGGCATTTCCGGCTTTGCTTGGAACTTTTTTTGTTTACAGTTTACGTTTTTTCAGAAAGAACAACAATAATGGCAACTGAATATTTGATGTGGACACTGGTCTTTGCGATGATGCTGTATATGTTGTTGCTGATTGTAATTACGTGGGGATGGTTCAGTCTGAAATATTTTAACAGCCATGAAACAGCACCTCAAATTTTGCTTAGCGTTGTGGTTGCTGTTAGGAATGAGGAATCAAATATTGGCTTATTGTTGAAGGATTTAATGAACCAGAATTACTCCAATGATTTTTATGAAATCATTATCGTAGACGATCATTCTGAAGATTCAACAAGAACTATTGTTATCAATATTTCTGAAGAAAATCCACAGTGTAGCATTCGATTGATACAGGCGAAATCCAATGGAAAAAAAGCAGCCCTTGCCGAAGGTATTGATACCGCCACTGGTGAGTTGATTGTTACCACCGATGGTGATTGTACAATGGGGGCGGAGTGGTTGACTTCAATTGTTGGGTTTTACAAGGAGCAGAAACCGGCATTAATTATTGCCCCGGTGGTTTATCAAAATGAAAGGGGTATTTTACAAAAACTGTTTTCACTTGATTTTGTCAGCCTTGTAGCATCAGGTGCCGGATCGGCAGGTGCGCGACTGCCTTTTATGGGTAATGGTGCGAATCTTGCTTTCACCAAACAAGCTTGGCAAAGAGCCATCTCCGGACAATCAGGTGACTCGCTGGCTTCTGGTGATGATGTTTTTTTGATTCACCGGATAGCCCGGATTTTTGGGAATAAATCCATTCAATTTTTAAAAAATACTTCCGCTGTTGTTCGGACAAATCCGCCTGCAAGTTTCCGTGATTTTTTCCAACAGCGCATCCGTTGGGCCTCAAAAGCAAAAGCTTATAAATCGCCATGGGCAATATTTGTTCCGGTGGTTGTTCTGGCTGTGAATTTTTTGATTGCCCTCACATTTTTCGCTGGGTTTTACAAAGCCTGGTTTTTTATTATTTACGGATTGTTTGTTGTTCTGAAACTATTGATTGATTTGCCTTTGTTAGTCGAATTTACGGGCTTTGTAAACAAACGAAATCTACTGATACTGTCATTTCCTTTCGCGCTCATTTATCCGCTCTACATTGTAATTGCTGCTTTCCCGGCTATGTTTTTTCGTTTTGAATGGAAGGGGCGGAAAGGCTTAAAATGACCCAAGAAATGCTTTGGCAAATGCCAGATCAACCGGATGAGTAATTTTAATATTTTCCTTATTTCCTTCAACTAAATAAATTTGTTTTCCTGTTCTTTCCATCACCGTGGCATCATCGGTAAAGCTTTCATTGTATGGCTGTTGGTAGGCTTGTTTAATGTCAGAAGAGAAAAATACCTGTGGTGTTTGCACCAGTCTAAATTTATTTCGGTTGATTGATTTGCTTAGTGTCCCACTCAATTCTCTCATCGATTCGTCAATGGGAATAACAGGAACAGCATTTCCTTTGTGTGCTGCCATTGTAAAACAGGCTTCAATTACTTGTTTCGAAACAAATGGTCTAACCGCATCATGAATGGAAACCAATGCATTTTCAGGAACCAATCTTAATCCAATTTTTACAGAGTGAAACCGTTTGGGGCCGGCTTCAACAATTTGATGGGGAATGTTGAAATCATGAATTTTACAAAGTTCTTCCCAATGGTCAATATCATCAGCTGATAAAACCAGAATAAATTCGACAGTATTGCCTAAAAAGGAAAAGGCACGAAAAGTATGCATAAGTATGGGTAAGTTTTCTACTTCCAAAAACTGTTTGGACTGTTCGCTTCCCATTCGTTTTCCTTTACCACCGGCAACAATAACGACATACTTTTTCATTTCTTGAATTATTGATTGGTAAATCTAAACAAAAAAACCCGAAATTTCTTTCGGGTTTCTTGTTGTAAATATCTCACAATTAAATAATCAGCATGGCATCACCATAAGTAAAGAATTTGTACTTCTCTTTGATGGCTGTTTTATAAACTTCATGAAGAAAATCGAAATCGATATAAGCTGCTGTCATCATCATCATTGGCGACATTGGCAAATGAAAATTCGTAATCAGTGCATCGGCAGTCTTGAATTTGTAAGGAGGAAAAATAAATTTATTTGTCCAGCCGCCATAAGGTTTAATTTTCCCGGTAATAGAAACTGCAGTTTCAAGGGCTTTCATGCTTGTTGTACCTACTGCACAAACTTTATGCTTTCCTGCTTTGGCATTGTTAATTAAGTCGGCATTGGGTTGGGTAACAAACATTTCTTCCGAATCGACTTTGTGCTTGGTCAGGTCTTCAACTTCGATGGGGCGAAAGTTACCCATTCCTGTATGCAATGTAATTTCAGCAAAATCAATACCATTAATTTCAAGTCGTTTCATCAATTCTCTTGAAAAATGCATACCAGCAGTAGGGGCTGCAATAGCTCCTTCATGTTTGGCATAAATGGTTTGGTAACGCATTTCGTCTTCAGGTTCAATCTCCCTATTGTGGATTTTTGGCAATGGTGTTTCGCCCAGGGCCTGGATGGTTTTTTTAAATTCTTCGTAAGGTCCATCGAATAAAAACCGCAAAGTTCTTCCGCGTGAAGTTGTATTGTCAATTACCTCAGCAACCAGTTCGCCGTCTTCACCAAAATAAAGCTTATTCCCAATCCTGATTTTACGTGCAGGATCAACCATTACATCCCAAAGCCGGCTTTCGCGGTTTAGTTCGCGTAACAAAAATACTTCGATTTTTGCTCCTGTTTTTTCTTTTTCACCATAAAGCCTTGCCGGAAAAACTTTGGTATTGTTGATGACAAAAACATCTCCTTCTGAAAAATATTTAAGAACGTCGACAAACTTTTTGTGCTCAATCTTTTTTTCTTTTCGATGAATAACCATCAATCTGGCATCATCCCTGTTTGCAGAAGGGTGATCAGCAATCAACTCAGGTGGTAATTCAAATTTAAATTGTGATAATTTCATATTGAATAGAATTTTGTTTCAGAAACATTTTTAAACCAAATTGAATGACATTGCATCCAAGCAAATTTCCCTTTGGTTCATTTTAAAAAGCCGGCAAAGATACAAAGAATGACACAGAAAGTCAAGTAGATATGGCTTTGTTTTAAGAGATTGCGGTTTTAATATCGAATTAGGGACAAGTTATTCAGCATTTGCAGACAAATCGTTTGGTAATTGTGAGATGATTTTTTGTTTAAAGTCGTCGATAGTAATTGCGTCATTTACAGAGTAATCACCAATTTTTGTCCTGCGTAGTTCAGACAAATAGGCCCCATTGTTAAGGGCTTTTCCAAAGTCATTTACCAGTGATCGGATGTAAGTGCCTTTGCTACATTTTACGGAAAAATTAAGATGTGGCGGTGTAAAGTTCAATAAATCAAATTCATGAACAGTAACCTTTCTCGATTTCATCTTCACATCTTTGTCTTTACGGGCCGATTTGTATGCACGTTTACCATCAACTTTAATGGCAGAATAAACAGGCGGAACTTGTTCAATTTCTCCTTTAAACTTTAAACTTGCCTGATTCAAATCATCAATGTGAAGTTTGTCGATGGGAAATAATTGATCGGCTTTGGTTTCTTTATCAAAAGATGCTGTGGTAGCACCCAGGGTCATTTGCCCAATATAAACTTTATCCATCCCCTGAAAACTGTCAATCTGTTTTGTCATTTTTCCCGTACACAAAATAAGTAAACCGGTAGCCAGTGGATCCAGTGTTCCGGCATGTCCAACTTTTAGCTTTTTTAAATTGTATGTTTTTTTAAGAAAAATCCGCAGGCTTTTCACCACATCAAAAGATGTCCATTCGAGTGGTTTATCGATGAGCAGCATTTCGCCTTCAACAAAATTGAAAATATATTCCTTATTTTGGTTCATGGCAATTTAGAAAATGGCAGCGCCAATAGCAAGCAGTCCAATCACGAAACAATAAATGGCGAAATAAGTGAGCTTGCTGTTTTTTACAAGTTTTATCATCCATGTACAAGCCAATATTCCTGTAATCAGTGCAGCAACAAAACCAACACCCATCGGAATAATTGTAGTGCTTTCGAAAGCAATTTCACCACCGAGAATATCTTTCCCCATTTTGGCCAAAATAAGTGGAACAACCATTAGAAATGAAAAGCGTGCAGCTTTTGTCCGGTCGATACCCAGCAACACACTGGTAGAAATGGTGGCTCCCGAGCGGGAAATTCCGGGGAGAATGGCAATGGCTTGTGCAATTCCAATAATTAATGCATTGCGTTGACTTACCCCTTTATTGGTTGTTTTTGCCTTGTCGGCAAGAAAAAGAAAACCTCCGGTTATCAGTAACATAAAGCCGACCAATAAGATTTGTTTGTCAAATAAAGCGTCCAATTGATCATCAAATAAAACACCAATTATTGCTGCCGGGATCATTGAAATTACAATCTTCAAAGAAAACTGTGTTTCTTCATTCCATTTAAATTGAAAAAGTCCACGAAAGATTTCAATGACTTCCTTCCTGAAAACAATTAAAGTAGCAAGTGCCGTTGCACCATGTAGTACCACCGTCATTAGCATGCTTTCGTGGGCCAAGGATGTATCTCCGAGAAGGGCTTTGACAATCTCAAGATGACCGCTGCTACTCACAGGCAGAAACTCGGTAAGTCCCTGGACGATACCGAGTATTAATGCTTCAATCCAATTCATGTAATGTGGGGGAAATTAGTTGGTTGATTTGGGCCTTTTCATGATGGCATAAATCTCGACAATAAATCCGGCCAGGATAAGAATGGGGGCAAGAGTTAAGCGACGGAAATCAAAAAGTGCTTCGCTGAATACTTGTGGATCATCAGAACCGCCGCCCAGCATGAGTAAAAACCCTGCAGCAATTAAAATAAGCCCGGCAATTAATAGCAGGTAGTTTTCTTTGTGAAAAGCAAACCCCAGGTCTTCTTCTTTCTTCTGATTTTTTACAGCCATGATTTTTAATTTTTGGCAAAAGTAATTGAAAATGTTTAAAAAGGGCTTCGTTAATTATTCAGTCATTAGAAACCCTTCATAATAAATCATAAACAATAAGCGTCTTTTTCTACCCAAAAAGTTGGTCAGGACTAATCCGCAGGTATTTTCTTACAGAGAAGAATGTAGAAAAACCTGACATCAGCATACCCAATAGAAGAATAAAAAGGTAAAGAAAGCCAAGTGTTTCCACGTTAATGAGTAAGGCCAACTCAGGAATTTGCTGTTGCAAAGCGATAATAATTCCCGATAAAATCGCCAAAGCAATCAGGGCGCTGACTATTCCCTGGCTTATGCCTTTTAAAACAAAAGGCCAACGGATAAAGCTTTCTGTAGCACCCACCAATTGCATGGTTCTGATGATAAATCGCCTGGAATAAATGGAAAGCCGAATTGTATTATTAACCAAAGCCATGGCGATTACCAATAATAAAATACTGAATCCCAGTAAACCAAAGCTAATTTTCCGTAGGTTTTTATTAATTAGGTGAACCAATGATTTTTGGTAGTAAACTTCTTTGACAGCTTTGTTTTGCAATACTTCGGCTTCAATAATAGCAAGACTGTCACTGTTTGCCCATGCTGCATTAAATCGCAAATCGATGGAAGGTAATAAGGGGTTATTTTCGTCCCCCAAAAAATCAATAAAATCATCTCCCAACATCATTGACAATCGACGTGTGGCTTCTTCTGTGCTAATGTATTCGGCTGATTTTACATAATCCCGTGTGTCCAGTGTTTTTTTCAAATGTAAAATATCAGCTTCTTTTACACCGGGTTTAACAATAATTTCAAAGCCAATGTTTTCTTTGATGTAATTGGACAGACTATTGGCTTGAAGAATAACCAGTCCTAAAAAACCAAGGGTAAACAAAACAAGGGTAATACTTATAATAGAAGTAATGTAAGCACCGTTTATACGCCTTTGAAAATGTTTGTCTTCGCTTCTTGCCATCGTGTTGCGAAATTAAAAAAAAGGGTTGTCCGTTTACATTTCAAGATGAATATCGCCCTTGTTTATGGTTGATCGTCTTTGATAAACCATTGGTATTATTCGTTTTTTATCTGAAAATCCGCGGCAAAAATATGTTTAATTTCGCGGCGATTATTGAAATGGCTGTACAATTGAAACTCTAAGTATTTCAGGTACTTCTAACTTTAGGCACTTTTATTAAAAAATGAATTTTAAAAAGAAAACTGTAGCATGGGATACGATTTTGGAAGAATAGAAAAATCATGGCAAAAGTATTGGGCCGAAAACAAAACTTTTAAAGTAGAGACTGATCACAGCAAGCCAAAATTTTATGTACTCGATATGTTTCCTTATCCTTCAGGAGCGGGTTTACATGTTGGACATCCGCTGGGTTATATTGCTTCAGATATTTATGCGCGTTTCAAAAGGCATGAAGGATTCAATGTTTTGCATCCCATGGGTTATGATGCTTATGGCTTGCCGGCAGAACAGTACGCTATCCAAACAGGAACCCATCCCGAAGTAACAACAGAGAAAAATATCAAGCGTTACCGCGAACAATTGGACCGTATTGGTTTTTCCTACGACTGGGACCGTGAAGTACGTACCAGTGATCCCGATTATTATAAATGGACACAATGGACTTTCATTCAATTATTCAATTCGTGGTACAATAAAAAGAGTGATAAAGCGGAATCCATCCAGACTTTAATCACCCAATTTGAAAGCGATGGCAACATGGGTGTTAATGCTGCCTGTGATCCCAATGATCCTTTTACTGCTGAGGAGTGGAACGCATTTGATGAGAAGAAACAACAAGAAATACTCTTGCACTATCGTCTGGCTTTTCTGTCAGATACGATGGTGAATTGGTGTCCTGCATTGGGAACAGTTTTGGCCAACGATGAGGTGAAAGACGGTCTGTCAGAAAGGGGAAGCCATCCCGTCGAGAAAAAACTGATGCGACAGTGGTCGTTACGAATTACAGCTTACGCCCAGCGACTACTTGACGGATTGGAAAAAATTGAATTTTCTGATTCCCTCAAGGAAATGCAAAAAAACTGGATTGGCAGAAGTGAGGGAGCAAGTTTGGTTTTTCAATTGGAGACCCCAATTGACGAGAATGGAATTGAGGTTTTCACCACTCGCCCCGACACCCTCTTCGGAGCTACTTTCATGGTGTTGGCTCCCGAACACGAATTGGTTGAGCAGATTGTTACACCGGATCGCAAAGAAAAAGTAACAGCATATGTGCAATGGGCAAAAAATCGTTCGGAGCGCGAAAGAATGACAGAAGTCAAAAAGGTAACCGGTGAATTTACCGGAGCCTATGCTATCAACCCACTCACCAATAAAAAAATTCCAATTTGGATTGCCGACTATGTTCTCTCAGGATATGGTACTGGAGCAATTATGGCAGTACCAGGCCACGACAGTCGCGACTATG
>QMPA01000119.1 GCA_003650365.1 Bacteroidota bacterium | reverse complement strand
TTTTGCACGGCATTTAAAGCCAGCGGGCCCTGCACTGCCAGTTGGGAAATATCGTCAGAAGCATTGGTAAGTTTTGCGCCAATTTCATTGTGACTGTTCACATGTGCCCAGTCTTTCTCAATATTGGAAGCATTGACCACCAGCAGGTATTTTTCTTCGCCAAAGCGATAAACCAATAAATCGTCAACAATGCCTCCATCACCATTCGGAAAACAACTGTATTGCACTTTGCCATCGGTTAAAGCCGAGATATCGTTACTCGTCACTTTTTGCACCTGGTCAAACGCCTTCGGGCCTTCTACCCAAAATTCGCCCATATGCGAAACGTCGAACACACCCAGTTTTGTTCTTACCGTTTCGTGCTCGGCATTGATTCCCTCAAATTGAACGGGCATGTCAAAGCCTACAAATTCTACCATTTTGGCACCCATTTCGTGGTGCATTTTGTTCAAAGCTGTTTTTTTCATGGATTCAGATTTTTAGCGGTGCAAAAGTAAAAAATTGAATGCTTGAAACCAATATCAAGCCCCTAATTTTCTCTTGGTATCTTCCATGGCTGTATCCGTTCCAAAAACGTGCAACACATCACCCAACCTGAAATAAGTTTCACCATGTGGAATGTAGAAATTATCGCCCCTTTTAACCATCATCAGAATTGCATCCTGATGGAAAAGGACTTCTTTCAATTGCAATCCGTCGATATCTTTATTGGTAATCGCTATTTCATCAACGCTAAAGTTTTCAAATGATTCAACCAGCGCGTGATAAGTTGTTGGCCTTACAATCAGGTTTTCGATGGCAGTGGCCAATATTTGGGTAACATCAATGGTTTCGACTCCCAATGACTTATATTTTTGCTCCAACGAAAAACGACTGATTCTGGAGATGATCTTTTCATGCTGGTATTCATTTCTGAGCAGCTTGCTAATTTTCAGGTTTTGTTCGTCATCCCCTGTTTCTATCACTACATAATTGTCATGCTTCAATTTCAGTTTTTGAAAAATATCAGCCTCACATCCATCACCATGAAGTGCATGAACACCCTTGTTGTTAATCTCTTTATAACGCTCTTTGTCTTTCTCAACAATAATGGCCTTTCTTCCATGTACATTTAGCCTTCTGGCAAGCAAAACGGCAGTACTGCTTCCACCAATAATAATGGTTTTGTTGCCTGAAAGTATATTTCCCAATGTCATCCAATTGTAAACAACAGGCGAAATAAAGCAAGTGATTACAGCCATGATAATGAAACTGGCATTAATCCCTGGCGTAATCACTCCCAAGCCCAAGCCAATTGCCGATGCAGCAATAATCAGGCTCAATCGCGACGACATCAGGAATCCTCCCGAAATGGCTTTTCGCATACCAAATAACCTGCCCCACAAAACGGAAGGGACAACTTTAATGACGAATAGCGTAATCAGTAAAGCAATGAGGAACCAGATCAGTGACTGGTCGAATTCTGCCAGGGCACTGGGGTCGAATTCAACGCCCACCATGATAAAAAAGAAAGGGATAAAAAATCCAAATCCCATGCCGTCTAATTTCACAAGCAAAAGTGAACGCTCGCGGTGCAACATGGAGGAAAGAACGAGGCCACTTAAAAAAGCTCCAAGTAATACAACTTCTTCGCCAATGTACTGCGAGATCACGACAAAAATCATAATCATTAATATGCTGCCCCGAATCCTGATTTGTGAAGCAGCCTGCGAAAGTTGGTAACTTAATTTATTAAAAATCGGTACATTTTTGAGCCTGTTGATTAGTTTGTAAACAATAAAAAACAGAATAAAAAGGGCGAAAATATAGAGCAGTTCATATTGAAATCCGTTCTTAATAATGAAAGCGGTGAAGGTGAATAAGATGATACTGAAGATGTCGGCAACGGCAGCGGCAATAATCACCATTTGGCCAAAACGGGTATGTATCTCGCCCCTGTCTTTCAGTACAGGAAGAACAATCCCGACCGAAGTGGTTACCATAATCAATGAAAAATACCAAATACTTGGAATGTCGATAACCATGGAAAGCAACAAAGTGCCCACATAAGCCAGCACGATTGCAATGGCAAACTGACTGACCCCCACCAACAATGGATTTTTCAGGAAACGGGAATAGGTGAGTTTCCGACGCGGAAGTGATGCCACAATCTGATCCACATCAATCTCTAGTCCGCCCAAAAACATAAGGAAAATAAAGCCTGCCAGCGCAAAGAATTCCAAAATACGAAAGCTCTCGCTGTCGATTCCTTCCAATAAATATTGCCCGACAAAGTAGCCAAGGATTATCTCAACAATAACTGAAGGTATTTTTTTTAACTTAAATAATGACAGGAAAACCGGTGTAAACCATGCAATTGCAGCCACTACAAAAAGTGGGAAGAAATCAAAATGAAAGGAGATATTCAACAGCATACAAACCTGGTTTTTTGGCGGGATGAAAGTAAACAATTTTGGGAGATGGGGAAAAAAGGGAGGGGGGAATAAAGGAATAAGGGAAATAGGAAGATAAGGGTCAAAGGGGAAAACTGGCTTATGTGGGAAATAGGAGCAAGAGTGGAGTTCGGGATTATGAGAGCACGATTTCTATTTGAATAAATGATGGCCAATAACATCAGAATGAAGCAGCAATAATCAGAAAAAGTTTATCTTTGAGTCAGGTACTTACTGAAGTGTTTCACGTATTTTTATACACTGAAAAGGAATAAATATGGTAATTCTTTTTATAATCAGCGAGTTGGCTACAAGTATGAAGAACCTGATAAAACCAACATCACGAAAAATAATACAAACCAACTAAAAGAACATGAAATTCAATCCACTACTAAGCAAAATATTCATCGGAGTCTCCATCATGGGTCTGTCTGTTTTTGGAATAGAAATGAACAAGGTGCAAGCAATACCAAAGCCGCTTGATGAATTGCGCGCAGCAAGCCTACAAATTCCTGATACTGTATACTCAAAAACAGTAACAAGCAACATTATTCTTGATGGGCAAACCCTAGACAGTGCCTTCATACAATATACGCTTTTAGATACGGTTAACAGTAACCAACTACTTGTCAGGGAGGCACTTTCCGATAGCATGGGACGGGATATTGCCGATAGCCTTCCCGTTGTGAAGCACCCAGTCGGTATTTTCTCTTTTGCGTCACCTTTTACCTCGGCTGATATTTTTGTCAGCAACAATGGTACAGGGTCAGATCACCTCATAAGATTCACAAGCGATGCAAAAGAAATTGGAAAAGAAGGATACATCATTAATATGCTCGGACAACAACTAGCAAAAATTCCTGTAACCTATAACCCCTTAACAAAAACATACGATGCAGTGTAGCACGGACAAGATATTAAAGACGGAACATACCTCTTTCACACCACATCAACTAAAGGTCCTGTCGCAAGTAAAATAGCACACCTCGAAAATAAACCAAGCATCATAGATTACGGAGCAGTTCCAAAAGAAAATAATAATGGAAAAAAAGCTGCCAAAGCAATTAAAGAGGATGAAGGAGCATCACACTACATCATCAACATCACTCACGAAAATTTGGAAGATTTTATTGACACTGTTTTAGTGAAAGAAAATAATTTCCATGATTTCTTTTTCAACGTAAAAGGAATGCAGTATGATAGCGGAAATATTAATGGATTAATATTTTATGCAGATTTAACAGGTCTACCAAATAGCGCAGATGTTGAATATAAACGACTATTAAATCAAGCAAATAAATTCACAACTACTGCAACAGATGGTGCATATCAAATTACAGTTCCCGTAGTTTATGAACAAGCAAATCCAGGACAAACAAAATACATCGTTACTATTTCTCCAAATGGAGGGGATGATTTCGTTACAGAAATTGACACCGTGTTAATTGTAAGCGGGAGCAACACGATTAGACATTACGTTTCTGTTATTCCTGAAAACCAAACACAAGACATAGAAGGAATTGTAAGAAATGTGTATTCAAAAGCTCTTGAAAGTGGCGTAACAGTTCGTGTTATTAATAGAAGCACAGGAGAACTTATCGAAGAAGATATTACAGGAAGCGATGGTAAATACAGTTTTGAAAATATTCCTGCAGGAACAGATGTTGAATTCGAACTTGGAAAAGAAAACGAACTCTGGATGATAAATAACGAACATGATGTTCCCAATCCAGTTCTTGATACAATTATTGCATTCAATAGATATTTCTATCCAAAAACAGTAGAAGTTCCAGAGGTTGGAGCGAATTCAACAATAGAAGGTGATGGTGAAGAAATCGCAGAAATGGTAGGTACAGATAAAATAAATTTCGAAGAAATTTTACGAGACATAGACTATATGTGGGCGAATGGTCCAGGATCACCTTATTGGTCTGCACGAACATGGATTCAAGATCATTTTTATGAAGGAAGCAGTCCTATTACAACTGCAAATACAATGCGAAATATTACTACAACAATGCAAAATGATTATGATCCTTACACAAACTTTTATCCAGGGCAATTGGGTTGGAATGTAAATTTCAGTCAAGGAAATCTTACAACGCCAATACTTGCAACAACAACATATGGAGTTACAGCAATTATGGGTGGAGAAATGATGATGACAGATGATGGGACTCTAGCTCCAGTTATTAAAGAAATGCAAGGTCGACGTTTATTGTTAGGAACCGTTTCAAGCAGACCGAGTATGATGAATGCAACTGCAGTAATGCCTGACAGCAAAGATAGATCCTATGTTCATCTCATTCTTATTAATCAAAACGGACGATTCGATGAAGATCATGAAACTTATTCGCTTGAAAATATTACAAGCGTTGAACCTTCATCAAAAGCAGCTTCAGGAATGGGTCTTAAAGAAAAACCCCTGCCCAATACAGAATATCAAGACTTAGAAGGTAATAAACCTCACAGTAAAAATCATTTTAACAAAGAAAAATATCAAGAGCAAGTTCAGTTTCAACGTCAAGAACAAGTAAGAACACCGATAGCCAACAGCAAATAATTGCCCATAGCCGGTTTAGGTTTATTCCGGAAAATAAGCAGTAAAACAAATACACAAATAATCAATAGAAATCCTTCAAAGCAAGGGGGAATAAGGATTATAAGGGCTATAAGGGTTTCTAAGCTGTTCAGGACAAGCCCCCCTTAATCCACACTTGAGTTTGAGTTCTGCTTGACTTATGCCAGTACTCAAATACTCCTTTACAGCCACTAATTTTAATCCGTCCGGAAATCGCTTTACTTTTCTTCTCATAATCCTGAAATTTGTTTACTTTTTGTGTCAACCTATTTCAGGACGAGTCACTGCCTGTCAAGTCACCCTATTCCCATATTCCGCTATTTCCCATATTCCCCTATTCCCCTATTTCCCATATTCCCCTATTCCCCCTATTCCCCCTATTCCCCTATTTCCCATATTCCCCCTATTCCCCTATTCCCCCTATTCCCCTATTCCCCTATTCCCATATTCCCATATTCCCATATTCCCCATATTCCCATATTCCCATATTCCCCTATTCCCCTATTCCCCTATTCCCCTATTTCCCATATTCCCCTATTCCCCTATTTCCCCTATTCCCATATTCCCATATACCCCATATTCCCATATTCCCCACATTTCCCCTATCCCCTATTTCCCCTATCCCCTATTTCCCCCATCCCCAGTTCAACCCAAAAACATATCTTTGCCCAACATAAATAGAACCAGTAAAAACGTAACAATTGAAAAAAACGAAACGAATAACAATCCTTTTCCTCCTGGTGTTTCTACTTGGTTTTACCAATTCCACACACGCAGCACATTTGCTGATTCCGATGGATAAATCACAAAGCAATCACCTAAAAGCTTACGGTGTTGCCTATTGGGTTTTACAACAAGGTGTCGAAATTGGCTGGCTACTTAACTACCGTGGGGGAAGTTACCTGATTCAATACCACCAGCGTATTGAGAATGAATGTGTGATCAGAAATGTAAGCTACCAGGTAATTACCGATGTACAGGCCAGTTCCATCAGGCAACAAATTGCTGAGCCGGATGTAAACATGGATGAAGTAAAATTGCACAAAGTACCACGTATTGCAGTGTATTCGCCGAAAAACAAACAACCCTGGGACGATGCCGTTACGCTTGCACTTACCTATGCCGAGATTCCTTATGATGTTGTTTTTGATGAAGAAGTGCTGGATGGCATGTTGCCCACTTACGATTGGCTGCACTTGCACCACGAAGATTTTACCGGGCAGTTTGGCAAGTTCTGGTTTCGCTACCGCAATTATCCCTGGTACCAGGAAGATGTACGATCAAATACAGCAATTGCCCAAAAATACGGCTTTGAAAAAGTATCCCAGTTGAAATTGGCAGTCGCTAAAAAGATCAGAGATTTCCTTGTTGGAGGAGGTTATTTATTCGCCATGTGTTCTGCCACGGATAGTTACGATGTGGCATTGGCTGCCGAGGGTGTTGACATTTGCGATGTAATGTTTGATGGTGATGCCATGGATGCGAATGCACAAAACAGACTGGATTTTTCCAAGTGCATTGCTTTTACAGATTTTCGTATTGTAACCAATCCTACCGAATATGAAATATCCAATATTGATGTAACGGCAAGTCGCCCAAGAAGTATACGCGAGGAAAACGACTATTTTAGCCTGTTTGATTTTTCGGCCAAATGGGATCATATCCCTACTATGCTCACCCAAAACCACGAACGCCTCATTAAAGGATTCATGGGACAAACAACGGCATTCAATAGCAGTTTAATTAAGTCGAATGTAGTGGTGATGGGCGAAAACAAAGCCGCCGGTGAAGCCCGTTATATTCATGGTGAATTCGGCAAAGGCTTCTGGACATTTTATGGTGGCCACGACCCCGAAGATTACCGCCACCTGATTGGCGACCCACCAACTGATCTCAACCTCCACCCCAACTCGCCCGGTTACCGGCTTATTTTGAACAATGTTTTGTTTCCGGCAGCGAAAAAGAAAAAGAGGAAAACCTGAGGTTTTCGGTTTTCAATCAAAGTACAGCATTAATAATGCGAATCAAGAGTTGAAAATAAGTATTGTTAATCTGATGGTAATGAAACCCAGCCCCAGCCCGTCCGGCAGGCAGGCCTCCAAGGAGGGGAGCTTTGTACTCTATAGAAAATGAAAGAGATACAGAGCCATTATAAGCTGACCCCTTGATTCGCATTAATAGCTGTTAATCAATAATTTTTTAATTTGCAGTATTTCTTTCTGTTAAAAACTGCGTCTGCAAAGCACAAGCATAAAATTCAAAAATATCCCCTAAAAAATTTGCATTCGCCTCCTTCTCGCCTTACATTTGCAGTACTCGCAGCCTGAAAACACTATTGAAAAAAGCATCATCCCATGAATGCTGACAACAATTCTTTTCGTACCTTTTATCATGAGCCAAATACTATCAGTCTCGCAAATCTTATCCCATATCCGGGGAACAAATAAAACCTATATCTTATGAAAACGCTAATTTCTTTTTTCGCAATGCTCTTTTTTTCAACGGGCCTTTTCGCCCAGAAATTCATCCAGGAATGGTACGTTCAAATTCCGGCCATCACAACCGAAGGCGAAGCCACAGCCATTATGACAACCCCTGACAACAAACTGCTTATTGCCGGCTCGGCAAATACGTCCTACAGCAATGGCAGTATGTTCTACCTAAAAGCTGATACTGCAGGAAACGCCATCTGGCTCTCCTATAGCGAAGAACAATTTGATGTGAAGCACCAACATGCAAACCATTTAATGACAGATTTTGATAATAACTTTGTAATGATAGGATACTATCCTTTAGGTAATTATCCGTACACTTATTTTGCAAAATTATCTCCCTCCGGTGAAATACTTGATGCGACCATGAATGGAGGACAATGGGATTACCAGGGCGGCTATGATGTGGAACAGACCGCCGACAGTGGCTTTCTCGTTGCCGCTATTAAATATGTCTATGGAGCACATGCTTGTCTTGCCTTGAGAAAACTGGACAACACGGGGCATTTCATCTGGGATACCTTATTTGCAGCAAATGCAGATACTAACTTCATTCCCGGAGCTTTCTATGGTATGGATAAAGTGGACGACAGCACTTTTGTATTGACCGGTAAACGGAGATACAGAAAAAACGTAGGAAGTGACGACCTGGATATACTCTTTGCCAAAGTAAGGGTGTATGATGATTCGGTGCGGTTCCTGAATTATACGGTTTATGAGGGGGAGTATAACGATTACGGAAATGACATCCTGACGTTAGCTGATGACCAGGGATATATTATTTGCGGAACAGGCCCCAACGAAAATAATCCGGGCAGTACACAAGGTATTATTTTACAAACCGATACCGCCGGCAACATATTATGGCGAGAAACATTCGCCCGCTCAATGAGTTCAAATACCGGCTTCCTTAAAATTCACCTGAATACTGACAATGACATTGATGTACTTGCTTTTGCAAATGACAACTATAACACGGGCAATGCAGCTCTTTTGAAATATTCCCTTGAAGGAGATCTTTTGCAGAAAACCTATTTTGACCATGGCGGAAATGAAAATGTTTATGACTTTACTTTGGATCAGGATGGAAAAATTTACATATCGACAAGCAATATGGTGCAGGGACATGGTTTCGCTTTGCTGCTAAAAGTTAAGGATATTTGCCCTGTCAGTATACCTGAAGCAGTTCTAAACGACACAATCTTACAAGCGGGCGAAGACGTGATAACGCATGTTTTAAACACTAATGAGGCATGGAGTTACAGTTTGATACAGATCAATGGCGAAATAACCCTGGACACCTATATGGGTAACGGAAGCACCCTGGATTTCACCGCTTCCGGACTGACCAATGATGATGTTTCGCAGGGACTTGTGGTTTCAGTAATTGAACCCGGTGTTGATTGCATTAAATATTCTGACGCCCTATACCTTGAATTTGTTGATGGAATTGATGATTGGCATCAAAACACTATACTTATAAGCCCCAACCCGTTTCACGATTATGTTACTATTTCTGTTAACAATAAAGAAAAGCAGCCAGTGAGCCTTTCGGTTTTTACCCTTTGTGGAAAATTGCTATTGGAAAAGAAAAGTATTTCAACCAACGCAACCATTGATCTATCCATGCTACCGAAAGGTATCTATTTTATTGGTTTAAAAGATCGTTCCAACAAAACTGTTTATCACAAAGTAATTAAAAACTAAAATATTTAACAAGCTATTTACAACAACAATATTCAAAGCCTTGTTTTAAATTCAAAATCGATGAGCATGAAAAAATTAACATTATCACTTCTAACCCTTGCTATCTCCCTTGCACTCCATGCCCAGGTAGCCATTAACACCGACGGCTCAGCAGCCAACAACTCAGCCATGCTGGATGTTAAATCAACCAATCATGGAATACTGATTCCGCGCATGACAGTTTCGCAACGCGCTACAATTCCCACACCTTTGCCAACTGGATTGTTAATTTTTCAAACTGACAGTAATACTGGATTCTATTTTTACAATGGAACTGTTTGGATTCGTTTAACTGACGGATTTTCAAGCGTTAAAAAGGTTGATGATTTGTCTGATGGAAAGTCTGATTCCAATGGTTCTTCTATTTTTCTTGGGAAGGATGCCGGATTTAATGATAATGGTTCCAACAATGGAAATGTGGGAATTGGGAATAACGCACTGCGCGTTAACAGTTCGGGGTCTGGTAATTCGGCGACCGGTTTTTCAGCTCTATATAATAACATAACAGGGTATTCCAATGTTGCTATTGGTACTTCGGCCTTAAATTCTAACACTACCCGCTCCAACCTTGTAGCCATTGGCGATTCGGCACTGTATAATAATGAAACAGGAGCTCAACCAGGTACCTATGAGGCAACCTACAATACTGCTGTCGGTTCCAAAGCACTTTTATCAAACACAACAGGTGCAGGGAATACATCTTTAGGATATACTTCATTATACTCAAATAGTACAGGGTGGTACAATACAGTTGTTGGAGCCGGAGCAGCCTATCAAAACACTATTGGTGAAGGAAATACCAGTATTGGTAATTCAGCTTCATACAATAATACTTCAGGAAACTACAA
>QMPA01000118.1 GCA_003650365.1 Bacteroidota bacterium | reverse complement strand
GGGGGGGGTGTAAATTTCAAGCGAGGACGCTTGAAACAGTGAGTTCTTTAACGCCTTTCCCCACCTCCCTGACCCGGAACAAATTCATAAGTACCCAGGTCGGGGCTTTCTGTTCTGGGGTTGTTGAGAATGTCAAATGGAACCTGGTCAGCAATGGCTTGGCTTCCATAGTCAACAGCAGGGGAGAGGCTGTCAATCCGGTAATCATTTATGTTGTAATCTAAAAACAAAGGATCTTCATTTTTGAGGATGTTTTGAAAAATGGTCTCATCAGACAAATTCCTGTTGGTTTTCATGATTCCATACTCGAAAAAATAAAGTGAATCAGCACCACCGTCCATATCGGTTAAAAACTCATCTTCATTGTAGCCGTAAACAATGCTGTTTCCCATGGAGAAGTTTAGTGGAATTGGAATGGGTTGGTCTAAGGTATCCATGAAATAATTATTCAGAAAAAGTGCTGGTGTATTGCGTATTGATCCTGACCAGTAATTGGCAATAGTTGTGTGTTTGAAATCATAGTTTCCGCCACCGGTTACAGCAAGGCAATAGCCGCCACAATTGGCCAGTACGAGATTCTTGGCCTCAATGTTAAAGGTTCTTGTAAACAAGCCAAAGCCCGTCATATTTTGAACCGTTACATTTTCTAAAACAACTTTATTTTGTGTTAGATTTAGGAATGATTCGGCCTGAATACCGATAAAACCATTTTTTATTAAAGTATTTTTAATCACATGATTTTCTCCAGAACGCCCTTCCATCAACCAAATACGATCCCATTGTCCGGGAACATCTGTATAAAACTCCTCCAGTCGGTCACCTTGAAAAACGACAAGGTTATCGGGCTTGTCTCCTCCTGCTTCTAAAATTCCATCGGCATATGCCCAAAGCCCCGCATCCTTGTGAAAATACACATGAGTTCCTTCTTCAATAATGAGTTTTCCATAAGAATTAATAACAGCATAGCCATAAATTACATAAGGTTTTTCACTGGTCCATGTTATTGTTTGTAAACTATCGGCCACAATTTTATAGGGTGGGAAACCCGTTGTATAAGTGTCAGCCAGGATGTAATGTGCATCTTGTCCCCAGGCAACGAGTTTGACACTTTGTTCGTTAGTATTGGTTAGAAAATGAATATTGTCTTCAACAATCAATGGATTGTTTTGGTTGTTGGGATCGATCGTTACACGCAGAAAAATATAAAGACTGTCGCCTCCATTAATTTCAAGGTTCTTAAATTGCGACCCTGATTCTCCGTCAACATTGATCCGGAAAACAGAATTACTGCCTTGTCCCAATGTAATATTCGAAATATTAATCCGGCTATCTGATGTATTGTAAACCATCAGTCGGTGAGTAGCTGATCCAAGTGTTGTAAAAACAGTATCAAAAATAACGGAATCATTTGAAAAGCTGAGTTTCAGTGAGGTGTCGTTGCTGACGACATCCTTTTTTTTGCAGGCATTTAAACTTGCTATAGCAACAATCAGCACAAAAAATAGGACTTGGAAAATACCGCTTTTTAGCTTCATTTTATTTCTTTGAATAAGGGCGCAAAGATAACAATCAAAACAATTACGGCGTTTTTTCATTTTTATTGTAATTTTGTCAAATACAATTTAATCCAATCTCCATGCGCATTTACAAAAACACTTTTCTTGCAATCGTTTTTCTTTTTAGCCTTAGTACTGTTTCTGCCCAATACGAAAACACAAGTGGGCAAAAAAAACAACAGAAGAAGAAAGAAAATGTCGCCAAAGTAAACCGTTGGTTTGCCGGTGGGATGATTGGTGGCGGATTCTCCTCAGGCGGCGGCGGTTATATAGAATTATCACCTCTGGTTGGTTATAAAGTCACACCGGATTTTCATGTTGGTACACGTATCACTTACATCTTTTCAAGTTACAGGAACAATTACTCCGGTAGTTATAATCAATCTCACACTTATGGGGCAAGCCTTTTAGCCAGATATGTCTTTTTGAGATTCTTATATGCGCAAGCCGAATTTGAAGTGTTGAGTTTTAATCATTATTACGCAAAACCAGAGGGCGAACGTTATACATTGACAAATTTGTATTTAGGAGGTGGATATTATCAATCTTTTGGAAAAGGGTTTTCCTCAATTGGAATATTCTATAATGTGCTTGAAGATCCGAATTATTATTACCCATATTCTAATCCTGTTATCAGAATTAGCTTTGGTATAGGTTTTTAATTCGTATTGTTTCTTATCCCGAAAGGAATCTTCACCGAAAACGAAACATTCCTTCCCATATCATAAATTCCCAGTGGTTTCAGGCTTGACAGGTGGTCGAAATAAGTCACATCCAATAAATTATTGGCAATTATACTGAAGCTGAATCGCTGTTGTTTGATAAGGATATCAAAGCCTGCACCAAGATTGACAAGTGTGTAGGCTGGTGTGGAAGTTTCAAATTCTGAAGGATTGTTTTGTGCGAATACGAAATCAATACCGGCTTTCACAAACAAATCCCTGAAAGCTTTCCATTTGTTTTTAGTTGCCCGAATATCAAAAATCAGTTTTTGTCCAGGGATGAGTGGTAGATAACCGCCTTGTTTCTTTTTACCAATTACATAGGAATAAGTTGATTTCAAATGAAGCCAATGAAGTGGGTGGGGGTGAAGGTGGATGGAAACTTCACCGCCATATAAATAAGCATCAGCTTGCATATAACGATAAATATCTGCGCCTTCGTCTGTTGTGTCAGTAGTTGGTGACAAATGAATGTAGTTGAAAATATTATTGTAAAAAGCAGAAACATCAAAAGTTAAATGTTTGGTGTGCAGGTGGTAGCCCAGGTCAATTTCCAGATTTTGCTGGGTTTTTAAATCGGGATTTCCTTCTTCATAACGGGTGCCGTGCATGCCGTTTTGAGTAAGTTCTGCCAGGTTCGGGTTTCGGAAAGCAGAAGCCAGGTTCATGCGAATGAGCATTTGCTCCGTCAAATTGAAAGTTGCCCCAACCGATGCACTCAGGTTACTGAATTGACCGTTGTATTCGATCGGTTCGCTGTCAGGGTCTCCGGAAGAAGGCTGTAAAGGAACGTCAATTTTCCGAAAACTATACCGCAATCCTGCTTCAATAATGGCAATACTTCCTGCGTGGTACTGTACCAATCCGTAAAGGGAAATGTCGTTCAGACTGGCATTCGGTAAAACATGCTCGGGTGCACCGCCGTTTTTGTTGTTTTGTGTCATTCCCTGAATGCCAAAAATTGCATTGGTTTTCTCATTGAAGGAATAAGTAGATTTAATGCGGTAGGTAAAAGTCTGAAGCGTCATATTTACCAGCTTGAAAACCGGTGTCAATTCCGATCCTATTAATTGGCGATTGTTTAGTTGATAGGCCAAATCTATATCCAGTCTGAATTTACCAATGAAAATCTTGTTTTGGGAACTAATGAGGTGACTATTTAAGTCCTGATACCAGACTTCATTTTTTCTGTTGTTATCGTTTACAATTTCAAAAGCCGGTAGAACGGCCAGTCCCAATTTATCATGATTGTACTGGTATTGCAATTTAAAACAACCAGTTTTACGGATGAGCCCTACATTGAATTTTGCGCTTTGGCGATTGAAACGGGTATTTTTGGCGATTTCTCCATTGCCTTGAGTATAATCTTTATTGGAATTAATACCGCCTCTTATTCCCCAAACAAAGCCATTTTGGTTTCCCTGAATACCGATATTGGTGTTAATTCCTTCCGTATTGCTAAAATATTTCAAATTAAAATCTCCCTCAATAGTTCCTTCTGGTGAAACCGCCTTGTCAATTAGGTTGATTACTCCACCTACAGCGCCCGAACCGTAAATAAGCGAAGCCGGTCCTTTGATTATTTCAATCCGTTCAACCCCATATTCATCAACCATATAGGGATGGTTTTCGGAAAACTGGAAATTCTCCATGGGTATGCCATTGTTCAAAAACAGGATGTTGCTGAGTGAAAGTCCTCGGATTACTGGAGTACCAATCCCCGGCCCTTTCGAAATCATATCAATTCCCGGAATCTCAGCAATCGATTCAATCAAAGATGGCGTGCCTGACATTTGAAGTTGTCGTGCATCTATGGTGCTGATTTTGACGGTGTTTTCATGCTGGGTACTGGAAAAATTTCCTGAGATAACTACTTCGTCACCTTCGAGAACCAGTTCGTCCATTTGAATATTTAGTTCAATGTTTTTGTTTTGAAGAAATATTGTTCGGTGAACAGTTTTGAATCCCACAAAAGAAAACTGAAGAATACTCTTTCCTTTGGGGAGGTTTTGAATGTTATAATTTCCATTCTTATCAGTTACGCCTCCTTTGGAAAGTTCAGGAAAGAAAACATTGACACCAATAAGGGGCTGTCCGTTTTCTATGTCTGTTACTTTTCCCGAAACCGATTGCTGGGCGAGAAGGTGGAGTCCGAAAAGAAAGAAAGCTAGTATGAGAAACGAATGTTTCATTTCTTAGGTTGAAATAGGAATTAGTCTTCTACCGGAATGTTTTTCAGTACTTCCAAAGTTAAGTCCCAGAATTTCTGAACTGTTTCAATGTTGATGGCTTCGTCTGGTGAATGCGCACCTTTTACAGTTGGCCCGTATGAAATCATGTCCATTCCGGGATATTTATCGCCAATTAAACCACATTCCAAACCGGCATGAATGGCCAGTACTTCGGGTTGTGTATTGAAAAGTTCTTTATAGCGTTTTTCTGTAATCGCGACAATTTCAGAATTGGGATTGGGGCTCCAGCCCGGATATCCATCTGAAGTTTTGGTGCGTGCTCCAGCCAATTTAAAAACGCTGGTAACCATATTGGTGATGTCTTGTTTTTCGGATTCGACTGAACTTCTTTGGCTGGTTGTAACAAGGATTTCATCTTCCTGAAATTTCACTGAAGCCAGATTTGTAGAGGTTTCCACAAAGTCATCAATATCCTGTGACATGGCAATTACACCATGGGGGCAGGCATAAATAGCATTGAGTAATTCAACAAATGATTCATCATCAATAACGTAATCCGGAATATTTGTTCGCTCTGCTGCAAAAAGTAAATCCGGCTCGGTGGCATGAAATTCATTTTTTAGCATTTCTTCAAATCCTTTGATTTCAGTGGTTAGTATTTGACCTTTTCCTTCTGGTATCAGAACAATAGCAAAGGCTTCGCGGGCAATCGCATTACGCAGATTTCCACCGTCGAAGTCATGCAATTTGATGTCGAATTTCTTTTTGTTTTCCCACAGAAAACGGTTGAGTATTTTATTGGCATTGCCACGGCCGTTATTAATTTCATCACCGGAATGTCCGCCTTTTAAACCGGAAATGGAAATCTTCCATGTTTCATAGTTTTCCGGAGTTTCTATTTTATCATAAGGAAGCCAGGCCTGGGTATCTTGTCCACCGGCGCAGCCTACAAATAACTGACCTTCATCTTCCGAATCGAGGTTCAACAGAATCATGCTTTGTAGAAATCCGGGCTTCAATCCGAAAGCACCGGTCAGTCCCGTTTCTTCGTCAATGGTAAACAGGCATTCAATGGGGCCATGTGCAATGTCGTTTGCAGCCAGAATGGCAAGTTGAGCTGCTACGCCAATTCCATCATCGGCACCCAATGTTGTGCCATTGGCTGTAACCCAGCCATCATCGCGAATATAAGCTTCGATAGGATCGTTGTCGAAATCATGGACTTTATCGCTGTTTTTTTCGCAAACCATGTCGATATGGCTTTGAAGAACGACAGATTTTCTGTTCTCCATTCCGCTTGTCGCTGCCTTTCGGATGAGTACGTTTCCGACCTCATCCTGAATGGTTTCAAGTTTGTATTTCTTGCCAAAATCAAGCAAATAAGTAACAATTTTCTCTTCTTTTTTAGAAGGACGGGGGATTGATAAAATATCTTTAAAATAGTGCCAAACAATGGCCGGTTCAAGTTTTAAAATTTCTTCGTTCATGGGTTTCAATTTTGTGGATTTGCAAAGTTAGGAAAAGATGTGAAGTGTGTAAGAAAATGGTTTGATTGTTGGGTGGTTGAATTGTTAGGATTTTGCCAGCTTTTCCGTACAAACATTTCTTATTTTCGCGACCTGAATTAATATTCAATTAATCACTTAACAAAAAAGAAAATGACAAAAGCACGTGCAAGACACATTTTGGTGTCAACCGAAGAAAAATGCAATGAATTAAAAACGAAAATAGAAGCTGGTGAAGATTTTGCCGCTATTGCCAAAGAGTACTCCTCATGCCCCTCGAAACAACAGGGTGGCGATTTGGGTGAGTTCGGTCCTGGAATGATGGTTCCCGAATTTGACCAAGTTGTTTTTAGTGCTCCCTTGAATGAAGTTCAGGGACCTGTTAAAACGCAGTTTGGTTATCATTTACTGGAAGTGACAAGCAGGTCGTAAGACTGAACGCCTAAGAATATACCAGCGCGCGAATTTTTCGCGTGCTTTTTTTTTGCCTGTCGGCACGTGAAAATTTGTGCACCAGGGGGGTAATTATTCTTTTTACTCCCAAGGTCTTAGTTGGTCTGCTTCTGCCCAGGCTTTCACCCATTGTGGGAGCATAGGGATTTCTCTAAGATGGCCAACAGCTTTCATTACTTCCTCCACTTTAACAATCCCGTTTTCTGATGTAACGGCTGTACGGATCAGAGCGGCAGAATGGATGCGACCTTTGCGGATGGTTTTCTGGTGGAAATAAATCCATTTGTCATCGTGGCCAATTACCTCGCTGTGTAATTCGTAATTCTGGAATAGTTTTAAGCGGTGACGATATCTTACACTGGAACCCGCAACCACCAGTCCCCATGAATTTTCCTTCACCGTTTTCAGCAATCCACTTCTTGCTGCAAGGTCGAAACGTCCGAAATCCATCATGGTCAGGTGACGGCCATTGTTCATCTCAAAGAAAACATCAATGTCTCCCGGCCAAACGCACATCTTCAAAATACTTTTGTCAGTAACCTTGAGCTTTTGTTTAAAGCGGCCAAAGACCAGCATTTTTGTAATTCTGAAAAAAGGGTACATAATCTGAGTTTCGAATTATTGACTACTGATTACCGACTGCCGATTGTTGATTGAATTTATCCTTTAAGCCTTGCGATGGTTTCTGTTGGATTGTCCGAACCAAAAACAGTATTCCCGGCAACCAGCACATCTGCTCCGGCAGCAATAAGTTTTGGTGCATTTTTGAGGGTTACTCCACCGTCAATTTCGATTAGTGATTTTGAATTCTTTTGCAAAATCATTTCCTTCAAAAGGCTGATTTTTTTGTAGGTGTTTTCAATGAATTTTTGCCCACCATATCCTGGATTGACAGACATGAGTAAAACCAGGTCAAGGTCGGTAATGATGTCTTCCAGTAAACTTACCGGAGTGTGTGGGTTGAGTACGACACCGGCTTTCATTCCCAATTCCTTTATGGCGTGAATACTTCGGTGCAAATGTGTGGAAGCTTCGTAATGAATGGTGAGGATGTCTGCCCCTGCCTTTTTAAATTCTTCGAAATACCGTTCAGGTTGTACAATCATCAGGTGAACATCCAAGGGTTTGCTTGCATATTTTTTAATGAATTTTATAATCGGGAAGCCAAATGAAATATTGGGTACAAAAACACCGTCCATAACATCAAGATGAAACCAGTCGGCATTACTTTGATTTACCATTTCAACGTCTTTTTGAAGATTACCAAAATCGGCTGATAGGAGGGAAGGGGCAATGAGGTGTGTCATGGATTTTTATTTTTTGACAAAGATAGGGAATAAATAAAGTTGATAGTCTTCACTCTCCTGTGGAGTATCAATAATAGTTTGTGTGATTGGTTGTGGAAAAAGCAGTGTAATCGATAAAAAACTAGTGAAATGGTTGTTTTTAGAAAGACCACTTCAAATCGAGAAAAACCATTTGGCCAATATCACCAAATTCTGTTAGTTCTTCTCCCCAAAAGAGTTGTCCATTAAGGAGAAGAGAAATATTGTCGGTAAGGCTGAATGTTACTGATGGGCCTACATAAACAGATTTGTCGTAAGGATTATAAATGGAAGCCAGACTCAGGTTAATAAGTGGTGTAACCGGATAGGATATTTGCCCGAAAATATCAAATTTTGATCGCGTGAGGTTTTTAGCGTTGAGGTTGGTGGCAAAGATGGAAGATGCAGAACCCAGGAAACCTCCAATGTTGGCATTGGCCGGGCCGCTTGCTCCGGCGCTGTTGTAAATTCCTGAGAAATTAATGAAAATGCTGTTTTTGAAAGTATAGTTTACCGCAATTGAAGCTACAAGAACTCCATTGGTGTCAGCAAAGTTTTCCTGATCCAGAAACCAGGAAACTTCACCGGTAAAACCTGCTCCGGCAATATCGCCTGCCCATCCCAAACCAGCGGTAAAATCAGTAAGCATATAACCACCAAATACCTGGAAATCATAATTCCATTTGTTGAATTTATACATGGCTGCTGTGGTGAGTTTTAGCTCTTCATTTATTTGCATCGAATCGTTAAGGGATTGCACATAACTTAGTTTTCCGGCAATTTGTACTGATGAGAAGTCGCCGGTATAGAGTTCCATTTTTATAGCATCACTTCCAAGCCGTTCAATATAATTGAAATCGAAGTAGTTGTAGGCATTAAAAATATCATTGGGATTCCAAATCATATTCACTCCCCAATTGATACGCTGCCGACCAACGGTCAATTCAAATTTATCCAATGTCCATTGCATGCTTAAGCGGTCGAAATTGGTGTAGAGGATGTAGGATTTGCCATCAGCAATTATAAATGTTAAATCGAGGTAGCCATTATCATAAGTAATGAGCTTATTGTAGTCCATTCCAGCTAAGGAAAATAAATCGTTGTAATTGGCAACCAGTGGGCCGTAAGTAAAGTTGTTTCGCATTCCCGCATAAAACACGAGGTTTTTATGGGGTGTCCACCAAACATTAAATCGGTTGTAAATGGATGATTGATTTTGCCAGTCTGTCATCCCAATGGTATTGTAAATTTCGCCTTGAGGAATCCATGTATTGTTCAGGTATTCGAGAAAACCCGTCATTTCGAGTTTTTTATCCTGTGCCTGGGTAATTGAAATACTTGAAAAGAATAAAACAATAATCAGAATGCTCTTCCAAATTTGCAATCTGGAAGCATGGGGATTTGGATTTGTAATCCGATTAATTGGGATGCTTTTTTTCAACATGTTTTCCACTTTGGATATTAGGATTGAAAATCCTTTGCTTCTAAAATCCAGATTGCAAATCTGGATTAGCTCCGTGCTCTTCCAGATTTGTAATCTGGAAGCACTGGGCTAAGGATTTTTAATTCACTTTTCATATAAGTACAATATCAATTAAACCAGGTTCTCCTGCATAGTTTTTAGCTGAACTGTAAAGGTATTCATGAGCATAATCAACAATTTCAGCTTTAACAGGATTCTCATGAATGTACTCTAACTTTTGTTCAAGGAATGAGGTAGAATGAATTTCTTTCGCGTCATTACCATCCTGCCAGAACTTGAAGTTTTTGATATTTGATTTGTATCTTCCGGCAAATTCAAATTCATTCAATAACCACTTTCTCATGCTCTCATCTGGGTTTTCTTCAATTTCTTTTACAATGGCTTTGCTAATGAATTTTTTAAAATCACGCAAGAAGTCCGATAAATGATGGTTTTCCTCTGCTTCCGCAATCAAATGTAAATGATTGCTCATTAAACACCAGGCATAAAGTATGAGCCCTTTATTTTCCTGATTGTATTTAAGGGCATCAAGGATAATGTGTTTATAAACGGGTTGTGTAAAAACGTCAATCCAGTTTACTACCGTCATGGTGAGGAAGTAAGCGTAACCATCGACTATTTTGTTTTTAATTCCCATTTTGGTTTTTGTTTTGGATTGCAAATCCAATGCCCTTAAATCCAGATTGCAAATCTGGATTAGCAGTGGAGGGCGCTCTTCCAGATTTGCAATCTGGAAGTTCAGGTTTTAGGATTTTTAATCCGGGAAATCATTTATTTTTCGTTTCATTTTTGTAAGGATTATAAATCCTATTCCCCTTAAAATCCAGATTGAAAATCTGGATTAGCGGCAACTACTTCTCAAAGCGTTCATCTTTCAAAATCTTGCCATCTTCAATGGTTATAATCCGTTTGGCTTTGTCCATTACACGCTGGTCATGGGTCGCAAAAATGAAAGT
>QMPA01000117.1 GCA_003650365.1 Bacteroidota bacterium | reverse complement strand
GTGTCCTATTTCAATAAGCGTTTCACCAATTGATTTTTCGGAAGAAGCAATATGACGATCCATTTTTAATTCTGTGCGTATTTTTAGCGCTTGCCGGAAATAGAAAATTGAAGTGTCCAACGACCCCTTTGATTTATATGTTCTGGCAATAGAGGTCAATGAGTTTGCGACCCTAATTCTGTCATCATTCTCTTTTGCCAAAGCCAGGGCTTCCTGATAGTACTCCATTGCTTTATCAACATCACCCCTGTCCAGTAAAGTTGTCCCGATTCCCAGGTAAGCGGTTGTCATAATTATCGTGTAACCACCTTGCTTACAAAGGTCAATGGATTTTGTAAACATTTTGATAGCATTTACATAATCGCCGGTAGTACGCAGGCTAAACGCTTTGGCCAGATACCAAAAGGAAAGCGTCTCCATGTCACCTGATTTTTCAAGGGGCTTTTTGGCTTTGTCGAGATATTTGTTTGATAAACTGAAATTGGATTTGTAATAATAAACCCGTCCCTGCCAAAGCAGGCTTTTTCCAATTCCTTCTGTATAGTTTAAAGATGTTGCAATCGTAAATGCTTCCTGAAGGTACATCAGGGCTTTGTCGTTTTCTTTGCTGCAATATTCCTCACCCAGTGTGAGCAAAACATTTACTTTAGATGTGTCGTCGGTTAGTGTTTGCAGCTTTTGCTCCAGTTGTGCGAATTTATCCTGTGCAAAAATAGCCGGTAGACAAACAATAAAAAGCAGCGACAGGAAGAATGTCCCTATTGCAGTTGACCTGTGAACTTTTTGTAGCTTTTTCTTTGGTTTCATTCCGTTGAGAAATGATTGATTTCGAGGCTACCAAAGATAATAAAAAATGAGACTTGCGGAGAAACGTAATCATTTGTATTAAGACCCCACCCCAGCCCTCCTCCGCAGGGAGGGAGTTGGGTTTTCTTATTAGTTTCTGGATTATTCTTGAGCAACTCCAGAGTCCTCCCCTTGGGGGAGGATTTAGGTGGGGTTATTCCAATGGCGCGCGAAAATTCGCGCGCCAGTTTTGAGTTATTTTTTAATAATCTTCTTCGTAACTACTTTAGCACCACTCCTAATCTGCAACATATAAACTCCGGAAGGAAAGTTGTTCATGTTTAAAAGTGTATTGAAGTTATCGCTGTCAGCTGCATAATCCTTCTCCAATAAAACTGTTCCCATTGTATTGAACACACTGATGTTGATTTTCTCAGAAACATCCCCACTCAGCCGGATGTTCAAATAATCCTGAACTGGGTTTGGATAAACGGCTACTGCTATTGGTTTGGCTATTTCATCGGTTGATGTAATGGCGCCAATACCAAATTCGTAAACGGCAAAACCACCAAAATCAGGTTCAAAAGTATAGAGGGTATTTCCGGTATTGTCTTTTAATTTGAAATAGCCGACTCCCTGGTTTGGGTTGGCCCAGAATTCAAGGCCGTCATTGGCTTTGTCATTGATCCTGATCTGATAACAGCCAGGTTGGTAAATTAATGGGGCTTCGTAAATTGTATTGTCATCCAGATTGTCCCATTCCAGAAAAAGATCTCCATTTTCGTAATAAATTGCATAATTGGTTTGCCAACCGTAGTTATTGGTTTTACATACAAGGTTAAGTATTTCGTTTTCAGGATAAACATCAACACCTTCAAAATGTGTCGTATAAGTATTGTTGAAAGCATATTCGTCTTCTCCCCCGTTGGGATTGCTTACTTCTGCTACAAAAATATTGGAAGTCGCTATCCAAAAAGTTATATCATTGATGGGTAAAATAAGCGTGTCAATTTCCATGAACTCAAGGGTTCCTGTCCAATTAAAGATTTCACTTTCACCACCTTCTTCGTAATATTCAATATCGAGGCTTGTAAGTGTTGTGGAACCTGTATTTTGAATAACAATTTCAGGGTAGCTGCATGCCGGATTAAAACGATCGTTTTTGGCATCGGCACTATTGGGTTTGAGCACTTGAACAACAGCTGCATCCAATGAAAAATTGGGGCTGCCATAAGTAACCAGCTGATTGTTCACAATATACCTTGAATCGCCTGAGGCATTTTCCAGCCCGTAATCGATATTGTCTGTTCCTCCGGGGGTAACAAGCGAAGTGATGTCATATTCATACAAATCGGAACCCTGTCCGGGGCACCAACCTGCACGGTCGTAAATCCAGGTGCCGCCTTGAGGATAAATGGGATTGCCAGAACATTCAGTCCACAAGATCCAGTTGAACTCTTCATTGCCATTGATGTTTAGAAAATGATGGCGGCGAATAAACTCGCCTTGCTGTCCGTGGCCGGTAATTACCGAACGGATTTTAAATCGTTCACCATCCTGGTGCATGGCAACATCCCGTGCTTCAAATGCCCGATCAGCAATTATTGAGGTATATCCCACTGCATCTGCCCGCCATAAATTCTGAACGCGCAGCACATCCTGTGGTGGTGTCCCGACAATAAATAGAAATTTGATGTCCATGTCTTCCTGTCTTTGGCCACCACGCTCGATTGTCATTCTTTTGGTACCTGAAAAAATTGGTGTATAATCTGTAACATCAACTGCCCAGGTTTTTCCTTCCATGCCAAAATCGAGCCAGATGCCGTATGGTGTAACAAAGGACATGATTTCGTATTTCATGGGGCTTCTTTTGTAATAAGTAAGTTCTGATATTTCAATGCTATCTGTCGGGACAAGTTCAACAGAATCAATTGCTACTCCTTCCGGATCATAGGTTATCTCGTAAACTGCTTCCCAAAATTCGCTGGTTGCAACAAGATTAATGCTGTCATTCTGAAGCGTTCCATATCGGGGAATAATCTCATATTCTTTCACAATATTGGGGATGTTTTCAACCGAATCGGTAACAATTACATCGGTGATATTTAAGTTGTAATCGCCTTGCGCAAAGGTAATATTTGGACGTTCATCTGTCTCCATAAAACCCCTGTTCAAATGCTCACCCCTGTCAAATAACCAATTCATAAATCCATTAATTGTTCCTGTTTTTGCATGAGTTGAAGCGTCCTGCGTAATGTCTCCAGTGCCTTCATCAATTTTATAGTAAGCCACCAGATTTGCATAATTGGGATGGCTTGCATCGACTGTTTTGTACATCCAGTCCTGAATCTGGGTTTCTGTTAATTCAGTATCCCAAATTCTGACCTCATCAATTTTTCCATAATAATAGTATTTACCTCCCTGCCTGCTACCGATAATAAAATTCTGGATATCAATCAGGCGTGTTTTTTCTGTTCCGGAATGCCACAAGTTGCCATTGAGGTAAATTTTCATATCACCACTATTCGCATTTTTGCTTACCGACCAATGATTCCACTGACCTTTGTATTCTTCCTGAGCAGCAGCTTTGTTGATCCTGTCGTAAGACCCACCTTCGTTTCCGCAATCAAAATAAATACTGCCATTGCTCCAGGGTAAGTGAATGTTTACTGATCTGTTGCCATTGCTGTCAAGTCCATGAACAAAGGAAGTGTTAGCGGGCTGGAATTTTTCGTTGCCATAACTCCAGAAAGAAATGGTGATTTCATCGGAAATACTTGTAAATGGATCGGTTGGTATTTCGATTTCCCCCAATACATTATTCAGACTGAAACCATTTTGTGTGTATAATCCGGAAACAATACCCGTATTTTCGCCTTCGATTTGCAATTGATTGCTGCTTGTATTATTTGTGAAGACAAACTCCACAATCAGATTTGCTGTTCCATTCCAGGTAAAGGGTGTGTAAAACTGCAATCTTTTAGTACCTGCGGTGAAGGAATTGTCGAAGAAATAAACTTCTGTAAATCCATCCAAATCAGGATCTGTACTGCTTAAAACAGTTTTGTCGGTTTCTTTAATCCTGACTTTTAGAAAATCTGCATTGGCATTTCCTGATGTTACATCAAGCAAAATTGCATCAATGTCACCAGCTGTTATTCCCGCAGCAATTAATTCAGATTGCGTATAGAGATATTGCGACTTCCCCGAATTTTGTTGGGCATCGATAACATGGGTAAGGGACAAAGTACCACTTCCAACAGTCCCAAGGAATTCCGAATTCGTGCCGGTAATCTCAACATCTTTTTGCCGGTATTGGTAAAAATCATAAGTAGGATCTTCAACATAGAAATAAGTGTCTCCCGAAAAATTGGAAATCGTATGTGAATTCATATAACTGAGTACCGAATCAACCATAGATGAATCGTGGATATAAGTGTTGCAGGAATAGTCCCACTCGCCACAACCTTTATTCCGGTCGCTGGTTGTAGAAACCAAGCCATCCTTGCAGCGCATATTGTATAGCATAATTACTTTTTCATAGGTTAATTCCGGATTATCCGGGAAATCAATAATCGTATCCCTGATGCCGCCTCCGTGGGTTTGGGTGTAATTGAAAGTTTGAACAACAATGGTGTCACCGGGTAATTGTGCCAAGACGTTTAGACTAAAAATAAGAAAACAAAATGCGAATAAATTTTTCATGGGTTTCGGTTTTTGACCCCTCTGTCTCCTTCGACTCTGCTCAGGAAGACATCTTCCCAAAAGGGAAAATTGGAGTTGCTATTATTATTTATGATTTCTGTTTATTTTATGAATACTTGCAAATTTAGTTTAAAAAATAATGTGCGATTAGATAAGATTTAGCACCTGGCAGTTTTTCTTTTTTTACCGATACTTCCGCGCTTTTTTACTTTGTCGATATAGATGGGTGATGAAGGAACTTTACAGGCTGTACCACCCATGTCGACTTCTACTGTTCCAATTATTTCTCCGGTTTTGATGGCTTTTTGGGTGAGGCCAGAAATGTAGCTGCCAACTGCAATTACAAAACCATTCATGGTATAGCGCACCCGGTTTGGTGCCGATTGTATTTCTTTTTTAACACGATCAAGCAAAGCCGAAAATGCATCGATATTTAGATCTTCGTCGGGTTTAACTTCTGTGAGACTTCTTAGGGTTGCCCATCCGCAAGAGGCGATATTTTCTGTATCTGATTCAATCCATTCCAAAGCCAGTTCCCATCCGTAATTACTTTCAGCAGCAACCCATGGAACAGTGAATTCGCTGATATAGTACCAGTAAGCTTTTTCAGCCCAGTCGTTCAGTTGCTCTTTGGTAATTTGATTTTCATCGGAAATTAAACCTGCCAGATACATGGCATCAGAGTTCCCGCTATTGTATAACTCAAGAGAAAGGTTGTGGTCTTTCTTTATCTTTTTGACGATCTTTTTCAGGTCGCTAACTTTTACCCCAAAAAAAGGTTCTCTTGCCCCGTGTTTTATCAGTGTTTTTTTTGTTTGCTCGTTGCCCACGGCTTCGAGTTCGGTCATCACTTCTTGAAAATCCATTATAGAAGATATTAATTTGTTACAGTAAGATTACATTATTGAATTGAAAAGATACTCCACAGTCTGCTTTACATCCTTTCCCAGATTTTATTTGACAACAAACATTTTTTTGGTTTGAGCAAAACCGTCACTAATCAGCGTATAAAAATAAATCCCACCTGGTAGTTTTGTTGTGTTAAAAGAGGGATGGTATTTCCCCGACTGACAAAAAGCATTTTTTATAACAGCTACTTCAACACCTAATTGATTGAATACAGAAAGTTTTACATGCCCCGATTTGTTTAATATATATGGGATATTGGTCATGTTTTTAACCGGGTTGGGATGGTTTTGAAAGAGTTCGAAGTTTGGTCTGTTATGAAATTTTTGACCGATTCCACTTGCATCGACTGTAAAAGTACTCATAACGCCCAAATGATCGGAACTGTAAAGATCAAGGATAATGACACTATCCGGTATTACAATTGAAGTATCAGTTGCCAGGCTGCTAATATTGCTCAGGAAAACGTAGTCGATTCTTTTGTTGGGATCATTTGAAGGGACAGTATAACCGGGGCTGCCGGGATTCGCAATTGCATATGAATCAAAAAAAGTAGTATCGGATTCGATATTTGTGAGTAGTTGGATAGTTGGGGTATTGGGTTGGTCGTTAAAATCACCTGTCAGGAAAGTTGCCGAGGCAGGATACTCACCAATTACATCTTGGGTATATTCCATAATTTGTCCGGCCTGTTGCAAGCGGACAGCGGAACTATTGAACGAGAGATGGGTGTTGAAAAAATTGACTTTGCCCAAGGGCGTTTCAATGTAATTCCAAACCACTTTTCGGGGGAAAACACCGGTCGCCAGCTGATGAAAACCACTGTCAATCACCGGATGTTTGGTGACGATACCGATGGATTCCCGGTATTGATTGTCCCAAGATAAATGGGTAAACTGTTGGTAGCAACGATAGGGTAAATTGTAATATGCACTCAATGCATCAGCAATCTCCGTACATTGATTGTCATCCCCATCCAATGATCCATTTATTTCCTGAAGCCCAATAATATCGGGGTCAAGTAAGATGATCTTTTCCATAATAAACGCCAGCCGTATGCCAGGCATTGTTCCAGGTTTCATCCCCTGAATATTATAGGTCAATATTTTTAAGGATTCCTGGCTTATTACTGTATTTGAAATCGTAAAAAGAAAAACGAAAATTGAAATTTTCAAGGCTATTTTCATCGTAAATTAAAAAGTTGAAATGGGATTTGTTCTTGTCAATAATTATTAAAGTCTGTCTTCTCCATCAACCGATAAACAGGATAGGGGTAAAAACCACTTCCCCATTGCGGGGTTAAATAGCGGTCGAAATAATTCCAGACCAATAGCCCGTCATCGGTTTGCGGTTCGAGTAGGTAGGCGATGAGCCATCCCAGTTTCTGGCCTGTTCGGATTACATAACTTCCTTCGGGGAATTCTTTTTCTTCCACAACAAACTCGCCCTTGATTTTGTTGGTATAATGCCCCTGATTAAGGCGTTTGGAAGCGGTTAGTTCGGAAATCTTAAAACGCTCTACTTCCAACTTTGTCAGTTCTGATAATTGTTCCATTTCAATTCCGTGTGCTTTCAGAAGATCAATTAATTGAGCATCTTGGATGGAGAGTATATAAGCATAAGGAATTTGGATGCTTTCGGTTGCAAAATAATCAGCAACGTACGGAACAGTAATCGTCACTTTCCGGTTGCTTTGTTTGTAGCGCCAATAGCCTTTAACTCCGGGAATTGTATCTGCTTCGATGGCTTTAATAGTGATCTTTTCAGGTGTTGGCTGACCTTTGTATTTGATGGCAAATGAATCTGCAACAGTAGGTTTTATCTCACGGGCAATTGTTTCTTCATCAGCTTTGGCAAGTAGTCTTTTGATTTCTTTTTTGTTTGCTGATGCGTATTCCAAAATTGTCAACAACAAATGGTAGCTCGCATTCACCCGCGTTTTGAAATCGGCATAAACATAGTTCTCGTTCAGGATGGCCAGCCGGTTTCTGACACCAATATAATTGACCAGGTAGCGCGGTTCGGCGGCATAAGAAATCCATCCTTTGTTGTAATCCATCCGGTCGATAAATTCGCCATAAAAAATATTCTCCACATCATATTTATCCCAAAGCGTTCTGTGGACTTTCGGCATCATTTTATCGCGCATATAATTGATGAGGTTGCGGTCGCCATTGGGGTTCATCTGCCAGACAAAGGTGGTGGGTTCTTCATGATAAGAGCCGTTGGTTGTGTGGCAATCGACCGAAATGGCCGGATCCCATTTATTCAATACATTTTGAATAACTCCTTTTATTTCGGGTGTTTCCAGTTTCATGGCGTCGCGATTCAAATCAAGCATTTGGCCGTTGTAGCGTACACCCACACTTGCTGGGCCATTTTGATTTGTTCGATTTTTGGTGCTGAATTTCTCATTGCCATCGGGGTTAAGGATGGGGTTAATCAGGACGATGACATTTTTTAAGATTTCCGAATCCAAATTTTTTAACAGATCCCTTGCCAACATTTGCAAAGCTTCCTTTCCTTCCACTTCGCCGGCATGAATATTTCCCTGGAGGTAAACCACAATGCGGTCGTCATTTTTTAAAGACTGATAATTTTCAGGTAAAGGATTTGCAATTATTAGTAAAGGAACATTGCGTCCTTCAGTAGAAGTTGCAATTGTTTCTAACTTAACAAAGGGGGATTGTTTTTGAAGTTCATCTACAAAAACCATCACTTCCTCGTAAGTAGATGTCGATTGATAATTTGAGCTCTCGGCTGTTGTCATTAATTCTTCCTGTCCAAAAATGGCACTATTGACAATCAGAAATACAATTAGAAAAGTATTGATTTTCTTCATAAAAAAAGGTTTTCTTAAATCTGTATTTATTCTTGATCCTTACCAGTAAATTTATCAATAATCTTGTCAACCGGATTGCGCATATCTGTCGCCTCGCCAGATATGGTCGAAGAATTTCCATCGCGCATGGCTTGATAATGTGGCGAAAGAATTTCGACACCGGCTTTGTTAAATTCCTCCTGTATGCTTTTGTTTAGCTCAGAAATAAAAAATGCCATTTTAGAAGGTTGCTTCGTATAAACATTCAATTCGTATTCCACATAAAAATCATTAAGACTTTTTTGCAGGACGAAGGGTTTGAATTCGCGGGTAAGATTTTTGGTGTTTTTAGCTGCTTCCAATAATAGTTTTATTACAGTTTGGGAGGGGACATCATAACCGATGGTAACCGTTGGATGTAAAATTAATCCGAGTTTTTTTGCATTTTTTGAGTAGTTCCAAAGATGTGTGTTAATAATGGTTGCGTTAGGGATGGTAATGTCTTCGTTCTTGATGGTACGGAGCCTGGTAACAAGCAGGGTTTTTTCGACCACGTCCCCAGCTACTCCGTTAATCATTACCCTGTCGCCAATTGTAAACGGTCGCATATAAGTAATTACAATGCCTGCAATAATATTGGCAATTGCTGAAGTAGAACCAAATGAAAACAATACCCCAAGAAAGATAGTAACTCCCTGAAAAGCCGGCGAACTGGATCCTGGCAAATAGGGAAACATAAATACAATTGAAAAAGCATAAATAATAATTTTCACAATATTAAGCGTAGGGTGTGCCCAATCTTTGTGAAACCCTTTCAATTTTAATTTTTCTTCTTCAATTTCCTGGGCAACATAGTTTAAAATACGCAGAACATACCTGGTAATAATTACAATAATGGCGATATAAAATAAATTTGGCAGAAAGCTGATAAGACCATTTAGTATAAAGTTAACAGGGTCGGCAATGTATGAGTAGAACTGATTAACCAATCCTTTTGTTCCTGGCATGAATCTAAAGAGCAAAGGCAGGTATAGGAAAAGAATTAAAATGATTAATCCTATTTTCACAATATTAGAAAGAAAAATAAAAAAGTATTGTGGTCCGTCTGGTGCAAGGTATCTGAAAAAACTTTTGCGTTTTCGTTTCAATCCTTTTTCATATTTCAGTAGTTTTTTATTGATCCACTTAAACGAAATTTTAATCAGCATAAGAATAATGGCCAGACCAATTAATGTCAAAATTGTGTATCCGATGTTGATTAACCAGTCGGAAAGTGATTTATTTTCAATATGATTAATAAATGATTGTTTAATAGTACCGATGTAGTTGATAGCTATTTTCTGTTTGGGTAATCCAAGTACCTCTGCATCAGCATTGGAAATACTCATGATGATTGTTTCTTTATACGAAATAAGAGTGTAACCACCCTCCTCCGAAATAAAGAATGAATCTTGTACCATGGTGATGTCTTTGGCAATTGATTCCAAACGTCCACTGATTTGTTCTGCTCGTTTTGTAGGTGAAAAAGGCCCCAGTCCTGTATTTATTTTAAAAAGCGAATCGCCTTGAAATACAACAAAAGCATCCTGTTCATCCGAATGCTTTACTGTTGTATTGGTAGTGTCAATTGTTTGGGTAAATAAAGTTGATGTAATGAATGCCAATAGAAATAGCGTGAAGTTTAATTTCCGAAACATAAGCTTGTGGTTTTTAGGAAAGGTAAAAATAGGATTTAATTCTAAGGAATTTCCTAGAAATTAATTGAAGACGTAAAGAATAAAATTATTTCTAAAAAAAAATAACTGCTGCAGATTTGCTACTAACCTGAGTTCGATTTAAGGCACCTCGTCTATACTTTAGATATTCAGTTCCTTGCAAGAAGCTTCCTTTGTGGTTCTTAGTGTCTTCCTGTCTTTGTGGCTAAATATTCTGCCACTATTCCGATAGCTATCGGAACAAAGACACAAAGAAAACACTAAGAAATGATTATCAAG
>QMPA01000116.1 GCA_003650365.1 Bacteroidota bacterium | reverse complement strand
TTAATTTCAATAAAAACGAACTATGAAAAAAATAATTCTCGCCTTTATGGCATTGGCAATTGTTGCTGTTTCCTGCGACAACAGCAATACAAAAACAGAAAGTAAAGTAGCAACTGAAGAGGTCGTTGTTGAAGAATTAATCGAAGTTGATTTGATTGGTTTTGATGATCAGGTTGAACAACTGGTTGGAAAAAGAATTACCATTTTGGGTACTGTTGATCATATTTGTGAACATGGCGGACAAAAAATGTTCATTGTTTCAGAAGATTCAGATACCCGTTTAAAAATTGTACCCGACGAAAATATTGCGGCTTTTAATACAGAACTTGTTGGTGAAAGTATCGAAATAATTGGTGTTGTTGAAGAGCAGCGTATCGACGAAGATTATTTGAAAGAATGGGAAGAAGAAGTGAGGGAAGGTATTGCAGAAGAACAGGGCGAAGGTATTCATGTTGATGGCGAAGGAGAAATGGAGCACGATGAAGAAGGTAACAATACAGAAGCTTTTGAAAAAATTAACCGCCTACGTGAAATGTTAGCAGAATCAGGTGAAGATCATCTTTCTTTTTATTCTGTTTTATGTGATGATTATAAAATAATTGAAGTCACTGAAATAGAAGAATAAACCTCCGTTTTATACAAATATTAAACCCCGGTTTTCATGGCATTTAAATGGAGAAAATGGAACAGGGCCATTCATCGCGATTTTGGCTATCTGTTTTTTGGAATGGTATTGATTTATGCCTTATCGGGCATTGCCATCAATCACATGAATGATTGGAATCCGAATTATGTGGTGGTAACAAAGAATATTCAAATTGACCCACCAGCCGTAAAGCCCAATAAAAAAGCTGTAAAAGAAATGTTGGCCACCTTTGGCGACGACATCAAATACAAAAATCACTACTTTCCCAGCGAAAATATATTGAAGATTTTTATTAAGGACGGAAGTGTTTTTATTAATCTTTCAACGGGCGAAGGCCTGCTTGAAATGTCGAAACGGCGGATGGTTTTTCGCGAGGTTAATTACCTGCATTACAATCCCATAAAATACTGGACCTGGTTTTCGGATATTTTTGCAGGTGCATTAATTCTACTCGGAATTGGTGGAATTTTAATCCCACGGGGAGAAAAAGGAATCACCAGACGCGGTGCCTGGCTGACTATTTTAGGATTTATTATTCCCGGAATTTATTTGTTTATCTATTTTTATTAAGCCATGAACGAATATACAGTTATCACCATTGTTATTGCCTGGTATGTACTGGCGCTCATCGTTTCCGAAACCATTGGAAAGAAAAAAAAGTTGGGTGTGGAATGGTCATTTTTCCTGAGTTTTATGCTTAGCCCGGTGGTGGGTTATTTGATTGCAAGGTTTAGTGTGGATAAGTGAAATTAACGTTGGTTTAAATCACAGACTTAAACCAACGTTAGGGTATTAAAATAACCGTGAATAGTTTTACCAATTCATATCTCCTAAAGTATTATTAGAAAAAGTATTATTAAATAAGCTCGGATAATTCGTATCACTATTAACTTGGTCGAGCATTATTCCATACCCTTCAGAATTTGAGAAGGAACTGTTTTTTATGGTTGTTGTTGAACCTTGTTGATACTTAAAAACAATCATTGCGGGAGCTCCGCTGTAGCCACCACCATCAGAAAAATTACAATAGTCGAAAACTGAACCTGAAGATGATCCATCATAGAAAGTAATTGAATTCCAGTCTCCTTTTGAAGGGTTTGCAGATGATGAAGTAAAATGAATTGGTTCTGTAGCTGTGCCAATAGCTTCAATCATAGCAAAATTAGAGCTGCTGTATGCAATAGTTATATGTGAATTTTCGTTAAATTTGAGACTTGCTCCTGCTTCGATTATTAGTTTTGTTCCTGTACCAGAACCAACACTTACTTCACCAAACAGAATATAATTTGCATTTTGTTTAGCCCAAACAACATCTCCGGGAGCATCTACGTCAGAGCTAAAAACATCAATGTCTTTTGAGAATATATTTCCTTCTCCAATATGACTAACATTGTAGGCATAGAGTTTTAAATCATTGATTTCGTTATTATTAAAAGTATTCCCAGTAAAGGAATTCAAACCCAAACGGCTTTGGTATACTCTCACGCCATAACTTTCGCTATTTTCAAATATACAATTATCAATGCTCACATTTTTTGCTAAATTAATTGTAATTGCTCCTTCACCGCCAGACCATCCTGATCCACCGGCATATTCAAATATACAATAGTTAAATTCTGAGGCATTAGCACCTGTATATAACCAAATACCATTCCAGTCGCCTTTTGATTTTACATCAGCTTGCGACGTGAAAACAATGGGTTTTTCTTTCGTTCCATTTGCTTTAATATTACCAGATGAAGAGCCAGCATAAGAAATGGTTAGTGATTTACCTTGACCAAATTTTATTGTAGTTCCAGGTTCTATTGTTAAAGTAGCAGCGTTTGTAACGTCTATAGATACATCCACATAATACACATACTGTGCTTGCCAGGTTGTATTTTCAGTAATGTCTTTTGTAATATGAATATCAGTAATAGGATCTGTTGTCTCTTTTTCGCACGAGCTAAATATTAACATTAATGCTGTAATCATTAATAAGGAATTCATTAAGTTTTTCATAATAAATAATTTTTGGTTTTGGAATTTGTATTTGTTTGTATTTCATCTTATAATAAGATTTTCTATTTATTTTCAGATATCAGTTTGAAGGGGGTGAAATTGAACTCTTTTGCAAATTTTGGTTTGTTTGTCGGCTGGTGCGAATTGTAAATCTGTGTTATTATTTGCTGTTGGCCAAAGTACTTATTTCTTCAACATCAATAATTCAATCAATTTCTCATTTACATAATAATTTCCGGTCCCCAGTTTTTCCCTTCTCAACAGTCCGTCTTTTGATAATTGGGTCAAATATTTAGATGCTGTAATTCTTGAAACTCCTAAATCATTTACAACAAATTCAATTTTTGTATATGGATGTTTAAACAAATTGTTCAATAAGTCTTGACTGTAAAATTTGTAATTGTCCCTTAACAAATTCTTGTATTCAAATATTAGCTCTCGAATTTTTTCGATGAGGACAATTGTTTCTTTCGCAATTTGTTCAACACCATTCAGTAAATAAAGCACCCAGTTTTCCCAATTACCAGTTTCTCTTATTTCTTGCAGTAATTTATAGTAATCTCCTTTGTGTTGGATAATGTATCGACTTAAATATAAAACTGGCAAATCCAATAATTCGTTCATTACCAGGTATAATACGTTGATTATTCTGCCAGGTCTTCCGTTTCCATCATAGAATGGGTGAATGCTCTCAAATTGATAGTGGATAATAGCCATTTTGACTAAAGGGTCGAAGTCCGATAATGTTTCATCATTTATAAACTGTTCAAGGTTTCTCATTAATTCCAGGACTGTATTATAATCCTGAGGTGGTGTATAAATGATTTCTCCTGTGGTTGTATTTTTCAAGGCCGTTCCGGGTACTTTTCTGAATCCTGCATTGTTTTTTTCCAATTCCGATTGGATTTCAATAATGTCGTTGTTAGTCAGGATTTTGTTCTTTGATATTAATCCGAATCCTTTTTTTAGAGCAGAAATGTAATTCTGGACTTCTTTGGCATTTAATGATTTGAATCCGTCAAGATTCAATTCGGCTTTAAAAATATCATCATGTGTTGTGATTATATTTTCAATGGCAGAGCTGTCTTTTGCTTCTTGAAGTCCTAATGTGTTGATTAAAATGTTTTCGTTTGGAATACTTGAAACAATTCCCTTTAATTCGGCTAATGCTCTGTGAGCAGATGCTAATTTCTTTAGAATCTTTTTACTCTCAATATCTTGTTCTAAAGGTAGTTTTTTTAATATTCCTGATGCCCCCATTCCGTAAAGTCTTTTTCTAAATCTTTACAAAGATAGTCAAATGTGATAAGAAAATACATTATTCTTTACATAGGTTTGTTTTGTGTTAAGATTTTGTTTTTTTCTTTTCACTTGAGTTTTTGTCTCAGTGTATTCTGGCTAACGTAATAGTGTTTATAAACGCAACCCCATTCCATTTACACATAGTGATAAGAAAAGATTTTATTCCACATCAACAGTAACCACTGCCCAACCGTTGATTAAACCTGAGCCATTGCGCGCTTTGACCAAAACATGAAATTGGGTACCGCTGCTGTTAAAAAACCCAAAGTGGCCTTCTGATTCATGTATCGAAAATTCATCATTATCATCGGGAATAAGAAAACCGGGAAGCAAAGTTGAGTCTTCATAATTCAAATATTCCGCATCGTAGATTTTAACTTTATTTGATGGATAATTACCTGATATTTTTATTGCATTCATCAATTTATGCAAATAAAAAGTCACTATTTTACAATAGCAACCTTTTTAATCCATTTAGTTTTTTTACAAAGCAGCCAAAACAGCATCATAATCCGGTTCATCAACAATCTCAGGAACCTGCTGGTTGTAAGTTACTTTTCCAGTTTCGTCAATAACAACAACTGCTCTTGATTCCAGAGCGGCCAGTGGTCCGTCAATAATTTCAACACCATAATCTTTACCAAATTTGCCATCACGAAAATCAGACAGGGTATAAACATCTTCTAAACCTTCGGCTCCACAAAAACGGGCTTGTGCAAAAGGCAGGTCTTTTGAAATACAGAGTACCACGGTATTTTCCAGTTTAGAAGCTTCGGTATTAAATCTGCGTACCGATGCAGCACAAGTTCCGGTGTCGAGACTTGGGAAAATGTTCATGACGATTTTTTTGCCTTTGTAATCGGCCATGGTTTTTGTTGAAAGGTCGGCTGCAACCAATGCAAAATCAGGAGCCTGTGTTCCTGTTTTTGGTAATTTGCCAATGGTGTTGATTGCGTTTCCTTGTAATGTGATTTGTGACATTTTTTTTATTTTTAGTGAAAGGGCAAAGGTAATTCTATTCAGGGATTAAAGAATAAAAATAAATCAATCGTTTAGCTCTGAGGCATCCTTAGGTAGGTTTTTGTGTGTAGGCATGCCGCGAGAGTCTCGATCTTATATTAGACTTTAGATTTTTAGAGATTGCTTCGCGCCATCGCATGTGGCCAACGCGCGGGGCTCGCAAAGACGTTGTTCTCTATTTGGAATAACAGTGTGTTTGTAATGCACAAGAAATCTCAATCAAAAAAACAGTGCAGCCGCAATACCATCAGCAAATAATTTACCCCTATTCGTGAGGGTGTAAATGCTACCCTCTTTTTCAATCTTGTCATCCAAAAGAAACTGCTGAACACTGCTTTCAAAGTGTGAATAGTATTTTTGTCCGAATACATTTAGAATATGCTCACTATCGCATCCCCAGGAAGTTCTTAAAGATGTCATTACATATTCATCGTATTGCTGATTGGTGGTCAGCACTTCTTTTTCAAAAACGGTTTTTTCCAGCGTATCGGCTTCGATGTATTGTTTCATAGAAGAAACATTCCACTGTCGCGAAACACCATTGAACGAATGTGCCGAAGGTCCCAAACCCAAATAATGTCCGCCCAACCAATAAATGCTGTTGTGTTTTGAATAATGCCCCTGTTTGGCAAAATTCGATATTTCGTAATGGATGTAATCGTTTTTATTGGTTTCTTCCAACAAGATTTGAAAATGCTGAATGGCTTTTTCTTCGTTAACGGGCTGCATCTTCTTTTTTCGGATGAGTGTGCTCAGTGCTGTTTTGGGCTCAACGGTTAACGAATAAGCTGATAGGTGCGGCAAATTATAAGCCATGAAAATTTCCAGGTTCTTTCTCCATTTTGTTTCGGTTAATGTGGGAATCCCATAAATTAAATCAATAGTCAAATTATCAAACTGATTTTTCAATGCCAGCTCGATGGCATCACGCGCCTGATTTCCATTGTGCACCCGGTTCAGATAAATCAAATCGTCATCAAAAAAACTTTGTACACCCATGCTTAGTCGGTTGATGGCGGTTTCATTTTTCAGCGATTTTAATTTGCTTTCATTCAAATCATCAGGATTGGCTTCCAGTGTAATTTCAGCATCATTACTAACTGTAAACAATGTATTTATCTGCTCAAGAATTTGATTTATTTCTTTTACAGAAAGCATGGAAGGAGTTCCTCCGCCAAAGTAAATGGTACGGATTGGCTGGTCGCTTAGGTAATCTTTTTGCCTTTGAATTTCCTTTAGCAAAACATCCACAAAAACAGCTCTGTATTTGTTGGAAGCCACCGAGAAAAAATTGCAATAGTGACACTTTTGTTTGCAAAACGGAATATGGATGTAAATGCCAGGCATGGGGTTTCAAAGAAATTCTAAAACACAAAGAAACAAATAACAAACAAACAGTATTTTAACAAAATCTACTTTGTAATTGAGCAATAAAACAACATCAAAACGTTGCGCCTTTGCGTCGCTGTGTGAAAAAAATAAGCAGATGAAACATCCATGATTGATTTTAATCAAGCTGTTTTTTCAATACAACCCTAAAAGTCGTACCCTTTCCAGAGACAGATGATTTCACAAATATTTTGCCTTTGTGGTAATCGCGGATAATCCGTTTGGAGAGTGAAAGTCCCAATCCCCAACCTCGTTTTTTGCGGGTATATCCCGGGTTGAAAATGGCTTTTTGTTCCGTAATGGAAATACCTTTTCCAGTGTCGATAAAGTCGATAAAAACTTGTTTGGGTTCTTCTTTCAGTTGAACCGTAATTGTACCTGAACCGGCCATGGCATCAATGGCATTTTTACAAATATTTTCGATTACCCAACTGAATAAAGACCCATTAACAGGAAGCAAAATTGGTTTGTCGGGAAGGTTTAGGATATAGTTTATTTTCTTCGGGGTTCTCGGTTTCAGGTATTCAATACTCTTCAAAACAATATCAACAATATCATTTTCTTCCAATTTCGGAACAGAACCAATTTTCGAAAATCGTTCGGTAATCACTTCCAAACGCTCAATATCTTTTTCAATTTCTTTGGCAGCCTCTTCGGTTCCTTTCCTCATTTTTAACAATTCAAGCCAGGCCATAATTGACGAAAGCGGTGTGCCCAATTGGTGGGCCGTTTCTTTTGCCATCCCTGCCCAAACCCTGTTTTGCTCTGCGCGTCGCGAATAACTGAATAATAAATATGCAATGGCAAAAAACACAGCGATAATCAATATTTGTGCGATTGGAAAGTATTTCATAATGGTGAGTAATTCCGAGTCTTTGTAAAAAATATAACTGCTTCCCTGTTCACCAAACGATACTTTGATAGGCATATTTTCATCAGCCATTTCGGCTAGTTTTTGTTGAACATAAACAGGGTCGCTCATCCGAATGTCGTTGAGGTTACCGAACTGAATGACATTTTTTTTGGTGCTGTCAGTAATAATTACCGGCACGCTGGATGAGTTCAAAGCCACTTCCGACATAAACGAACTGATGTAATCGTTCAAAACGTCTTTTAGCTCCGTAAAGAACCTGGAGTCTTTATAGTAAAGATAATTTTGTCTGTTGCTGGTGTAGGGTACGACAATGGGATTGTAAGTAGAAAAATCTTCTTTCAAATTACCTATAAGATAAATGCTCGAATCCAGTACAAATTCCAGATTTTTTCCTTCAATTATTCTGCCATTTTCATCTGTTTGAATGATGGGAATGGTTTTGTTGTTTTCGAGAACATTCATGTAAAAAGTAAGGTCATCGTCCGAATCGTCTTTCAGAATTTGTTTATAAACATCGGCAAGCAGCTCAACTTTTTCCCGTTCCTGATCTTGTAATTGCTTAAAAAAAGACTCGGTATAACGTACTAGCCTTGCTTTTCTGTGAACAGCATCAGCCCAAAGCGCTACGTTTTTTCGTTCTTCGTTTGCAAACTTTTGTACCAAAACATTGGTGAAAAAAACAGAACCGGCAATAATAATTAACGCCAGAATAAACAGAAAAAGTTTGCTTCGCTTCTTTTTGGTGTACAGTTCCAATGTGTTGTTGTTTAAAACTCAAAAATACTAACTATTAAATTAACAGCTTATTGTCTGTAGGTTTAATACTTTCCAATCTAAATATAGCTGCACGCTTTCGCACACTTGCACTAAAATGCCGAACACATTTATAAGCGATTGTTTTTTTAAAGTGTTTTAAATAAGACGGTTAAACAGATTGGCACAATTACTGATATTGTTTCTGCGTTATTTGATTACCAGAAAACAACCACAAATTCTATGATTCATCTAAAGGATATTAATAAGACCTATTATACAGGTAAAACCAGTTTGCACGTTTTAAAAGGAATAGATCTGCACATTGATAAAGGGGAACTGGTGTCGATAATGGGTTCGTCAGGATCAGGAAAATCCACCATGTTGAATATAATTGGAATGCTGGATAATTTTGACAAAGGGGAGTTTTTTCTGAACGGTGAAGCGATTAAGGAAATGAGTGAAAAAAAAGCAGCCTTTTTAAGAAATAAATTTATCGGATTTGTTTTTCAATCCTTCAATCTTATTTCTTTTAAGAATGCTGTTGAGAATGTTGCCCTTCCGCTCTATTATCAAAAAGTTGGCCGTAAAAAAAGAAACAAAATGGCCATGGAATATCTCGATAAAATGGGATTAAAAGAATGGGCGCACCACTTACCAAACGAACTTTCGGGGGGACAAAAACAGCGACTGGCCATTGCAAGGGCTTTAATTTCGCAACCCAAAGTAATACTCGCTGATGAACCGACCGGTGCATTGGATTCGGCCACTTCATTGGAAGTAATGGAAATTTTCAAAGAGATAAATGAAATGGGAATCACCATTTTAATTGTTACCCACGAAAGGGATATCGCAGCAAAAACCGACCGGATCATCAAACTAAAAGATGGATTAATAGACTCAATTATTTCAAATGGCGACCGCAAAAGCTGGTTAGCTCAACAAGTAATGGCATAAGTATAAAGCGAGAAAAAATGTTTGACCTCGACAAATGGCAGGAGATTTTCAGTACCATTCGCAATAACAAATTGCGGACAATATTAACAGGCTTTAGTGTGGCCTGGGGAATCTTTATGCTTGTTGTATTATTGGGCTCGGGTTATGGACTTGAGAATGGCGTTAAACGCGAGTTTCTGGGCGATGCCGTTAATTACCTTTCCATTAGTTCGGGCGTTACTTCCATGCCTTATAAAGGGATGAAAGCCGGGCGTCGACTTCAATTTACCAACGAAGACAAAGATATTTTAAGTCGGATTGATAAAGTGGAGGCAAGTTCTTCGAGGACATATATTTTCTTGCAGAACGGTTACCTTTCCTATAAAAATGAATACGGCACCTTCGACATGTTTGCCATTTCCCCAGAGTATCGGCTGGTTGAATCATTAACAATGATCAGTGGCCGTTTCCTCAACCAAAAAGACATTACCGATTACCGCAAAGTTATTGCCTTGGGAAGATTGGTTTACGAAGCTTTGTTTAAAGAAGGCGAAGACGCCATTGGCAAATACATTAAAGTCGGTGGCGTACCTTTTAAAGTTGTGGGCGTTTTTGACGATCCGGGTCAGGACAGAGATTTGCAAAGGGTTTATCTTCCGGTCAGCACATCCCAAAGGGTGTTTAATATGGGTAATAATATCCGGACGGTTTGTTTGAACCTGAGCGAAACGGATGTAAGTATGAGTAAGGGAATAGAGGAAGAAGTGCGACAAGAATTAGCTGCCAAACATAAATTTGACCCCCAGGATACCCGGGCAATCAATATTTTTAACAGCATAGAAAACTACCGTCAATTTATGGACTTGTTTGCCGGAATACGGTTTTTTATCTGGATAATTGGAACGGGAACCATCATTGCTGGAATTGTAGGTGTTAGCAATATTATGATGATCGTAGTGAAAGAACGGACAAAAGAAATCGGAATCAGAAAAGCATTGGGTGCAACACCGTGGACAATCATTAGCCTTATTCTTCAGGAATCCATTTTAATTACAGCTTTCGCCGGTTATATTGGCCTGGTTGGGGGTGTTGGACTTTTGGAATTGATGGCAAAATTTTTGCCTGTTCACGACTATTTTGCAAACCCTGAAATTAATATAAATATAGCAATAAGCGCAACTGTATTATTGGTAATTGCCGGTGCAGTAGCTGGTTATGTTCCGGCCAGAAAAGCTGCCGCCGTAAAACCGGTTGTGGCATTGCGGGATGAATAATGACCTTCCAACGTTCGCAGAACCTGGAAGCGTCAAATTGCTGACAACTAAAAACTGACAACTAAAAACA